>JBAYRO010000077.1:0-15749 GCA_041676645.1 Burkholderiaceae bacterium | reverse complement strand
GGCCCAGGGGGCGCTGCGCGAAGCCGAGGTGAGCAGGCGGCCGGTGTCGGCGTCACGCAGCTCCACGCCGTAGATCCATCGTTCGCCATTGGCGTTCCAGGCCGCGTAGGCCGCCTTGTCGCCCCCCGTCGACAAGGGTGAAGCCGGCCCCGGCGGACCGCCGGCCATGGCGGGCTGGATGGGGGACAGCCAGGCGAGCAGACAGGCGATCCCGATGGCCGCGATCATGGCGCATCCCCGGCGTCGATGTCGATCACGAGGCCGAGTTCCTCGCGCAGCCATTCGGCATAGGCGAAGAGGTCGACCTCGCCGACACGGCCGGGCCGCGCCACCGGGTCGTAGCGTATGAACTCGACGGCCCGCTCGGCGCTCATGCCGTCGGTGATGGACTCGCGACTCGGCTGAGCGGGCGCCGTGGCTTCGCGCGGCAGGTCCTCGGTTTGCGGATCGGTGCGCGAGGCGGCGTGGTAGCGCACCTCGCGATCGGCCAGCGGGTCGGGATCGAAGAACAGGTAGGACGAGGTTTCGTCGTGCAGCACGGGCACGTCGATGCGCTGGTGCCGCGGCGGCAGCGGAAGGAAGGCGACGCCCTGGGCGGCCGCCTGCTCGCGCATCCAGAGCAGTGCGATGTCGGAAAGATCGCCGCCGTCGCAGGCGTTTGGATCGGTGCAGGCATAGCCGCCCCCGACATCGGCATGCGCGCCGAGCAGCGAGACTTCGACGCGATTGCTTGCGAAGCCGCGGGCATCAGCCGAGGAAAAGATGGATTCGAGCGGAAAGGCGCGACGATGTTCGTTGGCGGCGATGAGGCTCGCGGCATGGCCGACGGCCTCGGGGATGCCGAGCTCGAAGTCGCCGATGTGCGTGCTCAGCACGGTATCGAACAGGCCGAGGAAGCGGATGTCGATGGAGACGCAGCCGCCGTCGACGAGTTCCCGGTAGTAGCCGTTGTCGCGCCGGCGCAGGACCTGGTTGGCGAAGTCGCGCGCAGCGGCCGCGCCGCGCGAGAAGCCGACCACGTCGATATCGAACTGCAGGGGCGATTCGGGACCGATCGTCGCGCCGGCATCGAGGTAATAGCCGAGCCGGTCGCGGACATAGGCATCGAGGCGATCGAGCTGCAGCTCGACCCGGGCCTCGAGCTGCAGCGCGAGCATTCCACCGACCAGCATGTTGTCGCGTATGCCGCCCTGGGTGCCGACGCCCTGGACATAGAAGCTGCGCTCGTCGATCTGGGCCTGGCGATCGTATTCGTCGTAGCTGTCGTACTGCTGTGACATCAGCCAGACGTTGGTGAGGGATTCGGGCGTGTTGCCCGTACCGTCGAAGGCGAAGAGCACCAGCCCCAGCGGGTCGGCGCCGGTGAGCGGATCGCCCGCCGCATAGGCGTAGGCGTTGCGACCACCGGCGATGCCGAGCGGATCGGGCTCGAGATAGCGGCCGGCCAGGGGATCGTAGCTGCGCTGGTAGTTGTCCGACAGGCCCGTCCCGGGATCGGCGACCTGGCCCGGCAGCCGCAGCGGCTGGCGCAGCGCGCCCCGCTGCGAATCGAGCCCGCCGAAGGCGCCGACACGACCCGACCAGACCGGCGTACCGGCGGCATCGGTGAGCATCGCCGGGGTGCCGAGATGATCGCCCAGCACGAAATGCAGGCGCGGCGCGGCGCCGGGCGCATGCTCGAGGAAACCGATCACCCGGCCCTGCCAGTGCAGCCAGGTGCGGCGCAGCCGACCGGCGCCGTCGGTTTCGGCAAGAAGCTGGCGGCGATGATAGAGATAACCGCGGCGCTCGCCCGCTGCCTCGCGCACGACGCGTTCTCCAAGTGCGTTGTAGCGATGGCGGGCGAGCGTCCGGCCGTCGACGCCGATGCTGCGGATCCGCCGCTGGGAGCCGTAGTCCAGCCGCATGCCCCGATGCCTCGCGGGCAGGCCGGCGCCGGCGGGTGCGCCTGCAACGTCGATCCGGCGGGTATGGCCATCGGGATCGCGCTGGGCGAGCGGATCGCCGGCCGGCCCCCAGGCGAAGAACTCCCTGCGGATTTCGCCACCGGCCTCGTGGCGCTCGTCCACCAGCAGGCGGCCACGGCGATCCCAGGCGAAGCGGCGGCTGTCGGTGGCGGAGTCGATGCCCGCGAGCCGGCCATCGCCTCGCCAATGAAAGCGCCAGCGCGGGTAATCGGGTCGGCCCGCCCAGGCGAGGATCGCAAGCCGGCCGCTGGCATCGAAGGCGCGCCGCTGCTCGATCCTGCCGCCGAGCCGAAAGGATGTGATGCGCCCGGCCCGATACCGCGCCTGGTCGACCAGCAGCTGCTCGCTGCCGCCGGGAGGCGTCCAGTGGAGGGCGATCGGGCGGCCGCGGGCATCGTACTCGTGGCGCAGCCGGCTGCCGTCGGGAAGCCGTCTCGTCAGCAGGCGCCCCGCGGCGTCATGGGTGAAGGACTGCCGGTGGCGGCTGCCGAGCAGCTCGTGCTCGATCTCGAGCAGCCGCCCGGCGGCATCGTATTCGGCCCGACTCGACTGCGCCGGATGCTCGATGCGAACCGCATGCCCGCCCTGCCATCGGATCCGGCTCACGACGCGTTCGCCGCGACCGGCCTGGACGATCTCGCGGGGGCGGCCGGCGGCATCGTGCCGAAACGACCAGCGGGTGCCGTCCTGCCATGCGATGCCGACCAGGCGATCGAGCGCATCGTGCTTGTAGTCGACCACGCCGATCCGGGGATCGTCGCGGCGCACGAGCCGGCCGAGATCGTCGTAGTGTTCCCGGGCAACGCGGCCCGATGCATCGATGCGAACTCGTTCGCCGTGCCTGGCGAGTACGAGGCCGGGCGGAAGCAGCGCCGGCCCGAGGCGGTGATCGCCGGCAGGGGACATCGAATCCGCTGGTCGATCGAGGTCGGGCTCCCCGGGGCGCCCCGGCGCCGGATCGGGAATCGGCGCGCCGATCGCATCGCGCCGGATTTCATGGAATGCATCGCCCGGCCCGCTGGTGCCGACCAGCCAGCCGCGAGCGTCGTAGCGCAGTTCGATGCTGGCGAGCACTCGCCGCGGATCCCGCGGGTCGAGCCGGTCGATCGCGGCGAGCCGACCGGCGACCGGCTCGTCCGGCGCTGCCGCCGGGTGGTAGCGCAGGCGGATATGCCGGGCCACCGGCCGCGCCGTGGGCGCGAAGCCGGCTTCATCGATCGTGATGATCCGGCCCTCGGCGTCGGTCGTGATCCGCGCCTTGCGCTGGCGCCCGGGCGCGACGCTGGGCTGGACCAGTTCGACCGGCACGCTCGCCCCTGGCTGCCCGGGCCCGGGATATCGGCGGGTTTGCAGCGCCCCGGTTCCTTCGATGGCGATGAGCCGGCCCGAATCGTCGTACCGGTAGCGCAGGCCCCCGGCCGCAACGAGCCGGCCCTGTGGATCCCATTGCCACTGCATGCCGGTGGACGGGCATCGCCGGCAGGCGGTGCCGCTGGCGCCCACCAGCCGCGCAATGCCATCGGGCCCGACCCGCTGCCAGGCGTAGCTGGCCTCGCCCCGCGGACCCCGCACCCGGGTGCGACCGCCCGCACCCGGCGCGTCCGTGGTGTAGTCGAGCCGAAGCTCACCGGTGGCCGCCAACCCGGCGGCCAGCGAACGCACGACACGGCCGGCCGCGTCGTAGGCGAAGCGGCTGCGGACGCCTTGCGACGGACCGGCGCCGGTCAGCCGATTCGGGCCGGCCGGATCCTCGTACCAGTAGCGTTCCACGCCGCCGTCGGGCGCCCGCGCCGAGGCGAGACGGCCGGCTTCGTCGAAGCCGAACGCAACCCGGCCCGACCCCGGTATTTCGACGGCGACGAGGCGCCCCTCCCGCCATCGCATGGACAGGCGACGCCCGCCGCGATCGCGGACCTCGGCGAGCCGGCCACCGGCGTAGCGAAGAACGAGATGATCGCCGTTGACCGCGCCGATGCGCTGCAGCCGGCCGGCGGCATCGAAGCCGAGGCGCCTGCCGTTGGGCCAGCGCCATTGCCAGCCGCCACCGGCAAGCGCCAGGACGACGCCATCGACGGGACGCGCGGGCTCGAAGCGCCCGCCGGCCGCATGCTCGAAGCGGATGCGCCGACCGTCGGCCTGCAGGATCTGCAGGCGGGGCCGGCTGCCGCCCCGGAAGGCAAGCCGGGTATCGAAACCATGTCGCCAGCCGGGCCCGAGGCCGCGGTCGTTGCCGTCCCCCGTGAAGTGTCGGCTGAAGACGAAGGGCAGGCCGGGCTGCAGGGCCAGCGCCCGGGCGACATCGCCACCGACCCCGGGCAGCCGGGAAGTATCGGCCAGCGCGATGTCGACGCGGCGCTCGTACTTGGCGCCGGTGGCGAGATCGACCGGATTGCCCAGTCCCATCGCCGGCCCGTCGGGCGGCAGGCTTGCCGGCTCGGATTGCTCGCAGGACGCGATCTCGCCGGCGGCGCCGGGGGCGCCATCGGCAGGCGGACAGGGCTGCGCCGCCAGCCCCATCGGCAGGATGGCGAGCGCAGCCAGCAGGATGGCGGACAACCGGGCCCGATGCGAACGGGCCCGGAGAGCGGCGATGGCGTGAGTGCGGTCCATGCCCCCACGGTAGGAGTGCGGAGGACCGCGAACAATTGGACCGCCGGCCTAGACCACCGCGGGGGACGGGCTGGCCTCAGCCCGGCCCCGGGGCGCTCAGTACGACTTGTACGGAAGAAACTTGCCGCTCAGCACGAGCTTCACCCGATCGCCCTTCGGATCGGCCTCGCGCTGGATGTCCATCGAGAAATCGATCGCGCTCATGATGCCGTCGCCGAACTCCTCGTGGATCAGCTCCTTGATGGTCGTCCCGTAGACGCTGACGACCTCGTACAACCGATAGATCAGCGGGTCGGTCGGCACGGCACTCGGCAACGAGCCCTTGCAGGGCACGGTCTGCAGGAGCAGGACCGCATCCTCGGGCAAGTCGAACAACGTACCGATCGCTTCGGCCTGCGCTTTCGTCATCTGCATCTGTCCGAGACAGGCGGCGGTCGCCCATTCCTTCGATTGACCGACCTTCTCCGCGACATCGGCCCATCTCAGGCCGAACTTCACGCGGCGAAACAGGATCAGGTCGGTGACGTCGTCACGCTTCATCGACGCTTCGGCTGCGGATCTCGTCATGGTGATTCCCTCTCTTTGTACACAAGGGTTGCTCGATGGAAACCGGCCCCGACGAAGTCACGTCGCGGCCCGCGGGTTCAGCGCAGGCTCACCACCTTCACGGGGTCCTGCATCGCGTCCTCATCCTCATCGATCGCGACGATCGACTCGGCTGCGTCGGCGGAGTCGATGCCCGGCCTGACGATGGGCGGACGCTTCGGATCATGCGCGGCGCGCAGATCCGGATCCTGGAAGCTGCGCGAGCGCTCGACCAGGAAGTCGATGAGATGGTTGCGGATGCGATAGTACTGTGGGTCATGATGCATCGTGTGGCGGCCGCGATCGCGCGACATGGTGTTCTCGACGACCTCGGCGATCACCGCCCGCGGACCATTGGACATCAGCACGATCCGGTCGGCCAGCAGGATCGCCTCGTCGACGTCGTGCGTGATCATGAACACCGTCTGTCGGGTAGCGCGGACGATCCTCACCAACTCGTCCTGGATCGTGCCACGGGTGAGCGCATCGAGCGCGCCGAACGGTTCGTCGAGCAGCAGCATCTTGGGCTGGATCGCGAAGGCCCGCGCGATGCCGACCCGCTGCTTCATGCCGCCCGAAAGCTCACTCGGCTTGCGGTCCTCGGCGCCGGCCAGGCCAACCATCGCGATGAACTCCCTGCAGTGCGCGCGGACCTTCTCGCGCGACCACTGCGGCCAGCGCGAGCGCACGCCGAAGGCGACGTTGCTCATCACGGTGAGCCAGGGCATGAGCGCATGGTTCTGGAAGACCACCCCGCGATCCAGGCTGGGGCCCGACACTTCGCGGCCGTCCATGATGATGACGCCGCCCGACGGGGTATCCAGCCCTGCCAGCGCGTTCAGAACGGTGGTCTTGCCGCAGCCCGAGTGACCGATCACGCAGACGAACTCACCCTTCTCGATCCGGAAGTTGATGTCGTCGAACACCACGGTGTCCGGGCGCGAACCCGTGCCGCGGAAGATCTTCCGCAGGCCCTGAATCTCCAGGAATGCCATCGCTTCACTCCACGTAGGTGACCAGCTTCGCGAGTCCCGCGAGCAGCTGGTCGAGGATCATGCCGACCAGGCCGATCGCGAGGATGCCGGTCACGATGTTGGCGATCGACAGGTTGTTCCACTCGTTCCAGACGAAATAGCCGATGCCGGTGCCCCCCACGAGCATCTCGGCCGCGACGATCACCAGCCAGGCGATGCCGATCGATATCCGCATCCCGGTCAGGATCGTCGGCGCCGCGGCCGGAAGGATCACGGTGAACGCCTTTCGCAAGGGCCCCACCTCCAGCGTTCGCGCCACGTTCAGCCAGTCGCGCCGCACCGAGGCGATGCCGAAGGCAGTGTTGACCAGCATCGGCCACATCGAGCAGATGAAGATGACGAACACTGCCGATACGTCGGAGTCCTTCAGCGTGAAGAGCGCAAGCGGCATCCAGGCCAGCGGCGAGATCGGCTTGAGCACCTGGATGAAGGGATCGAGCGCCCGGTACAGCAGCGGCGACATCCCGATCAGGAAGCCGAGCGGTATCGCCGCCAGCGCCGCCAGGGAGAAGCCGAGCAGCACCCGGCCGATCGAATAGGCGAGCTGCAGCCCGATGCCCTTGTCGTTCGGCCCGGCGTCATAGAAGGGATTGGCGAGATGCTCGACGATCTTCGAGCCGACTTCGCCGGGACCGGGCAGCGAGCTCTGCTGTCCGCTGGCCGCGGCGGCGCCGACCAGCTTCGCGTATTCGTCGTCGACCGTCTGGGCGCCACCCCCGGAACCGGTGGCGAAGGACCAGATCGCGATGAAGAGAACGAACAGCAGCGCCGAGAGGGCGAACGCGCGAAGGCGGGATGAATCGACCATGACTCAGGACCTCCGGATCGCGAAGCTGTTGAGGTATTCCTCCGGCGCCGAGGGGTCGAAGACCTTGCCCATGACCGAGAAGCTCTTCGAGGTTTCCTCCGGCGGCGTCAGGCCGGCCTCCTTCATCAGCCGCGCGGCGTCGGTGGCGAGGAAGACCTCGCGAGCGACCTTCTGGTAGTCGACATCGCCCTTGATCTGGCCCCAGCGCTTCATCTGGGTGAGGATCCAGACCGCGAACGAATGCCAGGGGAAGGGATCGAAGTCGATCCGGTTCGGGTCCCGCTTCACATTGCCCAGGCCATCGGCATAGGTTCCGGTCAGCACCTGCTCGACGACGGTGACCGGCTGGTTGAGGTAGCTCGCCGGCGCGATCGCCGCGGCGATCTCCTTGCGGTTCTCGGGCTCGTGGGCATAGGCGGCCGCGTCGACGATCGCCCTGAGCAGCGCCGTGTAGGTGTTCGGCATCTCGTCGACGAACGCCCTGCTCGCCGCGAAGGCGCAGCAGGGATGGCCGTCCCAGATCTCCCTGGTCAACAGGTGGATGAAGCCGACACCGTCGTAGACCGCGCGCTGGTTGAACGGATCGGGCCCGAGGAATCCGTCGAGGTTCTCGGCGCGCAGGTTGGCGACCATCTCCGGCGGCGGAACGGAGCGGATCTGGATGTCCCGGTCGGGGTCGAGCCCCGCTTCGGCCACGTAGTAGCGCAGCAGGTAGGCATGCATCGAGTAGTCGAAGGGCACCCCGAACCTGAAGCCCTTCCACTGCTTCGGATCGCGCCTGTCCTTGTGCTTCATCGCCAGCGTGATCGCCTGGCCATTGATGTTCTCGACCGCCGGCATGGTGTAGGGGGTGGCGGCCGAGCCCACGCCCAGCGAGATCGCCAGCGGCATCGGCGAGAGCATGTGGGCCGCGTCGTACTCCTTGTTGAGCGTCTTGTCGCGGATCAGCGCCCAGCCGGCGGTCTTCACCACTTCCACGTCGAGACCCTGCTTCGAGTAGAAACCCATCGGATGGGCCATGATGATCGGTGTGGCGCAGGTGATCGGGATGAAGCCGACCTCGAGCCGGGTCTTCTCGAGCTTGCCGGTATCCTGCGCGAAGGCTTCGCTCGCCCTGCCCAGCGGAAAGAGCGCCGAGACCGCGGCGGCGGCCGTGCCGACGCCCACCGCGTTCAGGAAGCGACGGCGCATCCCGTCCTCGGGAAAGAGCGCGCGCATCACCGCCTGCTCGACCACGCGCTCGTAGCGCGCATCCGCGCCGGCCGACACCTCGTCGGCGGCTACCATCTGCGCGTCATGCGCCTGCTGCGATGCGTGGCGCCCACAGCGGCAGCGCGAACGCAGACGGGTCGAGGAATCGAAGGGGTTCGAGAATATCGACATCGGACTCTGCCTCGTCATGGGGACGAGACCACCAAAGCAGCAAGCGTGCCAATGCCGCAAAGCGCCCATCCTGCGGACGCATGCCGCCCACCCTCCACCGCAATGGCGCATCGGCGCACCATTGCGGCGCGTCCAGCGCACCCGATCGGTGACCCGACATCGACATCGACGATGACAGCAATCCTCGGCAGGAGCAGACTTCAATGCAGTTCCCGGTATCGAGAGCCACCCTCGCCGCCGTGAATCCGCCGCCCCAACGCAGCCGGGAGAATCGCCATGAAGAAGCTGCAGTTCTGGCTCGAGTACGGAAGCACCTATTCGTATCTGAGCGTCGCCCGCATCGGCCGTCTCGCGGATGCCAGGAACATCGAGATCGACTGGCAACCCTTCTATCTCCTGCCCATCTTCACGAAGCTCGGCATGGACTACGGGCCGTTCCTGCCGTATCCGAACAAGATGGAGTACATGTGGCGGGATATCGAACGCCGAGCCCAGCGTCTCGGAGTTCCATACCAAAGGCCTTCGGCCTACCCGATCAACTCCCTGCCGACGGCTCGCATCGCCTGCATCGCGGCCGCGGAAGGCTGGTGCAGGGCCTTTACCGAAGAAGTTTTCCGTCTGCACTGGACGCAAGGCAGGCTGATCGGCACCGACGAGAACCTGGGTGCGGCGCTGGACACCCTGGGCAAGGATGCCGCCGCGATGCTGGCGCGCGCGCAGACTCCGGAAGCAAAGGACGCCCTCAGGCAGCAGACCGAGAGAGCCGAGGCGCTGAAGATCTTCGGATCGCCCTCGTTCATCGTCGACGGCGAGCTTTTCTGGGGCGACGACAGGCTCGAGGAAGCCATGGACTGGGCGGAACGGGTCTGAGAATTGCTTCGCCGCCCTGGCGGAGCCGGATATTCCGACGGATGACGAAACCGATGAAAGCCCGCGAGCGCGAAGCGCTCCTCGAGACACTGCAGGCCCGCTTCCTGAAGAACATGGGGCGGCATGCGGACATCGACTGGGATGCCGCGCGGACCGCGCTCGAAAGCGATCCGGCGGCGCTGGAGTCACTCCACCGGATGGAGGCCACCGGAGGAGAACCCGACGTCATCGGCCGGGACGAGGATGGACGCCTCGTCTTCTGCGACTGCTCGGCCGAGAGCCCGGCGGGGCGCCGCAGCGTCTGCTACGACCGTGAAGCGCTCGCGGCCCGCAGGGAGAACAAGCCGAAGGACAGCGCGGTCGACATGGCCACGGCCATGGGTATCGAACTCCTGACCGAAGCGCAGTACAGGAATCTGCAGGAGCTGGGCGAATTCGACACGAAGACGTCGAGCTGGATCGACACGCCGCCCGAACTCCGGGCGCTGGGCGGCGCCCTCTTCTGCGACCGGCGCTACGACCGGGTGTTCGTGTATCACAACGGTGCGCATTCCTACTACGCCGCCCGGGGCTTCCGGGGCCTGCTCCGAGTCCGGGAGTGACGAACATGAAAGGGCATTGTCTTTGCGGCACGGTCCGCTTCGATTGTCCGGATGCGAAGGAGATCGGGGCCTGCCATTGCGGATTCTGTCGCCAATGGGGCGGCGGACCCTGTACTACAAGCTCCTCGCGCCGGGCGAACAGACGGCAGGCTGACGGCCTGCAAGGATCCGCAAGATGAAGATCTCCCTCGAGTCGGCACGACAGGTGCTGCAGGCCCAGCCATTCAGCGCACTGCTGGGCGCCGAACTCCTGCGGTTCTCGCCGCAGGGGGTCGAGCTTCGCATTCCCGTCTCCGACCAGTTGAAGCAGCAGCATGGCTTCGTCCATGGCGGCGTCATCGCCTACGCCGCCGACAATGCGCTCACCTTCGCCGGCGGACTGGCGCTGGGCCCCACCGTCGTGACGTCGGAGTTCAAGATCAACTATGTCCGCCCCGCCCGGAGCGAGGACCTGATCGCCCGGGCCGAAGTCGTCCATGGCGGAAGGACCCAGGCGGTCTGCCGCTGCGAGATCCTGAGCCGGAGCGCCGATGCGGAGACGCTGTGCGCGGTGGCGCAAGGCACCATCTCGGTCATCGAGCTGCGGGACGAGGCCTGACCATCGGGCCCGGTACACCGGACAGCCGCACTACCCGGCCGGCGTTCAACCGATCGGACGGGCCAGGAATTCCGTCGGACGCAATATCTCGATCCCGTGAAAAGGGTGCAGCTCGAGCAGATCCTCGTCGCCTGTCAGGATCAGCAGTGCTTCACCGCACAGAGCAACGTCGAGGAACTTGTCGTCCGAGGGATCCCGGCATGCGGAGATACGCTGGGTAATCGGGACCAGGCGGACGATGCCGCCGAGCAGACGCAGAAAGTGCTGCCTGTCCTCGCGCGTAACGTACCGATCGAACTTGTCCCGGGCAAGCACGTCGCTCAGTTCCGTCAGCGTTGCTTCGGACATCAGCGGAACGCCCCACGCGAGGCCGTGATCGACTGCCCTGGCTGCCGTTCCCCCGGGCATGAGCAGGCGGCTGACCCAGAGATTGATGTCGATCACCAGCCTGCGGTCAATCCTCACCGCCGAGCAATCCTTGCAGTACGTCGTCCGTCATGCCCGCTTCCCGTGCCCTGGCGCCGACGCGATCGCTGAAGCGCTGGAACTCGGCCACGTTCAGATTGACCAGGCGCTCGTACTCTTCGACCGACATCACCACGGCGACGTCCCGCTTCTGGCGCTGGATGACGACGGGCTCACGGCGCGCTGCCTCCAGAATCTCCGCCAGCGCCTGTCTGGCTTCGCTTGCCGAGACGATGCGCATGATTACCTCATCAGGACAATTTGTACATATTGCATGTATTGTACATTTTATCGCATGAAGTCGCCGCTTCGAGCCGCCTGTTCAGCGACTCTTCGGCCCCCACGGGGTGAGGTGCACCAGGCCCGCCATCGTGATCCCGTAGAGGACCATCACCGCCGCCGCCAGCACGAAGTAGTGCCAGGCGGGGGCGCCCTGCGACGCGAGCCAGAGGCCGCCCCCGAGGGCGAGTCCGAGCCGGACGGTGCCGGCCATCACCGGGCCGAGCATCTTGCCGGCGCCCTGCGACGAGAAGTACATGGTGAGCGCCGCGCACAGAAGCGGGAACATCGGGCCACCGATGCGCAGGTACTGGTAGGCGTAGCCGAGCACCTGTTCGTCCTCGCTGAACATGCCCGCCCACAGCTGCGGCCAGATCGCCACCACGAAACCGACCACCGCAACGATGGCGCCGGTAAGCCCGGCCGCCACCCAGGCGACGCGACGGGCGCGGACGACGTCGCCGGCGCCGATCGCCATGCCGACCATCGGCACCGAGGCCACGCCGACGCCGAAGGAGATCGAAGTGACCAGGAATTCGAGCCGCAGCCCGATCGAGTAGCCCGCCAGCGCCACTTCGCCCAGCCGCGCGAGCAGCGAGGTGAACACCAGCATCGTGAGCATCGTCTGCAGGGGTGACAGACAGGACAGGGCGCCGACCCGCAGGATATCGACCAGCAGTTCGGCCCGCAGCGGGAAGCCGCGCGGCCGCAGCTTCAGCCGGCCGATGCCGCTGGCGAGATACCAGGCGAAGAAACAGGTGCCGCTGGCATAGGCGATGATGTTGCCCAGCGCGACGCCGACCATGCCCAGCGCCGGAAAGGGCCCGAGCCCGAAGGCGAGCACGCCGCCGACGGCGATCTGCGTCAGGCCCACGACCACCAGGCCGGTCGAAGGCACCCGCATGTTGCCGGTGCCTCGCACCACCGACGCCAGGGTGTTGCTCATCCAGACGAAGATCGCGCCGGCGAACAACACATCGGCGTAGCGCACCGCCTCGGCGAGCACTCCGCCCTGGCCGCCGAGCCAGCGAAAGATCGTCGCGCCGCCAAGCACGAAGAACAGCGAATACGCGATCCCCATCGCGGCCCCGATCAGGATCGCGTGCATCGCGAGCACATGGGCGCGCCCCATGTCGGCGGCGCCGATCGCGCGGGCGATCGCCGAGGACACGCCGCCGCCCATGGCGCCGGCCGAGAGGGTCCCGGTCAGCATCGCGAAGGGGAAGACGAGGCCGAGGGCCGCCAGCGGCGTGGTGCCGAGCAGGCCGACGTAGAAGGTCTCGGCGATGGCCACGAGAACCGCCAGGCTCATGGCGAGCACGTTCGGCGTGGACAGCCGCAGCAGGGTGGGAAGGATCGGACCCTTGCGAATCCGGTCGAGGCTCGTCGCGGTGCTCATCTGTGCAGGGCTCGGGACCGGGCAAGCCGGACGATTCACGCAAACCCCGCATCCTACGGCGCATTGCTAAACTGCGTCGGCGCCGCCCCGCCGGCGCCGACCCGACGAGAATCATGAACCAGGCCGAGACAGCGGCGGGCGCACCCGCCGACCGAATCCTCGTGCGCTACCGCATCGAGGCCGACCCCGCCCGCATCGAGGCACGGGCCGCGGCGCTTGCGCTCGAGCAGAGCGTGGAGATGCCCGCGGGGGCGATCACCGATCCCGCGCTCCGCGCCGCAGTGCCGGGCCGGGTCGAGCGCATCGCGCCCCTGCCCGGGGAACCCGACCAGGCGAGCGCCTTCGAAGTCGATATCTCGCTGGCCACCGCCACTGTCGGCGGCGAACCGGGGCAACTGCTCAACATGCTGTTCGGCAACTGTTCGCTGCAGGCCGATGTGCGGCTGCTCGATGCCCGCCTGCCCGCCGCCTTGCTGGCTGCCCTGCCCGGCCCGGCCTTCGGCATCGCCGGGCTGCGCGCCGCCTGCGGCGCGGGCGAGCGCCCGCTATCGTGCACCGCGCTCAAGCCCCAGGGCATGACGCCGGCCGCGCTGGCCGAGCTGGCGGGGCGCTTCGCCCGGGCCGGAATCGACATCATCAAGGACGACCACGGCATCGCCCAGCAGGCAGTGGCGCCCTTCGAAGCCCGGGTTCCGGCGGTGCAGCGGGCGATCGACGCCGCCAATCGCGCCACCGGCGGGCGCACGATCTATGCGCCGAATCTCTCCGGCGGCCCGGGGCGCCTCGCCGGGCAATTGCGCATTGCACGCGCATCGGGCGTCGGCGCCCTGCTCGCCTGCCCCATGGTCCTCGGCGTTCCGGTATTCGCCGAGCTGCTGCGCGGCGAGGCGGGCATGCCCCTCATCGCCCATCCGGCGCTCGCCGGCACCGCGATCGCGCCGGCCCTGCTCCTGGGCCGGCTGTTCCGGGCCTTCGGCGCCGACGCCAGCATCTTTCCGAACCATGGCGGACGCTTCGGCTATTCGCGGGCCACCTGCGAGGCGATCGCCACCGCCGCCCGCGAACCCCTGGGCGCGATGCCGCCGGCGATGCCGGTGCCGGCCGGCGGCATGCGGGTGGACAGGGTCGACGAGATGCTCGCGCTGTTCGGGCCGGACACCATGCTCCTGATTGGCGGCAACCTGCTCGAGGCCGGCGACGAGCTGGACGCCCGCGCAGGCGCCTTCGCCGCCCGGGTTCGCGAAGCGGGCAAGGAGGCCGGTAGAATCGGCTCATGAGCAGGCCGATCGTCCGACATGCGCGCGAAGGCTTTCGCTGGGACGGCGTCGAGGTCCTGCGCTACAAGGACGAGGGCGCCGCATCCTTTCGCGACATCACCCGCCAGGTGCTGTTCGACGAAGTCCCGGCGGGCACCCAGTGGCGCTACTTCGAAGTCGCCCCCGGCGGTCATTCGACCCTCGAGCGCCATGAACACACCCATGCGGTCCTGGTGCTGCGTGGCAGGGGCCGGGTGCTGGTCGGCGATCGGGTGCATGCGCTCGCGGCCCACGATCTCGTCGAGATCGCGCCGCTGACCTGGCACCAGTTCCGTGCCGACGCCGGCGAGGCCCTCGGCTTCCTGTGCCTGGTCGCGGCAGATCGCGACCGCCCACAGCTTCCCGACGACGAGCAGCTCGCGGCGCTGCGCGCGGACCCCGTCGTCGCCACCTTCCTGACCGGGAGCCCATGAGGGCTCCGAGCGAGCATCCGATGAACCAGGCCGCCACCGACCTCGCCACCGATCCCTGGGCCCGACTGCTCGCGGCGCCCGAGACCGCGCTCGCCGACCACCCGGGTTCGCCGAAACTGCGCGACAGCGACGGCTTCTGGCTGCTGCGGCTCGACCGGCCCGATGAGCACAACCGGCTCGATCCCGCCGATGTCGACGCACTCGGCGCCTTCTTCGCGGCCCGCGCCGCCGACCCGACCCCGCCGCGCGCCCTCGTCATCATCGGCACCGGCGAACGCACCTTCAGCTCGGGCTATACCCTGGGCGCGATCGGCACCGAGCTCGACCATCGGCTCGAGGACATGCTCGATGCGCTCGAGCGCCTGCCCTGCCTGACGATCGCGGCCTTGTCGGGCTCGGTCTACGGCGGCGCCACCGACATGGCGCTCGCCTGCGACCTGCGGATCGGCCGCGATGGCCTGCGGATGTTCATGCCCGCCGCGCGCTTCGGCCTGCACTACTATCCCGGCGGGCTGCGCCGTTACCTCGACCGGCTCGGGCTGGGCGCAACCGCCAAGCTGATGCTCACCGGCATGACCATCGAGTCGGCCGAGATGCTGCGCATCGGCTTTCTCACCGAATCGGTGCCAGCCGGCGACTTCGACACCCGGCTCGGGGAGATCCTCGACGCCGTCGCCCTGACCGACCCGGCGACGGTAGCGCGCATGAAGGCCAACCTGCTCGAACTGCTCGCCGGCGGCAGCCGTGCGGAAACCGCGGCGGTACTTGCGGAGATGGCGCGCGCCCATGTCGAGAGCCGCGATTCGGAAGAATTGCAACGCCGGCTGGCGGCCCGACTGGCCCGATGAGCAGCGGCGCCCGCATCCGGCTATTCTCCCACCTGGCCATCGTCGCGAGCCTCGTCGGCGTGCTGGCGATGCTGGGCTGCCGGCCGGGCAAGGTCGAATCGGCGCCCCAGCGCGTGCCGGTGAGTTCCAGCCTCGGCACGCTGCAGCTCGAAACCGTTGCCGAAGGCCTGGTCACACCCTGGGCGGTGGCCTTCCTGCCCGACGGCCGCTTCCTGGTCACCGAGCGGCCCGGGCGAATGCGCGTGGTCAGCGCCGACGGCGATCTGTCCGAGCCGATCGCCGGCGTGCCCGATGTCCATGCCCGGGGCCAGGCCGGACTGCTCGACGTCGCGCTGGCGCCGGATTTCGCCAGCAGCGGCACGATCTACTTCGCCTATGCCGAGCCCGTCGACAACAAGGCCCGCACGGCGGTGATGCGCGCCCGCCTCGACATGGACCGCCTGCGGCTCGAATCGGCGCAGCGGATCTTCGCGCAGCATCCAGCCCACCGGGGCAACAACCACTGGGGCGCGCGCATCGTCTTCGCGCCCGACGGCAATCTCTTCGTGACCCTCGGCGATCGCTACGACCTG
>JBAYRO010000076.1:0-15791 GCA_041676645.1 Burkholderiaceae bacterium | reverse complement strand
TCCGACATCAGCGGCACCAGCCAGAGCCCGCGCAGGCTGATGAACGATGCGTAGGTGACCGAGCCGATCGCGATCATGCCGAGCATGTGGCGATTGAGCAGGATCCGGCCGAGTTCGAGCAGGGCGGCGGAATGTCGGGGCCGCGCCTGGTGGCGATCGTCGGGATCGCCGGGCACCACCGCCCAGCACCAGGCCCAGACGGTCACCGACACCCCCGCGAGCAGCCAGAAGGCGCCGCGCCACGAAACATTCTCCACCACCCAGGCCAGCGGCGTGCCGGTGATCAGCATGCCGGCGCTGCCCACCCCGAGCACGATGCCCGACAGGCGGGAGAATTCGCCTGGGGGACGGGATCGACTGATGACGATCAGGGTGGCGAGGAAGCAGGGCGCGCAGCCGATGCCGATCAGCCACTGGCCGAGCAGCAGGGTGGGCACGCCGGTGGCGGTGGCGGTGATGGTGGCACCGATCACCGCCGCCGGAAAGGCCGCCAGGATGGTGCGCCGCGGCCCGTACTGGTCGAGCATGATCCCGATCGGCAGCTGCATGATGCCGAAGGCGAGATGGAACGCGCCGCCGACGATGCCGATCGCGTCGTCGCGCAGGCCGAGCTCCTCGCGCAGCGGCAGCGCGACCAGCGTGATGACCGTGCGAAACGCGTGGCTCAGGGCGAACGCCGCAACCAGGGCGGCAAGCGCCACCCCGATCGGGCTGGCCGATCGGTGGATCGTCATTGGATTCCGTGTGCAACAGCAGCGATCGTACGACAATGGCCGCATGATCTGGATCGTCGTCGCCACCGCCATCGTCCTCGGTCTCGTTGCCATCGTGGTGGCGAACGTGAAGACGTCCGAGAAACGGATCGAACGCCGGATCCCGCATCGCCATCCCGTCGCCGACCCCCAGTTCCAGCGCGAGATGGCGGTCATGCTGGGCCCGGGCATCGTTCCGGGCAACCGGGTCGACGACCTGCAGAACGGCCGCGAGATCTTCCCCGCGATGCTCGAAGCGATCGAGTCGGCGCAGCGCACGATCACCTTCGAGACCTTCATCTACTGGTCGGGGGACATCGGCGAGCGCTTCTCGTCGGTGCTCTCGGAGCGGGCAGCCGCCGGCGTCGAGGTGCGGGTGCTGCTCGACTGGGTCGGCAGCCTGAAGATGGATTCCGCCCTCATCGATCGCATGCGCGAATCCGGCGTCGATGTCAGGCACTTCAGGCCGCTGCGCTGGTACAACGTCGGGCGGATGAACAACCGGACGCATCGCAAGCTGCTGGTCGTCGACGGACGCATCGGCTTTACCGGCGGCGTCGGCATCGCCGACCAGTGGGATGGCGACGCCGGTGATCCGGAGCACTGGCGCGACATGCATTTCCGGGTCGAGGGGCCGGTGGTCGCCCAGTTCCAGGCGGCCTTCAACGACAACTGGATCCGCACGACCGGGATGGTGCTCGATGGCGCCGCCTACTTCCCGGAACTCGAGCCGGCCGGTGACATCCCGGCGCAGATGTTCATCGCCTCGCCGGCCGGCGGCAGCGAAAGCATGCGCCTGATGTACCTGATGTCGATCGCCGCGGCCGTCGAGTCGATCGACATGCAGGCGGCCTACTTCGTACCCGACGCGATGATCATCCGGGCATTGCTCGAAGCCCGCGAGCGCGGGGTCCGGATCCGGGTGGTGCTGGCGGGCCCGCACATCGATTCCGATGCGGTGCGCCTTGCGTCGCGGGCGCAATGGGGCAGGCTGCTCGAGGCCGGCGTCGAGATCGCCGAATACCAGCCGACGATGCTGCACAACAAGCTGCTGGTGGTCGATGGCGAACTGGTCTCGGTCGGCTCGACCAATTTCGATGTCCGCTCCTTCGAGCTCAACGAGGAGGCGAGTCTCAACATCTACTCGCGCGCGTTCGCCGCCCGCATGACCGGGATCTTCGAGGCCGATCTCGCCAGCGCCCGGGCCTATACCCTGGCCGACTGGCGGGCCCGCCCCCTGCGTGCCCGGATCAAGGAAGCCATCGTACGGCCGCTGCGCTCGCAGCTCTGATTGCGGCGATCCCTGTGCGATCCTATCCCGTTCCACCCAGGCAGGAGCCCGACATGACCCAGGACGACTTCGTCCAGCTGCTCGCCGAGTTCAGCTCGGCGGCCGAGGCTGGCGACGGCGAGCGCTTCTCGCGCTGTTTCACCGAGGACGGCATCTACCACGACTACATCTACGGCGCCCATACCGGCCGCGCCGACATTGCCCACATGATGTCGAACCTGTTCCACCGCGACGCCGGTGAGGACTATCGCTGGGAGATGTTCGATCCGGTCTGCAACGGCGACATCGCCTACGCCTGGTCGCTGTCGAGTTTCTCGTCGACCATCGAGCAGTTCCAGGGCCGTTTCGTGGTGATCGACGGCATGAGCCGCTTCGTGCTGCGCGATGGCCTCATCGCCGAGTACCACGAGTCGGTGAACGGTGGCGTGGCGATGCACCAGCTCGGTGTCGAGCCGGCGTGGATGGACAAGGTGTTCCGGCGCTGGACCGAGAGGCTGCGCGATCGGCCCGCGACCCAGGCCTATCTTGCCCGGCCGCCGCGCAGCCCGCGCGGCTGAACCCCGCGCTGCCTCAGCGGCGCAGCGTCTTGCCGGCCATCCGCAGGATGTCGTCCAGCGGATTGCCGTTGCCGTCGAGATCGAGCATCGAGGCCAGGCCGCCGAGCCCGCCGCCGCCGGTGGCACCGCCACCGCCGCCGAGCATGCCGCCCAGCAGGCCCCCGAGGCCGCCGCCTCCGCCTCCGCTTCCCCCGAGTAGGTCGCCCAGGCCGCCGCCGCCCGGCGCAGCCTGGGCCTGGCCGGATGAGCCCTGCTTGGCCATGAAGCCGGCGACCAGCATGGCGAGCATCGGCAGCATCTTCTTCAGCAGCGCCGGATCGAGCCCCGAGGTTGAAGCCGCGTTGTCGGCGACCGCCCGGCTGACGTCCTTCGAGCCGAAGATCCGGCCGAGGACGTCGTTGCCTTTCTCGACATGGGTCGGCTGCGGCGCCAGGACATCATCGAGCAGGGAGCCGCCGCCGAGCTGGCCGAGCAGCCCTTCGAGGCCGCTGGCCCCGCCGGGCTGAGCCTGGGCCTGCTTCTTGAAGCCGCCGAGGATCGCGGGCAGCAGGGCATCCGCTCCGGAGGCGGCCTGGCGCTGGTCGACGCCGAGTTCGCGCGACATCTTGTCGAGCCCGCCCAGCTGGGCGAGGAGATCGGTGAGCTGCATGTGTCTTCTCCCAGGTTGGCGGGACTCGCCCGCGAAGCGCTGCTCAGTCCAGCAGGTCGGCGGGAATGTTGCCGCCGTTGGCGGCGATGCGCTCGAGCACCTTCTTGTGCAGCCACATGTTCATCTGCGCCGAATCGGACATCAGGTTGGCCGGGCAGCCGAGTTCGGTGGCGAGTTCCTTGCGCGCCGCGAGGCTGCTGTCGATGTCGAGCAGCTTGAGCAGGTCGACGATGGAGGTGCGCCAGTTGAGCTTCTGCGGATTGGCCGCCGCGCGCTGCTCGAGCTGGGCGACGACGTCGACCACCGGAATGGCCTGCGGCTGCGCCGCTGCCGGCGCGGATGCGGGTGCGGCGTCGGCGCCCGGCGCTGCCCCGGCAGCCGGCGCTGCCGCCTGGTCGGGGGCTTCGGCGGCCTGGGCGCTACCAATACCGAGCTTGTCGAGGATCTTGCTGAAGAAACCCATGGTCTTTCTCCTGGAGATTACGGAATCGACACACCCGTCGTGGTGTCGGGCATGACGGCATGGTGTTGCGAGTCGAGTCTACCTTGTCGTCCGTCGATCGGCTCGTGAATTCCCGGTGACGCTTTGGTCCGCGTCGGGGCTCATCTGCGGATCTTCGCAGGGGTTCAACGCGAATCGAAGAAGCGGGTACTCACGTCTGATTGGTGGATTTTGCTCTGGCTGGTACGTGGGTCGAGCCGACATGCTGCGCCAGTGCCTGCGCAAGCGCATCGAACCCGATCCGGCAGCGCGGGCTGTTACGCAGATCCTCATGCATCGTCAGCCAGACTTCGAGCCACAGCGAGAACGCCTCGGGCAGCAGGCGCACCAACGGTTCGCCGCGTCCGGCGAGCGCAACCTGGCACATGCCGATACCGGCACCGGCCCGGATCAGCGCGAGTTGTGCGGCGTTGCTGTCGCAGCGCAGTGCGAAATTCTCGCGTCCAACGCTGCCGAGGCGCCGGGCCGTGTCGCGCAGGTAGGGTGTCTCCCGATCGAATCCGACCAGGGACCGGGCGAGCAGGGCTTGTACGTCGCCGGGCACGCCGTGGCGCGCGATGTAGTCCTGGCTCGCGTACATGCCGAGTTCGACACTGCCGATGTGGCGTGCGATCAGCCGGTCCTGGTCGGGCCGGATCATCCGGATCGCGATGTCGGCTTCGCCGTGCAGGAGATCCTCGACCCGGTCGGTCAGTGCCAGTTCGATCGCGAGCGCCGGATAGCGATCGCGCAGGCCGGCGAGGACTGGCGGCAGCACTTCGACACCGATCACGTCGCTGGCGGTGATCCGCAGTACGCCGCGGACTGCGTCGCCTTCACCCTGGGCGGCCGCCGCGCGCTCGATCGAAGTCGCGGTATCGGCCATGGCCTTGGCGAGCGGCTGGAGTGCAAGAGCCGCGTCGGTGGGCTGCAGCCCGGTCGGTGAGCGGGTGAACAAGGCCACCCGCAGGGCCTGCTCGAGCGCGGCGACATGTCGGCCCGCGGTTGGCTGGGCGATGCCCAGGGTTCGCGCCGCGCCCGACAGCGAACCTTCCTGGAGGACGCCGAGGAAGGTTCGGTACAAAGTCCAGTCGACCGGATTGCCCATGCATGAATGTATAGCTGATCCATCATTTTCGGCAATTTTATTGCTAGCTGTCTCCAGCCAGACTCGCCCTCATCGAAATCGCTCGAAGGGGAGCAGGCATGGCAAAGGAACTTCGGATGGCGCTGGTGCTCGGTGCCAGCGGCGGCATCGGCGGGGAACTGGCCCGACAGTTGCGTGAGCGCGGCTGGTCGGTGCGGGGGCTGAGCCGTACCGTGCGGCCCGGCCAGCGTGACGGCATCGACTGGATCGTCGGCGATGCGCTCGACCGGTCGGCGGTCGCGGCGGCGGCCCGGGGCTGCGCGGTGATCGCCCATGCGGTCAATCCGCCGGGCTATCGGCGCTGGACCGAACTGGTGCTGCCGATGCTCGACAACACCCTGGCGGCGGCCGCTGCGGAAAGGGCGATCGTCCTGTTGCCTGGCACGATCTACAACTACGGGCGGGATGTGCCGCTGCCGGCCGGCGAGGATGCACCCAAGCATCCCGCCGGATCGAAGGGTGCCGTCCGGGTCGAGATGGAGGCACGGCTGCGTGATTTCGCCGAATCGGGGCGCGGGCGCGCACTGATCGTCAGAGCGGGCGATTACTTCGGGCCAACGGTCGCGAGCAGCTGGTTCTCGCAGGCGATGCTCAGGCCCGGCCGGCCGGTGCACCGCATCCGGTATCCCGGCCGGGTCGGCGTCGGCCACCAATGGGGTTACCTGCCCGATGTCGCATGCACCATGGTGCGCCTGCTGCATCGCGTCGATGAATTCGAGCCTTTCGCCCGCTTCCACATGGCCGGCCACTGGGATCAGGATGGCCGGGCGATGGTGGCGGCCCTCCGCCGGGTCGTCACGCGTCGCACCGGACGCGAGCCCGGCATCGGCGCCTTTCCGTGGTGGGCGGTGCCCCTGCTCGCGCCGTTCAACGAAACCATGCGCGAGATGGGTGAAGTTCGACGCTTCTGGCATGAGCCGCTGCGCCTGGACAACTCCCGGCTGCTCGCGGTGCTGGGGGAGGAACCCCATACCCCGCTGGAGGAAGCGATCGAGGCGACCCTCGTCGGGATGGCTTGCCTGACTGGCGCTCCGGGCGTCGTCGCACCGGCCTGAGCTTGCAGTCGGCCTTGCCGGGAGACCGCCAGCCCGGATTCATGTCGCAGCGCGCAATAGAATTTGCGTGCAAATATTTCCATGCATGCTAATTTTGCGTCATGAGTCCGCCCGGTGCCATCCTTGCGAACCCGCCGCAAAGCCTCGACGACCTGCATCGCTGCGTCGAGCGCGCGCGCGCGCTCAAGGGACGCCAGGGCATGGGCGAGCGCACGCTTGCGGTACTGGTCGACATGCTGTCTCGCCCCGGGCAGGTCGCCGTGCAGAGCATCTCCGAGCTCGCGGCCCACAATGGCGTGGATCCGTCGACCCTGACGCGCCTGGGCAAGCGCCTGGGTTTCAGCGGCTTCGGCGAGCTGCAGGATGTGTTTCGCCAGCATGTCAGCGCCACCCAGCCCTTCTACAGCACGCGGGTTCGCGAACTCGTTTCCGGCACCGCGATGGGCGAGGGTTCGATCCGGCTGCGGCAGCTGGCGGAAACAGAGTGCCGGAAGGTGCTTGCCGTGGCCCATGCGCTCAACGATGAGGTTATCGAGCAGGCAGCCAGGCGGGTGCTTGCCGCGCGACATGTCCATGTCTTCGGTCTGCGCGCCGGCACCTACGCACTGAGCCACTTCTTCGGCAGCTATCTCGAGATCCTGCGCGACGGGGTGACGATCATCGGTGCCCCGGGCTCCTCGCTGGCTGGCGAAGTTTCCGCCATGGGGAAGCAGGACCTGCTGGTGGCGATCGCGTTCCGGCCCTACACCCGCACGGTGATCGGGCTGGTCGATGTCGCGCGCGAAGCGGGTGTCCCGGTACTGGCGATCACCGACGCCGGTTCTCCGATCGATACCGAGGCCGACGGCGGCATGACGCTGCGCGTCGAGCAGCCCTTCTACTTCGACTCGATGCTGGCGCAGATGTACGCCGTCGAAGCGCTGCTGGTCGCGGTGGCGCGCCTGCTCGGCCCGGCGGCGACGGCCCGTACGCAGCGCCGCGAGCTGATCAACAAGGCCCTCGACATCGAGATCAGCTGAACAACGCAAGGGAGACACAATGCCGACCGAAATGCAGGACCAGGCCATCGCCGAAGCGCTTGAGACCGCCCGGGCTCGCTACGTCGCGGCCAATCCGCGCAGCGAGGAACAGCACCGCAAGGCCGCCGAGGTACTTCCCGGCGGCAATACCCGGACTTCGCTCTTCAGCGAACCCTTCCCGCTCACCCTGGTCGAGGCGCAGGGCGCGACGCTGACCTCGCTCGACGGTCGGAGCTACATCGACTTCCTCGGCGAATACACGGCCGGTCTCTACGGACATTCAAACCCGGCGTTGCGCCAGGCCATCCTCGAGGCCCTCGACAAGGGCTGGGTGATGGGCGGGCACATTCGCCACGAGGAGGAGCTTGCCCGCCTCATCTGCAAGCGCTTCGCCTCGATCGAACTGGTCCGCTTCGCCAACTCGGGGACCGAGGCCAACCTGTTCGCCATCTCGACAGCGCGCGCCGTCACGGGCAGGGACAAGGTCGTCGTCTTCGAAGGCGGTTACCACGGTGGCGTCTTCACCTTTGGCCTCACGCGCAGCGCCATGGAGGCGCCCTTCGATTTCATCAAGGCGCCGTACAACGATATCGAGGGGACGCGCGCGCT
Organism: Burkholderiaceae bacterium; assembly: GCA_041676645.1. Lineage (GTDB taxonomy): Bacteria > Pseudomonadota > Gammaproteobacteria > Burkholderiales > Burkholderiaceae_E > JAMLIN01. The sequence continues at coordinate 8,231 of JBAYRO010000076.1, read as the reverse complement.
GCTCGATGGGCATGCCGCCGAGATCGGTAGCGTCATCCTCGAGCCGATGCAGGGTTCGGCGGGCTGCATCCCCGCCGAACCGGAGTTCCTGCGGATGCTGCGCGAATGGACCACTGCGAATGGGGCCCTGCTCATCTTCGACGAGGTGATGACTTCGCGGCTGTCGCCCGGCGGCCTGCAGGCGCTGCGCGGTGTGACGCCCGACCTGACCACGCTGGGCAAGTACATTGGCGGGGGTTTCAGCTTCGGCGCATTCGGCGGGCGCGCCGACCTGATGGCGCGTTTCGATCCGCGCCGGCCCGATTCCTTCGGCCATGCGGGTACCTTCAACAACAACGTGTTCACGATGGCTGCCGGCGTGGTCGGGCTGCGCGACGTCTACACCGCCGAGGCTGCGGCGGCACTCAACGCGCGCGGCGACGCCTTGCGCACGCGCCTGAACGAAGTCGCGGGCGTTGCCCGGTTCCCGATGCAGTTCACCGGCCTCGGTTCGATGATGAACGTCCACATGCAGGCGGGCCCGATACGCCAGGCGCGCGACCTCCTGGCCGGCAACGCTACCCTGCGCGACCTCTTCTTCTTCGACATGCTCGAACAGGGCATCTGGCTGGCGCGGCGCGGAATGATCAATCTGTCGCTGCCGATCGGCGATGCCGAATGCGAGCAACTTGTGAAGGCGGTGGAATCCTTCGTCGAGCGAACCGATCCGCTGTTCACGGACACCACCTCGGCCTGAAGGCCCGGGTTCGACAGGAGACCGGCATGAATCCATCGACCAGCCCCTACGGCCCGCACGGCGGTCCGGTGCAACTCTTCTATCGCAGCAAGGCGCTTCCGCGCCGCCCGAGCGTTGCCCGCGGCGAGGGCATCTACCTGTGGGACACCGAAGGGCGGCGCTACATCGATGCATCCTCGGGGCCCATCGCCGCCAACCTCGGTCATGCGAACGCGCGGGTGATCGCCGCGTCCGACCGGCAGATGCGCGAGGTGGCCTACGCCAGCCGCGTCTTCTTCGAGAACGAGGCCAACGTCCGGCTGGCCGACATCCTGGCCGACCTGGCCGGGCCGGGGCTGGAGCGCGCCTTCTTCATCTCGGGCGGTTCCGAAGCCACCGAGAGCGCGATGAAGCTCGCTCGCCAGTACGCGATCACCCAGGGCCAGGCCTCGCGCTGGAAGGTGCTGTCGTGCATGCCCAGCTATCACGGCGGCACCATGGGTGCCATCGCGGTCAGCGGCGACCCGGTTTCCGAAGCCAGCTTCGGTCCGATGGCGCGCATGATGCCCAAGGTGCCCGCGGCCTTCACCTACCGGCTGCCCGCGGGGCATACCGCCCAGACCTGGGCCGATCACTGCGCCGACGCGCTCGAGGCGACGATCCGGCGCGAAGGGCCCGAGACCGTGCTGGCCTTCTTCCTGGAACCGGTGGGCGGGCTTGCCACCGGCGCGCTGGTTCCCCTCGATCGCTACTTCGCCAGGGTGCGCGAGATCTGCAGCCGCCACGGCGTGCTGCTGGTGTTCGATGAAGTGATGAGCGGCGCCGGCCGCACCGGCGAGTTTCTCGCCGCCCACCACTGGCCGGATGCGCGGCCCGACATCGTCACCCTCGCCAAGGGCATCGGCGCCGGCTACACGCCGCTGGGCGCGGTGCTCGCTTCGCGCGGGATGGTCGATGCGCTGGCCGAGGCGGGCGGTTTCATGCACGGCTTCACCTATGCATCGAATCCCCTGTCCTGCGCCATCGGACATGCGGTGGTGGCCGAGACGGCGGAGCGCGGCCTGATCCCGAATGCCGCCGCGATGGGCGGGCGCCTGCGCGAACGCCTGCTCGAGGTGCAGAAGGACAGCGCGATCATGGGCGACATCCGCGGCAAGGGCCTGCTGATGGCGATCGAGATCGTCGCCGACCGGGAGACCAGGGCGATATTCCCGGCGCAGACGCAGGCGATTGCCCGCATCGTCGAACTCGGCATGGAGCGTGGCCTGCTGCTCTACTCGCGCCGTACCGCCAACGGGGAGTTCGGCGAATGGCTGATGGTGGCGCCGCCGCTGATCGTCGACGGCCCACAGATCGACACCATCGCCGCCCTCATCGGCGAGACGCTCGCCGCCTTTGAAAAGGAGCTGCAGTGAAGGGCAGAAATGGGGTCAGACACGATTTCCCGCAGGGAAATCGTGTCTGACCCCATTTCACCATCTCAGCCGGCGGGGTTCAGCTTGTCCTGCGTGCGGGTATCGAAGTCGCTCGCATCGTGGCGCTCGTGCAGCTGGCTGGCCGGGTCGCCGACCAGGCGGTTGACCATCCTGCCGCGGCGCACCGGCGTCCGTTTCGCGATCTGGTCGGTCCAGCGCTGCACGTTCCGGTACTCGTGCACCGACAGGAATTCGCCGGCCTCGTAGACGAGGCCCTTGGCGAGCGCGCCGTACCAGGGCCAGACGGCCATGTCGGCGATCGTGTATTCGTCGCCGCCGAGGTACTCGGATTCGGCGAGCCGCCGGTCGAGTACATCGAGCTGGCGCTTGGCTTCCATTGCGAAGCGGTCGATCGCGTACTCGATCTTGAACGGGGCGTAGGCATAGAAATGGCCGAAGCCGCCGCCCAGGTACGGGGCGCTGCCCATCTGCCAGAAGAGCCAGGACAGGCATTCGGCCCGTTTCGCCGGTTCGGTGGGCAGGAAGGCGCCGAACTTCTCGGCAAGGTAGACCAGGATCGCGCCCGACTCGAACACCCGGATCGACTCCGGGCCGCTGCGATCGAGCAGCGCCGGGATCTTGGAGTTCGGATTGATCGCGACGAAGCCGCTGCCGAACTGGTCGCCCTCGCTGATCCGGATCGGCCAGGCATCGTACTCCGCGCCGGCGTGGCCGGCGGCGAGCAGTTCCTCGAGCATCACCGTCACCTTCACCCCGTTGGGCGTGGCGAGCGAGTAGAGCTGCAGGGGATGCCGGCCGACCGGCAGCTCCTTGTCGTGGGTGGGCCCGGCGATCGGCCGGTTGATGTTGGCGAATCGCCCGCCGCTGGCCTTGTTCCAGGTCCAGACCTTCGGGGGGACGTATTCGGTATCGTCGGACATGCAGGAATCTCCGTGTTTCGGGGTTGTCGGGGTTGGGGTCGGGCGGCCGGCGGATCGCTCAGATCCGGTACACCCGCCGGGCCGTGCGCTGGTAGAGCGCCGCCTTTTCATCGGCCGACGCATCGGCGGTGATCCGCTTGAAGGCGTTCCACAGCACGCCGTAGCTGCATGAGCAGCCATCGACCGGAAAGTTGCTTTCGAACATCGCCCGCTCGGCGCCGAATGCCTCGATGCAGGTGTCGATCCAGGGCTTCCAGGCGGCGGCGAGAGTCGTCGAGTCGGGCGGCTGCCTGCCTTCGTCGAAGCCGAAGCCGGTCAGGCGCATGCCGAGGCCGCCGAGCTTGACGACGACGTTCGGGCAATCCGCGAGCGCCCGGATCGAATCGCGCCATTGCGCGAACACCTCGTCGCGCCGGCCGGCGTAGCCGCCCAGGCCCAGTGGCCCGCCGACATGGTCGAGCACGATGTTCGTGTCCGGAAAGGCGCGGGCAAGCTCGAGCAGCTCCGGAATCTGGGGATGATAGAGCCAGGCATCGAAGGACAGGCCATGCGGCGCCAGCCGCGCGAAGCCCTCCCGGAACGCCGGATCGGCCATCAGTCCGGGCGATGGTCGCGGGCCGGAGCGGGCGTAGGCGGGATCGGGATCGGTCGACAGGCCGTGGCGGATGCCGCGAAAGCGGGTGGGGGCGGCGCGCAGGTGCGCTTCCAGCACCTCGTCGACCGCGGCGCCGAGGGTAAGGTCGGCGAAGCCGACGATGGCCGCGCAGGCATGGACCGCGCCTTCGGTCATGTGCAGGGCTCGCCTGGCGGCGGCATCGACGAAGCGGGTTTCGCCGACCGGTCGCAGATGCGCGGGCCCTTCGGCGAGGTATTGCTCGCCGCACTGGACGTAGACGGACGAGCGCACACGGTGGCCACCGGCGAAGTCGTCGAGCAGGTCCTCGAGCCGGTAGGGCCAGCTCGGCCGGTCGAACAGATGATGGTGCGCATCGACGATCTCGAGTGCCGGCTCGAGCGCCGGTTCCGAATGCAGCGCCTGCCAGCGCGGATCGGACGGCGGATGGAACGGTCGGGCAGCTGTGCTGGACATTTGGCATCCTCCTCGCCGGCATTGTGCGATGTTCCGGCAAGGGTCGCAGGCGTGGGGTCTTGTCCGCTATCCTTCACTTCCATGAGCCACCGGCACGAAGTGGCGCCATCCGGGGAATCCCTACATGAAACCGACTGCGGGCACCGAGGCCGCGCCGCCGAAACGCGTCGCGCCGCTGCAGCGACCCACGCGCGAAGCGATCGCGCAGATGCCGGAGTTCGCCGGCCTGCCCCTCGAGCGGATCCACCTCGTGCGCGACGAAGCCGGGGCGACGCATGCGCGGCGTGCCCTCGAACAGGCCGGTCATGTCGGGTTCGACACCGAATCGAAGCCGGTCTTCGTGCGCGGCCAGCCCAACGAAGGCCCGCATGTGATCCAGCTCGCCACGCTCGACGAAGCCTTCATCGTCCAGGTGGCGCCGGGCATGCCGGTCGAGTTCCTGCGCGCGGTGCTCGAGTCCGACAACCTCGTGAAGGTCGGCTTCGGCCTGCGTTCCGACCGCGGGCCGCTGCTCGACAGGACCGGCATCCGGCTCGGCGCGGCCATCGACATCGGCCGGCGCCTTCGCGAGACCGGCTATCGGCACGATGTCGGGCTCAAGGCCGCCGTCGCGATCGTCCTCGGCCAGCGCCTGCGCAAGCCGAAATCGGCCACCACCTCGAACTGGGCGCAGTCCAGACTGCGCCCGGCCCAGCTGCTCTACGCGGCCAACGATGCCTATGCTTCGCTGGTCGTGTTCCAGCGTCTCGCGGGCGCTGGTGAGCCCACGCGCCCGGGATAGTCGGCGATCCCTGTATCCTCGTTCGCAACGCAACGAGGTCCGGGATGAATCCAGAACGCGCTGCGACCCATGCAGACACCGAAGCGGCCCTGGCGTCGACGCAGTTGCGCGACGGCTCGCACGGCCGGGCTCTGCTGCGCTTCTACGCTCGCCATGAGCGCGTCACTGCCCACGCACGGGCGATGTCGCCGATCAAGCCAGATTGTCGCGCCGGCTGCGCCTGGTGCTGCCACTTCAAGGTCGAGGCCACCGCCCTCGAAGTGCTCGCGATCGCCACGCGCGTCGCGACGCTTCCGCCGGAGCGCCGCGAGGCCATGGTCTTGCGGGCGGCCGCGAACACGAGCGCGACGGCGGGCCTGTCGTACGCCGAGCATCGGGCGAGCAACCAGCCCTGTCCCTTCCTCGTCGATTCCGCCTGCTCGGTCTACGATGTGCGTCCGGCGCTTTGCCGGAACTACCACTCGACGGACGCCGGCCAGTGCCGGTCGGCGTTCGATGCGCCGGACAACCGGGGCTTCGTCGATACCGGCATCGACGAACTGAGCGAGGCCGGCTACGGCGCCACGGCCGGATTCCGGCGTGCCAGCACGGCCGCCGGCATCGATTCGCGTCTCTACGATCTCGACTCCGCGTTTCTCGAAGCCATGCGCGATCCGCGGGCGGGCGCGCGGCTCGCTGCGGGGGAACGGGTATTCCATGTGGCGCGGGTGGTCGGCGAGCCCGAGGGCCATTTCACTTCAGGGGATGACACATGTTGACAGTCGGAGACAGCGAGACGGGCCCAGGCCCGGGAGCGACGGCCTTCGGTGCGGCCGCGCGGGCCATCGGCATGGCGGCGGTCACCGCGCTGGCGCTCTCCGCGTGTGGGGGTGACGGCGCCGGGGGCGAGGGCGGCAACGGCGTGAGCCCCGGTCTTCCCGGCGGGCCCGGGGATCCCCCGGTACGCCTCGAGGGCGCCTGGTCGGGCTCCTTCGAGATCGACCCGGCCCGGGGCGATGCTCGCTGGCTCGTCCTTCCGGGCGGCGAGTACTGGATCCTTTACGGCGGCCAGGGCGGCGGCGGCTTTGCGGTGGACGGCTTCGTGCAGGGATCCGGCGTATCCACCGACGGCAAGTTCGCTTCCGCGGACGCCAGGGATTTCTTCGGCATCGATCCGGCCGTGGCGGGAACGCTGGAAGCGAGCTACACGAATCAGTCGCTCCTCGGGGCGGCCAGCTTTCCGCAGTGGACCATCGACTTTGCCGGCGCGCCGATTCCGTCGACGAGCTACGACTACGATGCGCCGGCGGCGCTGGCGGACATCGTGGGGCTGTGGCCGATGCGCCTGATGGACGGCACCCCGGTCGACGTCACCGTCCAGCCCGACGGCCGCTTCAGCGGCATCGACAGCAGCAATTTCGGCGGGCCGAAATGCCAGTTCACCGGCACCATGGCCGCGCGGCCGGGCGAGAACGTGTTCGACGCCGTGGTGGAGTTCGGACCCGCCTGCTTCCTCGCGAACCAGTTCATCACCGGTGTCGGCTTCACCTACACGATCGCCGGCACCGCGGTGCGCGAGTTCCTGGTCGCGGGGGTGAACGGCATACGCGGACGCGGGATGGCGCTGCACGGGACGCGTTGAGTTGCTCCCGACGAGATTCCAGACGGATAGCGGTTTTCGCTTCCAGGCGACTGAAATGAGGTGCATCACGAGGGCGATCGCGTAGAGTCAGCGGCACTGAAAGCACTGTTGGACCGATTGATTGCCACCTGGGAAAACGAAGTCGTGGAGTTTAAGCAGGCGAGCAATGAATACGATACTCACAAGATAGGGGAATACTTCTCCGCACTGAGCAACGAAGCTAATTTACGAGGTCTGGAACGCGCCTGGCTGGTGTTTGGTGTCAATGACCGGACTCGCGTCGTGGTGGGAACCAACTACCGTTCCGAGCCGGAGCGCCTGCAGAGTCTGAAGTACCAGATTGCCCAGGGTACCGAGCCTAACATCACGTTCCGCAACATCCTTGTATTGTATGACAAGGTGGGCCGTGTCGTGCTGTTTGAAATTCCTGCAGCACCGCGGGGTATTCCCATCGCCTGGAAAGGTCACTATTACGCGCGTGCCGGTGAAAGTCGTGCTCCGCTCAGTCTCGACAAGCAGGACGAAATCCGACAGCAGACTCTTCAGCAGGACTGGACTGCACAAGTGGTTGCTGGTGCGACGCAGGATGATCTGCACCAAGCGGCGCTACGCAAGGCACGGGAGTCGTTTGCGCAGAAGTATGCGAACCGATTCTCTGCCGATGAGGTGGAGCATTGGTCACTGGCTGCTTTTCTGGACCGCGCCCGTATTACTCAGAACGGGCGGATTACACGCGCCGCCTTGCTGCTGCTGGGCAAGGCGGAATCTGCATGGCGTTTATCGCCGTATCCGGCACAGTTGACCTGGAAACTGGAAGGGCCAGAACAAGCCTACGAACATTTCGGTCCACCCTTTCTGTTGAACACCACGCGGTTATATCAGCGGATTCGCAATATTCAGCTCCGGCTGTTGCCGCAGGACGAACTGGTGCACGTCGAAGTGTCCAAGTACGATCAGAAAATCGTGCTCGAAGCCCTTCATAATTGTATTGCGCATCAGGATTATTCCCGTAATGGTCGGGTTGTGGTGACGGAACAGCCTGACCGCTTGCTCTTCGAAAGTGAAGGCGGATTTTTCGAGGGCCAGCCAGATGAGTATGTCGAAGGTGGTAAAACACCGCGTCGCTATCGAAACCCGTTTCTGGCACAGGCCATGGCAGAACTGAACATGATCGACACCATGGGCTACGGTATCCATGAGATCTACAAGGGGCAGGCTCGTCGCTATTTTCCGCTGCCAGACTACGATTTGCGCGAACCTCACGTCGTCAAACTCACGCTCTATGGCGGTGTGGTAGACCCAGCGTATAGCCGTCTGCTTATCCAGAAAACCGATCTACGATTGGTAGATGTGCTGGCGCTGGACCGTGTGCAGAAGAAGTTGCCTATTCCTGATGAAGCGGTGATTCGTCTGAGGCGGATGCGACTGATCGAGGGGCGAAAGCCTAACTTCCATGTATCGGCTGCTGTGGCCGAGGTGACGGCGAACAAGGCGGACTACATCCGCACCCGAGCACAGGACGATGCTTTCTATGCAAAGCTGCTGACTGACTACCTTGCGAAGTTCGACCGGGCGAACCGCACTGAACTCAACGGGTTGCTGATGGACAAGCTGAGTGATGCACTGGACGATAAGCAGAAGTACAACAAGATCAGTAACTTGCTCACC
>JBAYRO010000075.1:0-15807 GCA_041676645.1 Burkholderiaceae bacterium | reverse complement strand
CGCATTCGAGCGCATGACTGCGTTGGGGCGCCTTGCCGTACAACCGTACTGTCTGCGGCGCCCCGCCTTGTCCTGCACTCGAATGCGAGCCCGTATCGAGAAAGAAGCAAGGGCAGGGACATGCGCGAAACGATGAAGCATGTATGCAATGCTTCGTTCAGAATGAACCAGCCCGCGGCTAGCCTGTCCGGCTGCGAGAACCCCAGCTCCCGAGGAAAAAACCATGAGCCGAATCCATCAAGACAATTCGCTGTCCATCGGGAACACTCCCCTGGTACGGCTGAACCGCATCACCGAGGGCGCGGGCGCGACGGTGCTCGCCAAGATCGAGGGGCGCAATCCCGCCTATTCGGTCAAGTGCCGGATCGGCGCGGCGATGATCTGGGAAGCCGAGAAGAAGGGCCTGCTCGGCCCGGGCAAGGAACTGGTCGAACCGACCAGTGGCAATACCGGGATCGCGCTGGCCTATGTGGCCGCCGCCAAGGGCATCCCGCTCACCCTCACCATGCCCGACACCATGAGCATCGAGCGTCGCAAACTGCTGCTCGCCTATGGCGCGAAGCTGGTGCTGACCGAGGGTGCCAAGGGCATGAAGGCGGCCATCGCGAAGGCCGAGGAGCTTGCCGCTTCCGACCCGAAGTACGTGCTGCTGCAGCAGTTCGAGAATCCGGCCAATCCGGCGATCCACGAGTCGACCACCGGCCCCGAGATCTGGAACGACACCGACGGCGCGATCGACATCCTCGTGTCGGGCGTCGGCACCGGCGGCACCATCACCGGCGTATCGCGTTACATCAAGAAGACCAAGGGTAAGGCGATCCAGTCGATCGCGGTCGAGCCGATCGCCAGTCCCGTGATCACCCAGGCGCGCGCCGGCCAGGAGCTTGCGCCGGGGCCCCACAAGATCCAGGGCCTGGGCGCGGGCTTCATCCCGGGCACGCTCGACCTCTCGCTCATCGACGGCGTGGAACAGGTGTCGAACGAGGAATCGGTCGAATACGCCCGGCGCCTCGCCAGTGAAGAGGGCATCCTGTCGGGCATCTCGAGCGGCGCCGCGGTGGTCGCCGCGCTGCGCCTGGCGAAGCAGCCCGAGAACAAGGGCAAGACGATCGTGGTGGTGCTGCCCGATTCGGGCGAGCGCTATCTCAGCTCGATCCTCTTCGAGGGGATGTTCGACGCATCGGGATTGCCCGTCACCCAGTAGCACCCGACTTCCCGGCGCGCCTTCGGGCGCATGACAAGGCGGGGCGCCGCAGACAGTACGCTTGTACGGCAAGGCGCCCCAGCCCGAAGGCCCGTCAGGGATCGAGGCGGGAGCCCGGGGGCGAGGCCAGCCACCGGTCGACCACCTCGCGGGTCAGGGGCGGGGCGAACAGCTCGATGAAGTCGTAGACATAGCTGCGCAGGAAGCTGCCGCGGCGCAGCGCCAGCCGGGTCAGGTTGGCGCTGAACAGGTGCCGGGCATCGATCGCGCGCAGTTGCGGATCGCGCGCCTCGTCGAAGGCGATCGCCGCGATGATGCCCACGCCCATGCCGAGCTCGACATAGGTCTTGATGACGTCGGCGTCCATCGCCGAGAGGACCGGCTCGAGCCGCAGCCCGGCCCGGCGGAAAGCCTCGTCGATATGGCTGCGCCCGGTGAAGCCGGGCTCGTAGGTGATGATCGGGAACTGGGCCAGCCGCTCGAGGCTCGGTTCGATGCCCTGCTCGGCGTCCCGGGCGAGCGGATGCCCGGGCGGGACGACGATCGAGTGTGTCCAGCGATAGCTCGCCATCGCCGCCAGCCCCGGATACTCGGCCAGGGCCTCGGTGGCGATGCCGATGTCGGCTTCGCCCGAGAGCAGCAGTTCGGCGATCTGCCGTGGCGAGCCCTGATGCATGATCAAGGTCACGTCGGGGTGCCGCTCGCTGAAATCACGCACCGCATGAGGCAGGGCGTAGCGCGCCTGTGAGTGGGTGGCCGCTATCGTCAAGGAGCCGCGATCCTGGGCGGCGAAGTTTTCGCCGGCCCGGCGCAGGTTGTCCGCTTCGAGCAGCAGGCGCTCGATCAGCGGGAGGATCACTCGCCCGGGCGGCGTCAGCCCGGTCAGGCGCTTGCCGGCCCGCGCGAAGATCGCCACCCCGAGCTCGTCCTCGAGTTCGCGGATCTGGCGGCTCACGCCGGGCTGCGAGGTATGCAGCACCTCGGCCACGGTGGTCAGGTTGAAGCCGCGCCTTGCGGCTTCGCGCGCGGAGCGAAGTTGCTGGAAATTCATCGATCGGATGCCGGTTGTCGGGACCGAAACGGCGGTCCACATGCGGAATCCGAATTATGAATCGAGTGCCGGGCTGTTTTCCAACGACATGCGCATGAGCTTGGTCGGCTGGCGCATGAGACGGGGCCACCCCTGTGGAGGGGGTGGCCCCAGGACCCCGGGTTTCACCGGGTCCGGGCAACAATCAGAAGCTGAGCGACATGCCCACCGAGAACGCGTTGACCTTCTCGCCGGCGGCCGTCGGCTGGTAGGCCTGGCCATGGCCCGAGCGCGCGAGACGATAGCTGGCGTTGCTTTCGTTCGACAGCTCGGCGTACATCGCGTAGACCTCGACGGCCTTGGTGATCTTGTAGTAGGCGCCGATCGCGATCTCGTCCGCACCGTCATTGCCGGCGTCCGACGAGTCGGCTTCCATGTACTGGATCGCGATCTTCCAGTCCGGGGCGATCTGCATCGAGGCGTTGATCGCGAACGCGTCGCGTTCGACCCGGTTGCCCCAGCCGTCGTCGCTCAGCATCTCGTAGAGGCCGCCGACCTTGAACCTGCCGAAGGAGTAGTTGCCGCCGAAACGGATCGCGTCGGCGTCCGCGCCGTCGACACCGCCCATGTCGGACTGCGATTCCCAGGCAATGCCGGCGCCCCAGTTGCTCGCCTTGTACGACAGCCCGACTCCGAAGAGCTGGTTGTCGCTCTGGTCCGGATCGGTGACGTCCTCGAAGTCGTTGGCGGCCATCAGGTCGAAGGCGAAGCCCTTGCCCCGGTAGCCGTAGGTGACCATGTTCTTGGCGCGCACGTTGAAAAGATGGGCGCCGCTGGAAACCTGGCCGAGGATGCCGCGACGATCGGCGATGGTGTCGCCGAATTCGGTGTAGGAGCCGGCCAGCCGCTTGAGCGGGGTGTCCTCGATGCCGACCAGGACATGCCCCCAGCCGCCCCCGACACCGAGGTAGCGTGAACGTGCCTTCAGTTCGCCGACCTCGCCGACCACGTCGATCTCGGATTCGAACTTCCACAGTGCCTTGGTGGTGGCGCCGAGGTCGACTTCGCCCTTGAAGCCGAGGCGCGAGGAATTCGAGACGACTTCCGAGTCGGAAGGATCGGGAACGTCGACCGTGGAGCCGCCGCGGTCGTAGAGGTCGTAGGACACATGCAGCTTGCCGTATACCTGCAGGGCCTTGCCCATCAGTTCGACATCCGCGCGGGCCGCGGGAGACAGTAGGAAGCCGGCCAGGGCCAGCGCGATGGCATGTCGTTTCATCTCGTTTCCAGCTGGTTGTTCGAAGAATTGCCGGGTGGGCATCTGCTGCCTCGGGCCGGCGCGTTGCGGCGCAGCACCTCGCCGGGGCAACGCCAGCCGGGAGTCTGTTGCCGCGATATGAGCGTTTTGCGTCGTTTTGATGCCGATTGGATGACAGTGCACCGGGGTGTTGCCGTGCGAAAATCCTTGACAGGCAGGAAACCCGCATCCAGAATGAATGTTCATTCAGGGCCTGTTGCTGCGCTGCCGCATCGTTTTTTCCGGCGCTGTCCTCTCATCCTCCGGCATCCCTCGCGCAGCCGCCTTCATCCGCTCGACGATCTCGAGCCGAACGAACCGAACCGGGACTTTCGTGCACACCAACAACATCCAGGCTCACGCCACCCGTATTCTCGTTCGCCGGCTCGCGCCGGCCGCGCTGCTCGCCATTGCCGCGGCGCTGTCCGCATGCGGCCAGGACGCGCCGCCGGCGCCGCCTCCGCCTCCGCCGCCCGAGGTGGTCACGGTGACGATCGAGCCGCGGTCGATATCCCTGAGCACCGAGCTCGCCGGCCGGACCTCGCCCTATCTCGTTGCCGAGGTGCGGCCGCAGGTCTCCGGCATCATCCAGGAGCGCAAGTTCACCGAGGCACCGACGTCAAGGCGGGGCAGGTGCTCTACCAGGTCGACGACGCAACCTACAAGGCCGCCAGCGAAAGCGCGCGCGCGGCGCTCGCCCGGGCCGAGGCGAACCTCAAGAGCGCCGAGATCACCGCGAAACGCTACGAGGAACTTTCCCGGGTGGATGCGGTCAGTCGCCAGGCGCGCGATGACGCACGCGCCGCCCTCGCCCTGGGCAAGGCCGACGTGGCGGCCGCGAAGGCCGCGGTCGAGTCGGCCCGCATCAATCTCGACCACAGCCGGATCACCGCCCCCATCGGCGGGCGCATCGGTCGGTCCTCGGTCACAGCCGGCGCCCTGGTCACGGCCAGCCAGCCCCAGCCGCTGGCGACCATCCAGCAGCTCGACCCGATCTACGTCGATCTCACCCGCTCCACGAACGAGCTGCTGCAGATGCGCCGCGATCTCGCCAGCGGCAAGCTGCGCAGCGTCGGCAAGGACCAGGCCAGCGCGAAGCTGCTGCTGCCCGACGGCACCGAGTACGAACACGAGGGCCGCCTGCAGTTCTCCGAGGCCACGGTCGACCCGGCCACCGGCAGCGTCACCCTGCGGGCGGTGTTCCCCAACCCGGACCGCGAACTGCTGCCCGGCATGTATGTGCGCGCCCTTCTCGAGGAAGGCGTGCGCGACAACGCGATCCTCGCGCCGCAGCGTGGCGTGACCCGAGACGCGCGCGGCCAGGCGATCGCGATGGTCGTCGACGAGGAAGGCAGGGTGGCCCAGCGCCAGCTCGTCACCGAGCGCACCATCGGCGACCAGTGGCTGGTCAGCGAAGGCCTGGCCGCCGGCGATCGTGTGATCGTCGAAGGTCTGCAGAAGATCCGTCCCGGCGTCCCGGTGACCGTGGTCGAGCCCGCATCGGCGCCGGCCGCCGAGGCACCGGCCACCGCCCCCGCCGCATCCAACTGAGCGGGGACGTAAGCAGCCATGGCACGTTTTTTCATCGATCGCCCGGTCTTCGCCTGGGTCATCGCGATCGTCATCATGCTGGCGGGCTTGCTGGCCATCTTCAGCCTGCCCGTCTCGCAGTACCCGCAGATCGCGCCGCCGTCGGTCACGATCAACGCCAACTATCCCGGCGCCTCGGCGGCGACCCTGCAGGACACGGTCACCCAGGTCATCGAGCAGCGCATGACCGGCATCGACGGCCTGCGCTACATGAAGTCGACCAGCGACTCCACCGGCCGGGCCACTGTCACCCTCACCTTCGATGCCGGCACCGATCCGGACATCGCCCAGGTGCAGGTGCAGAACAAGCTTTCGCTCGCGATTCCCGTGCTGCCGCAGGAGGTCCAGCGCCAGGGGGTGCAGGTCAACAAGTCGACCGCCGCCTTCCTGATGGTGATCTCCCTCATTTCCGACAATCCGGACATCACCCAGACGGACCTGGCCGACTACATCGTCACCAACATCCAGGATCCGATCAGCCGGGTACCCGGCGTGGGCGAACTGCAGGTCTTCGGCGCCGGCTATGCGATGCGCATCTGGCTCGACCCGGAACGACTGCAGAACTTCGCCCTGACGCCGGCCGACGTCAAGTCGGCGATTCTCGCGCAGAACGCGCAGGTCTCGGCGGGCGAGCTCGGCGGGGCGCCGGCGGTGCCCGGGCAGGAGCTCAACGCGACCATCACCTCGCAGACCCGCCTCCAGACGCCCGAGCAGTTCCGCGCGATCCTGCTGCGCACGACCAGTGATGGCGCCGTGGTGCGCCTGGGCGATGTTGCCCGGGTCGAACTCGGCAGCGAGCAGTACAACTTCGTGCCCCGCTACAACGGCAAACCGGCCACCGGCGTCGCGATCCGCCTCGCCTCGGGCGCCAACGCGCTCGACACCGCCGACCTGGTCAAGGCCGAGATGGAGCGGCTCGCCGAGTCCTTCCCGCAGGGTCTGGAGTGGCTGATTCCCTTCGACACCACGCCCTTCGTGAAGCTGTCGATCGAAAGCGTCGTGATGACGCTGATCGAGGCCATCGTGCTCGTCTTCCTCGTGATGTACCTGTTCCTGCAGAACTTCAGGGCCACCCTCATCCCGGCGATCGCGGTGCCGGTGGTGTTGCTGGGCACTTTCGGAGTGCTGTCGGCGGCAGGCTTCTCGATCAACACGCTCACGATGTTCGCGATGGTGCTCGCCATCGGCCTGCTCGTCGACGACGCGATCGTGGTCGTCGAGAACGTCGAGCGCATCATGAGCGAGGAAGGCCTGTCGCCGCGCGAGGCGACCCGCAAGTCGATGGGCCAGATCACCGGTGCGCTGGTCGGCATCACCCTGGTGCTCTCGGCGGTGTTCGTGCCGATGGCCTTCTTCGGCGGCTCGACCGGCGTCATCTACCGGCAGTTCTCGATCACCATCGTCTCCGCGATGGCGCTGTCGGTGCTGGTCGCCCTGGTCCTGACCCCGGCGCTGTGCGCGACCATGCTCAAGCCCATCGAGAAGGGCCACCAGGGCAAGACGCGCGGCTTCTTCGGCTGGTTCAACCGCGGCTTCGAGCGCAGCAACCGCGGCTACCAGTCGACGGTCGGCTACATCCTCGCGCGCACCGGCCGCTTCCTGCTCATCTACCTCGTCATCGTCGGCGTCGTCGTCTTCATGTTCGGGCGCATGCCCACCGCCTTCCTGCCCGACGAGGACCAGGGCGTCCTGCTCACCCAGGTGCAACTGCCCGCGGGAGCGACCCAGGAGCGCACCCTCGAAGTGCTCGACAAGGTCCAGGAGCATTTCCTGGAAAACGAGAAGGAAGCCGTCGAATCGGTGTTCACGGTCGCCGGTTTCAGCTTCGGCGGCACCGGCCAGAACATGGGCCTCGGGTTCGTGCGGCTCAAGGATTGGGAGGAGCGCCCGGGCGAAGCGCTCGAGGCCCAGTCGGTCGCCGGCCGTGCGATGGGTGCGTTCATGCAGATGCGTGACGCGATGGCCTTCGCCTTCGCCCCGCCGCCGATCCCGGAGCTCGGCATCGCCACCGGCTTCAACTTCTTCCTGCAGGACCAGGCCGGTGTCGGCCGCGATGTGCTGCTCGCCGCCCGCGACCAGTTCCTCGGCATGGCCGCGCAGGACCCCGACATGACCGGCGTGCGACCCAACGCCCAGCCCGATACCCCGCAGTACCACATCGAGGTCGATACGGCGGCAGCCGGTGCGCTCGGCCTGACCATGGCCGAGATCAACGATGCGCTTTCCACCGCCTGGGGCGGCACCTATGTCAACGACTTCATCGACAAGGGCCGGGTGAAGAGGGTGTTCGTGCAGGCCGATGCCCAGTTCCGGATGATGCCCGAGGACCTCGACCGCTGGTATGTGCGCAGTTCTCGTGGCGAAATGGTGCCGTTCTCGGCCTTCGCCAGCGCCCGCTGGACTTCCGGCGCCCCCCGGCTCGAGCGCTACAACGGCCTGCCGGCGCTCGAGATCCTCGGCGAGGCGGCTCCGGGCAAGAGCACCGGCGATGCGATGGCGGCGGTCGAGCGCATTGCGGCGCAGCTGCCGGACGGCGTCGGCATCTCCTGGACCGGCCTGTCCTACGAGGAGCGCCAGACGGGCGACCAGGCGCCGCTGCTCTACGTGCTGTCGCTGCTGGTGGTGTTCCTGTGCCTGGCGGCGCTCTACGAGAGCTGGTCGATCCCGTTCTCGGTGATGCTGATCGTGCCCCTGGGCATCCTCGGCGCGCTGCTCGCCTCGAGCAGCCGGGGCCTGTCGAACGACGTCTACTTCCAGGTTGCGTTGCTCGCCACGGTCGGGCTGTCGGCGAAGAACGCGATCCTGATCGTGGAGTTCGCCAAGGCGCAGATCGAACAGGGCCTCGGCCTGATCGAGGCGACCCTGGAAGCCGTCAAGCTGCGCCTGCGGCCGATCATCATGACCTCGCTCGCCTTCGCGCTCGGCGTCGTGCCGCTCGCGATCTCCACCGGCGCCGGCTCCGGCAGCCAGAATGCGATCGGCACCGGGGTGCTCGGCGGCACCATTGCCGGCACCTTGCTCAGCATCTTCTTCGTGCCGCTGTTCTTCGTGGTCGTGCGCCGGATCTTCGGCCGCGACAGCAAGCGCGTCGCGGCCGAACCGCCGATCGATGCCTAGGAGCCCCGAGATGAAACGCCTGACCCTCCTTGCCATCGCCGCCGCGCTGTCGGCCTGCGCGAGCATGGCGCCGCAGTACGAGCGACCCGCCGCCCCGGTCGGGCAGGACTGGCCCGAGGGCCCCGCCGCGAACGCCGCCGCGGCCGCCCCGGCCGGCACCAGCGCAGCGGCGGACGCCGACATGCCCTGGCGCGAGTTCGTCGCCGATGCGCGGCTCGAGCAACTCATCGACATCGCGCTTCACAACAACCGCGACCTGCGGATCGCGGCACTCGACATCGAGCGAGCCCGGGCGCTCTACCAGATCCAGGATGCGGGCCGCTTCCCGACGATCGACGCGAGCGGCAGCGGTACCCACCAGCGCGTACCGGCCGACCTGTCCATGACCGGCCAGTCGATGACGACCCATCAGTACGGCGCCAGCGTCGGCATCGCCTCCTACGAGCTGGATTTCTTCGGCCGTGTCCGCAGCCTGCGCGATGCCGCGCTCGAACAGTACTTCGCCACCGGCGAGGCGCGTCGCAGCGTCGCGATCAGCCTGGTTGCCGAAGTCTCGCGCGCCTGGGTCGCGCTCGCCGCCGACCAGGCCCGGCTCGAACTGGTGCGCGACACCCTCGCCAACCGCGAGGAGGCCCACAAGCTGGTGGTGCGCAGCCACGAACTCGGGGTGGCCTCGGCGCTCGACCTGCGCCAGTCGCAGACCACGGTCGAATCGGCCCGCGCCGATCTCGCCCGCTTCCAGCGCCTGCTCGCCCAGGACCGCAACGCGCTCGCGTTGCTGGTGGGCGCACCGGTGCCTGCCGAACTGCTGCCCGGTCCGGATCTCGACCGGGTCGTCGCCGTCACCCAGCTGGCCGCGGGCCTGCCTTCCGAGGTGATGCAGCACCGGCCCGACATCGCGCAGGCCGAGCGCCTGCTGCGCGCCGCCAATGCCAACATCGGCGCGGCGCGCGCGAACTTCTACCCGTCGATCGGCCTGACCGCCGGCATCGGCACCGCGAGCGGCGAACTCTCGGGCCTGTTCGACGGCGGCTCGGGCACCTGGAACTTCATCCCCGCGGTCCGGATGCCGATCTTCGATGGCGGCCGCAATCGCGCCCTGCTCGAAGTGGCCGAGGTCGATCGCGATATCGCGGTCGCCCGCTACGAGCGGTCCATCCAGTCGGCCTTTCGCGAGGTCGCCGACGCCCTGGCGCAGCAGGGCACGATCAACGACGAGATCACCGCGCAGACGGCGCTGCTCGAAGCGACCACCGAAGCCAACCGGCTCGCCGACCTGCGCTACCGGCAGGGCGTCGACAGCTACCTGGCGGTGCTCGATGCGCAGCGCTCGCTCTATGGCGCCCAACAGGGCTTGATCGAACTGCGGGCGGCGCGCAGCGCCAACCTCGTCACCCTGTATCGTGCGCTGGGCGGCGGCTGGAGTGCGGCCGAGCAGGTGACGGGCATCGGCATACCGGCGGGGCTGGAGTCGAGCACCGCCCACCAGCGGTGATGCGGCGATGAATCCGGAACGCCTGACCGGCTCGTCGGCAGCGCCGCAATGCGAGGAGATCTCGCCAGCCGACATGCGGCGCAGGCAGATCCTCGATGCCGCCGGCGCCTGCTTCGCGCGACGCGGCTTCCATGGCGCGAGCATGGCCGAGATCGCCCGCACCTTCGGCATGAGCGCCGGCCACATCTACAACTACTTCGCGAGCAAGGAAGCGATCATCGAGGCCCTGGTCGAGCGTGACCTCGAGACCGCGCTCGATCGCATCGACGAACTGCGCAGCGCCGCCGAGATCCATCAGGCCATGGTCGCCGGCGTCGCCGAGGGCGTGCAGAACACGGTGGCGCGTTCCTCGCTGGACCTCGAGATCGTCGCCGAAGCCGCCCGCAACCCGGGCGTCGCCGCCACCGTGCGCTCGATGGACGCAGCGCTTCGTGCCCGGCTCAAGGAAGTCGTGGGCACCATCTACCCGGCCAGCGCCCAGGTCGAGGAACGCGAACTCGAAGCCAAGATCGAACTGATGCTCGCGATCTTCGACGGCCTGACGGTGCGGGTGGTGCGCAACCCGGATTTCGACCGCGACGGCGTGGTCCGGGAAGTGCAGTGGATCGTCCGGGAGATGTTCGGGGAGTAGGATTCGCGAAATGGAATACCGCGACTACTATCGGGATCTCGGGGTCGAGCGCATCGCCTCGGCCGACGAGATCCGCAAGGCCTATCGCAGGCTCGCGCGCAAGTATCATCCCGACGTGAGCAAGGAGCCCGATGCCGAGCAGCGCATGCGAGAGGTGAACGAAGCCTATGCCGCGCTGTCCGATCCGGAGAAGCGGGCCGCATACGACCAGATCGGCCAGGCCCGACATGCCGGCGAGGAATTCCAGCCACCGCCCGACTGGGGCGCCGGCTTCGAGTTCTCGGGCGGCGAACCGCAGGGCATGGGCGCCGAGGAGTTCAGCGAGTTCTTCTCCAGCCTGTTCGGCCGCGCGCCGCGCGGCGCTCGCCCCGCCGGCGGACATCGCATGCGCGGCAGCGACCACCATGCGCGGGTAATGGTCGACCTGGCGGACGTATACCAGGGCGCGACCCGATCGATCAGCTTGCGCGGCGCCCGGCTCGACGATGACGGCCGGGTCGTCAGCGAAGAACGCGTACTGGAAGTCGCGATCCCGAAAGGCGTGACCGAAGGCCAGCATATCCGGCTGACCGGGCAGGGTGGCGCCGGCATCGGCGGCGCCGGGGCCGGCGACCTCTATCTCGAAGTCCGCTTCTCACCCGATTCCCGCTACCGTGTCGAAGGCCGCGATGTCTACCAGTCGGTGCCGGTCAGTCCCTGGGAAGCGGCGCTGGGCGCCGAAATCGACGTGGCCACACCGTCCGGCACGGTGCAGGTTCGCGTGCCGGCGGGTTCGCAGACCGGCCGCAAGCTGCGGCTCAAGGGCCGCGGCATTCCGGGCAATCCGGCCGGCGCACTGTATCTCGAACTGCGCATCGTGCTGCCGCCGGCAAACACCGAGAAGGCACGCAAACTCTACGAGACGATGGCGCGCGAAATGGCCTTCGACCCGCGCGCCGCAGGCGGAGGCTGAACATGGCACAGGATCGCGTACTGACCGGTATCGTCGTCGATGAAGAGACGCTCACCGTCGACGAACTCGCGCAGGCCTGCGCCGTCGAGCGTCGATGGGTCCGGGCGCGGGTCGAGGCCGGCCTGCTCGGCACCACCGTCGTCGGCCAGGTGCAGGAATGGCGTTTCGCCAGCGCCGAACTGGCCCGGGCGCGGCGCCTGGTCGCGCTCGAGCGCGACTTCGACGCCAACGAGGAACTCGCCGCCCTGGTCGCCGACCTCATCGAGGAAGTGGAGCGCCTGCGGGCGCAGTTGCGCGGCGCTTGAGGGCTGGATCGCTTTCGGCGGGCCGGGCCTTGCCGGCGCTTGAGGGCACTGCAACGCGAAACGGGCGACGCCGGTGGAGCGGCGCCGCCCGTTGGCCCAGGCACGGGCTTGCTGCTTACTGGTAGTCGCTCGCGATCGAGATCGAGTAGGCGTTGGCGCCGGCGGGCGACGTCGGGCCTTCCACGAGCGTGCCGTCGGTGTTGATGTCGTACCGGGTGGCCGTCCCGTCGTTCTGGCTGGTCACGTAGGCGAAGCGGCCGTCCGGGGTGATCGTGATCGAGCTCGGGTTCGAAGCCGCCGCGACCGTTGCCGGCACGTTCTCGACCAGGGCGCCATCCAAGCCGATGGTGTACTGCGAGACCGTGTTGTCGCCGCGGTTGGCGACGTAGGCGTAGCGGCCGTCCGGGGTGATCGCAATCTCGCCCGGCTGCGCACCGGCGGCAACCGTTGCGCTGGGCAGCAGGGTGAGCGCTCCGGTTTCGCCGATGGCGTACTGCGAGATCGTATTGTCATCCCGGTTCGTGACGTAGACGAACTCGGCGAGCGGATCCACCGCCATGAACCGCGGATTGGTACCGGTCGCGGCCGGAGCCTCCGGCATCGCCTTCAGGGCGCCATCGGCCCCGATCGTGTACTGCGAAACGGTTTGCGACTCGAGCTTCGAGTCGACCACGTAGGCGTAGCGGCCTTCCGGATCTAGCCGGATCGCCTGCGGGCCGGCGCCGGCGGCGACGGAGGGCGAATCCATCGGCGTGAGCTTGCCGTCGGCGCCGATGGTGTACTGCCTGACGGTGTCGTCGCCGAAGTTCGACACATAGGCATGGCTGCCGCTCGGGCTGATCGCCATCGAGGATGGCGATGCGCCGGTGATGACGTACGCCGGATCGAGCGGCGCCACCGCGCCGTCCGCGCCGATCGAGAATTGCGAGACCGACCCGCTTTCGCCATTGACCACATAGACGAACTTGCCGCCTGGATGGACGACGACCGAGTTCGGTTCGACCTCTACGCCGACGGTGCCGCCGGCGACGGCGCTCAGGCTGCCGTCGGCCTCGATGGTGTATTGCGACAGGGTGCCGTCGTTGTAGTTGGCGACATAGGCGTACTTGGGCACGTTGTGCGGCAGGCAGTTGAAGACGATGTCGTCGACATCGGCAGCTGCCGTACCGCTGGCATTGGCGTCCAGGCAGGTCTGGGCGGCGTACTGCTGTGATGCCACCTTGACATCGTAGGCACCGTTCTCCGCCACCGGAGTCGGGAAGACGAAATCGTTGGCGCCCGTCACCCTCGTCGTGTCCGCGCCATTGTTCTGCAGGTCCGCCCAGCCCTTGAGGCCGGACATCGCGCCGGAAATCGTATAGGTGACGATCGGCTGGCCGCCGCCGTTTCCATCGCCCCCGCCGTTGCCGCCGCCACCGCCATTACCGCCACCGCCGTTGCCGCCGCCAGCGGGATTGCCGCCGCCGCCACCACCGCTGCCGCAGGCGGCGAGCAGGGCGATCGCACCGGCGACCGCGAGGTTGAGCGGCAGGGAGCGCTTTCTCTGAATGCTCGAAGCCGCCGGCTCGCGGCTGTCGAACGATGCGAGTTGATTCGTTCGGGTGCGGGTCATGTCGGTTCCTTGCAGTCCGTGTTCAATGGGGTTCGATTCCCCGAGCGGGCATGGAAGGACCACGACGATCCGCAGCCCGCGAGAGGCCATTGTCGTGATGCGGCGCCGGCTTGCCGTGCGCAAAGTCATGGAAGCGTCACAACTTGCGACGCGGGCCCGGAACAAAGTCACGCGGGGGTCGGGAAGTCGGCGGATTCGCCGAGGAGAGCGGCGGACCTTGCCAAGGAGAGGGAGGGACTTGCCAAGGAGAGGGAGGGACTTGCCGAGCAGGGCGCTTCGATCAGCGCCCCTTGCGCTGCTCCGATTCCCGGGCGAGGCCTTCGAGCGCGACCTTGTCGCGGGCGGCGCGCGCCGGAATTTCGGGGACTGCGGTGAAGTGCCGGCCCAGGACATCCATGATGCGCAAGGCAGGCGCCAGCAGGCCGTGCCGGTCGAACAGCTCGATGCCCAGCTTGCGGATGTCGTTGGCCAGCTGGCGGCTGGCGCCGTGGGCCGTGGCGCGGGCACTGGCGCTGAGCTGGATCGGGCGGGCGACCTGGTTCCAGTTCCGCACCGTGATGTCGAGCGCATCGATGTGCGCTTCGAGCTGGTGCTGGGCGGCGCTTGCCGCCGTCCGGGCGCCATCGACCAGGCTGCCGATGCTTTCCGATTCGGTGGGCAGGAAGGCGACCTGGGCTTCCGCTTCGTACCGGTCGATGAGTTCGGCGATCAGCTCCGGGGCTGGCCGCTCGCCCCCGGCCGTGGCTCCGGTGGCGATGTCGCCCATCACCTGGACCAGCGTGATCGAGGGCAGCTTGTCGAGGGCGGCCCGGCTCAGGTCGAGATAGTCCTGTCGACGCTGGATGAGCTCGGCCTCGAGCTGCTCGGTCGTGGTCAGTGGCGCGAAGCCGGAAACGGCCCGGTCGGCATTGATCTGCTCGAGCACGCCCTGCAAGTCGAGCTGATCGGCGAGGTTGCCGATGTCCTGGATCAATGCGGCCAGCCCGTCCGCCTGTTCGGCGCCATCGATGGTCTGGATCGCCCCGGCAAGCAGGTTGAGATGCGCGAGTGTCGGCAGCCCCTGTTCCTGGCGGACTGCCAGCGGTGCCTTGTGGACAAGGTCGAGCAGGCGGTCGACATCCTCCGGGGGAACGCCGGGCAGCCACGCGATTTCCGACGCCAGGCGGGAGCTCGGGCTGGTCAGTGCGGTGCGAAGCTGCCGACAGGGTTCGTCGCCGAGTCGGGGCGCATTCTCGTCGGCCAGCTCGCCGATCCGACGGCGGTTGTCATGCGTCGTGGCGTCGAGGATCGCGAAGGGCGACTCGAAAAGCGCGCTGCCGGTGCGCCGGGGCCGGGGCTGCCTGGTCGGGGCGGCGGAGGCTTGCGTACGGGGGGCCGGGGGTTGCCCGGCGGCGGGTTGCCGGATTGGTGGCGTCGGGGCCGACGGCGTTCCCCGCGCTCCAGTGGACGGGGTCGACGCTGTCGACGGCGTTGCGCCCAGGGGGCGGGAGCGCAGCACGGCCAGGGCCGCGGGATCCTTCAGCGCCTCGATCGCGCTCAGCAGCACCTCATGGGGTACGGAAGGAGGGTCGCCCGCGAGCACTTCCTCACGATACCGGGCGAGCTCGTCCTCGGACGAAAGGAAGGTGGAAAGCGCCGTCGACACCAGGTAGTCGCGATTGGTTCGCGGCCCCGAGCCGCAGCCGGCGCAGACATCCAGCGCACGGGGTTTCGCGGCTGCGCAACGGAAACAGATTGCCATCGACAGGTCGGACACCGGGCTGCCGCTCCTCTATTGGACGCCCTGGCGTTCCATCTCGCGCCGCAGGCAGCTGTAGTACTGGGCGGGGCCCGAATTGTTCTTCTCGAACGCGCAGGCATTCTCGAGGACGAGCAGGTCGCCCGCCGTCGCGTTCGAAAGATCGGGACGTCCCGGGGAACGGGCGAGGCTCGCCATCTGCCAGCGCAGGCAGCTGTCGTAGTTGGACGGATCGCGGCTGGCCCGCTGCGCCGCGCAGGCCCTCTCGATGCTGGTCTGCTCGAAGGCACTGGTGCCCGCGAGGATGGACTGTGCGGAGGATCGGGCCGCTTGCGCGGAAGCCGCTGCCGTCGTCGAGCCGCTTGCCGCCGCCGGCGCGGCTTGCGTCGATGCGACCGCGCGGGGCTCGGCAAGCGCATCTCCATAGCCCAGCTGGCTCAACTGGCGGCGCAGGCAATCGTAGTACTGCGCCGGGCCGCCGCTTCGCTTGTCGTCAGCGCATGCGCTCTCGATGGCGACCTGTTCGGCCCGGTTGGCGCGGGTGAGATCGGGGCGTCCCGGTGAATCGGCGAGACTCGCGAGCTGCTGGCGCAGGCAGCGCTCGTACGGGCCCGGGTTGGCGCGCTGCGCCGCGCAGGCCATCTCGATGCTGACCCGCTCGAAGGCTCCGGCCCTGGCAAGCAGGGTCGACACATCGGCTTGCGGGGGCGCCTGTCGGGCCGGGGCTGGTGTTGCGACAGCAACCTTGGCGGGCGCTGGTGTGGGCACAGCAGCGGGGGTCGGTGCAGGTGCAGTTGCGGGTGCAGGCTCGGATGCGGATGCGGATGCGGATGCGG
>JBAYRO010000074.1:0-15903 GCA_041676645.1 Burkholderiaceae bacterium | reverse complement strand
CTCGCCGAGCAGGCCGGCGCGATCGTCGAAGTCAACGCGGGCCCGGGCCTGCTGATGCACCTGCGCCCGGCCGAAGGCACGCCGCGCCCGGTCGGCGAGGCCATCGTCGAACACCTGTTCGCCCGCGGCGCCGACGGACGGATCCCGATCGTCGGGATCAGCGGCAGCGGCGACACCAGCCGGATCGCGCGGCTGGTCGCCTGGCTGATGCAGCTCCAGGGACGCCGCGTCGGCCTGGCCTGCGGTGATGGACTCTTCATCGGCGAACGGCGTCTCGAGCACCAGGCTCCGGCCGGATACGACGCCGGCACGCTGCTGCTGATGAATCCCACCATCGAATGCGCGGTATTCACCCACGGCAGCGTCGACATCCTCGCCGACGGCCTGCCCTACGACCGCTGCCAGGTGGGCCTGGTCACCGATCTCGAGGTCCTGCCCGAACTGGCGGAGTTCGACGTCACCAGCACCGAGCAGGTCTATCGCGTGTTGCGCACCCAGGTCGACGTGGTGCTCGCCAGCGGAGCGGCGGTCCTCAATGCGGACGATCCCGGGCTGATCCCGATGATCGAGCTCTGCGATGGCGAGGTGGTCCTCTACAGCACCACGCCGGACTCGGCGGCCCTGGCCCGGCACTGCCGCGATGGCGGCCAGGCGGTCCATCCACGCGACGGCCGGCTCGTTCTCGCCGGCAACGGCCACGAGGTCGTCCTGCTGGAGCCATCGACCCTGGCGCGCTGCGAGCGGCGCGAGGTCGATATCGCGACGGCGGTCGCGGCTGCCGCCTGCGCCGTCGCACTCGGCATCCCGCCCGAAGTGGTGCGCACCGGATTCGACACCTTCGATGCCGATCGGGAAACCGACAGGCCGGACGAACGCGGCACCAGGCCGTACCTGTCGGTGGCCACGACGGCGCGCTGACCGAACCAGAAGAACGACGATGGAAATCCAGCGAACCCGTATCCTGCGCGGCCCCAACCGGTGGACCTCGCGAACCGCGATCGAGACAACCGTGCTTTGCGACGCGGCGGAACTTTCCCTGTGCATGCTGCCCGGGATCGAATCCCGGATCAGCGAGCGATTCCGGGGCATCGGCCCCCTGCGCGGCTACCCCGACCAGCGCGACCTCGGCATGGCGCAACTGCTCGAGCTCGCGGCGCTGGGACTGCAGGCGCAGGCCGGCTGCCCGGTGTCCTTCTCGCGTACCGTGCCGACGGCCGAGCCCGGCGTCTTCCACGTCGTGGTCGAGTACACCGAGGAAACCGTCGGCCTCGAAGCCATGGAGTTCGCCGCGGCGCTGTGCATCGCAGCGCGTGACGACACCCCCTTCGATGTCGGGGCCGCGCTCGCCCGGCTGCATGAACTCGACGAGGACCTGCGCCTCGGGCCCAGCACCGGGTCCATCGTCTCCGCCGCCCTGGCCCGTGGCATCCCGTACCGGCGCCTGACCGAAGGCAGCCTGGTGCAGTTCGGCTGGGGCAGCCGCCAACGCCGGATCCAGGCGGCCGAAACCGACCGGACCGGCGCGATCGCCGAAACCATCGCCCAGGACAAGGAACTCACCAAGCAGCTGCTGTCGGCCGCCGGTGTACCGGTGCCGTCCGGCCGCTCCTGTACCGATGCCGACGACGCCTGGGCGCTTGCCGGGACGATAGGCCTGCCCATCGTGGTCAAGCCGCGCGACGGCAACCAGGGCAAGGGCGTGACGGTCGGCGCCGAAACCCGCGAGGAAATCGCCGCCGCCTTCGCCGCCGCGCGGCGCTACGACGATGACGTCATCGTGGAGCGTTACGTGCCCGGCCACGACTACCGGATCCTCGTCGTCGGCAACCGGGTCGTCGCCGCCGCCCGCCGCGACCCGCCGTGCGTGATCGGCGACGGCCGGCACACCGTTGCCGAACTCGTCGCCCGGGTCAATGCCGATCCGCGCCGCGGCGACGGCCATGCCACCTCGCTGACCCGGATCCGCCTCGACGAAATCGCGATCGCCCGCATCGGCCTGCAGGGATTCGCACCGGACTCGGTCCTGCCGGCCGGGGTTCGCGTCGTGCTGCGCGACAACGCCAACCTCAGCACCGGAGGCTCGGCGACCGATGTCACCGACGAGATCCACCCCGAGGTCGCGGCGCGCGCGGTCGACGCCGCCCAGGCGGTGGGCCTCGATATCTGCGGCATCGATGTCGTCGCCGAGACCCTCGGCCGGCCACTGTCCGAAACCGGCGGCTGCTTTCTCGAGGTCAATGCCGCACCGGGCTTGCGCATGCATCTCTCGCCTTCCGCCGGCAAGCCACGCCCGGTCGGCGAAGCCATCATCGATGCGATGTTCCGACCCGGCGACAAGGCCCGCATCCCCCTGGTCGCGGTCACCGGAACCAACGGCAAGACCACCACGGTGCGGCTGGCCGCGGCGATCCTCGCGGCGACCGGCCGACGGGTCGGCTTCACCGGAACCGATGGCGTGTACGTCGACGGCCATGTCATCGACACCGGCGACTGCAGCGGCCCGCGCAGCGCGCGCAGTGTCCTGATGCATCCGGATGCCGACGCCGCCGTTCTCGAGGTCGCCCGCGGCGGCCTGCTGCGCGAAGGCCTCGCCTTCGATCGCTGCGATGTCGCCATCGTGACCAACATCGGCCAGGGCGACCACCTCGGGCTGAACCACATCGACACCGTCGACGAACTCGCCGCCGTCAAGCGGGTGATCGTCGATCATGTCGCCGACCACGGCACCGCCGTGCTCAACGCCGCCGATCCGCGCGTGGCCGCGATGGCCGCCCACTGCCCGGGCGAAGTGATCTTCTTCGCCCGCGATGGCGAACATCCCGTGCTCGTCACCCATCGGGCCCGCGGCGAGCGCACCCTGCATGTCGAGGACGATCGCATCATCGCCCGGTCCGGCAGCTGGCACGGCGTCATCGACATGGCGCGGATCCCGGTGACCGGCGGCGGCCGGATCCCCTTCCAGGTCGACAATGTGCTTGCGGCGGTCGGCGCCGCCTGGGCGCTCGGCCTGGACTGGGGCAAGGTGCAAGGCGCGCTCGAGCAGTTCGACAACGAGAACCAGAATGCGCCGGGCCGCTTCAATTGCCTCGACTGGTACGGCGCCACCGTGATCGCCGACTACGGCCACAACATCGATGCCATGGCCGCACTGGTCGATGCGGTACAGTCGATGGAGGCGCGCCGGCGCAGCGTGGTGATCAGTGGCGCCGGCGATCGCCGCGACCAGGACATCCGCGGCCAGACGGAGCAACTCGCAGGCTGCTTCGACGACTTCGTCCTCTACGAGGACCAGTGCCAGCGCGGACGGGTCGATGGCGAGGTGATCGGCCTCTTGCGCGAAGGCCTCGGCGACCGGGCGCGCGGAGAAGTGATCGAAGTCCAGGGCGAATTCCGCGCCATCGACATCGCGCTGTCCCGCATCGGTCCGGGCGATGTCTGCCTGATCCTCGTCGACCAGGTCGAGGAGGCGCTCGCCCATATCCGGGCCCGCATCGCGCACGAGGACGAGCCGATCGCCTACGCCGGCGGCGCCGGTCGCTGAGAACCGGCACGCGACGCCCAGAAAATGGGGTCAGACACGATATTCGGTACCGAATATCGTGTCTGACCCCATTTTCTTCTCCTGCTAGACTCCCCCGGATTCGTTCAGGAGGAACAGGGTATGGCTGGACCATTGGCCGGCATCCAGGTGCTCGACTTCGGCCGCTACATCGCGGGGCCGTATTGCGCGGCCCTGCTCGCCGAGTTCGGCGCCGATGTCATCCGCATCGACAAGCGCGGCGGCAGCGAGGACCGTTTCGTCACCCCGGTTTCCGAGACCGGCGAAGGCGCGCTGTTCCTGCAGATGAACCGCAACAAGCGGTCGATGACACTCGATCCGGCCAGCCCCGAGGGCCGCGAGATCGTCCGGCGGCTCGTCGAGCGCGCCGATGTCGTGGTGGCGAACCTCCCGGCCGCGACCCTCGTCTCCATGGGCATCGACTACGCCAGCCTTGCCGCCATCAATCCGCGCATCATCCTCACCACCAGCTCCGCCTACGGACCGGCCGGTCCGATGGCCGGCTATGTCGGCTTCGACGGCGTCGGCCAGGCGATGTCGGGAGCCGTCTACATGACCGGCCAGCCGGGCGAGCCCTATCGGGCCGCCGTCAACTGGGTCGACTTCGGCACCGCCCTGCATTGCGCCTTCGGCACCATGGGCGCACTGATGGCCCGCCAGCAGACCGGCCGGGGCCAGCAGGTCACCGGCTCGCTGCTCGGAACCGCCCTGGCGACCACCAACAGCATGCTGATCGAGCAGGCGACCATCCAGGCCGACCGGCGCCCCACCGGCAATCGTGGCCAGACCGCGGCGCCGGTGAACATCTATCCCACGCGCGACGGTGCCGTGCTCGTGCAGGTCGTCGGCCATCCGCTGTTCCGCCGCTGGGCCCGGCTCGTCGGCCAGGAAGCGATGCTCGAGGATCCGCGCTTCGAGGACGACGACGCCCGCGGGCGCAACGCCGGTCCGATCGACGAGGCGATGCGCGAATGGTGCGCGCAGCGCGATACCGACGAGGTCATACGCACGCTCGGCGAGGCGAAGATCCCCTCCGGGCCGGTACTCTCGGCCCAGCAGGCGCTCGACCATCCCCAGACAGCCGCCCTCGGCCTGCTCCACCCTACCGAGTTCCCCGGCCTGCGGCATCCCGCGCCGGTGGCCGCGGTGCCGGTGAAGCTCTCCGATGCCGATACCGGAATTCGCAGGCGGGCGCCGATCCTGGGCGAGCATACCGACGAGATCCTCGCCGATATCGGCTACGATGCGGCCGCCATCGACCGCCTGCGCAAGGCCGGCGCCATATAGAAAATCGGGTCAAGAAATGGGGTCAGACTCCATTTCATTCTGAAATGGAGTCTGACCCCATTTCTTGTGCATTTCCTGCCACCGCTAGATCCGGGCGCTGCGGCCTTCCCAGTAGCGATTGCGAAGCTCGCGCTTGTACAGCTTGCCCGTGGGCGCGCGCGGAAGCTCCTGCTCGAAGTCGATCGACTTCGGGCACTTGATGTGGGCGAGTCGCTCGCGGCACCAGGCGACCAGTTCGGCCTCGAACTCCGGCGTGGCATCGCGCATGTCGCGCGGCTGCACAACCGCCTTGACCTCCTCGCCGAACTCCTCGTGCGGGATACCGAACACCGCGACATCGGCAACCTTCGGATGCATCACGAGGATGTTCTCGGCCTCCTGGGGATAGATGTTCACCCCACCCGAGATGATCATGAAGGCCTTGCGGTCGGTGAGGTACAGGAAACCCTCCTCGTCGACATAGCCGACATCGCCGAGCGTGGTCCAGCCGTGCTCGTTCATCGACTGCGCCGTCTTCTCGGGATCGTTGTGGTACTTGAAGGGGCGGCCATCCGAGAAGTAGATGGTGCCCTGCTCGCCGACCGGCAGCTCATTGCCGTCGTCGTCGCAGATCCGCAGCTTGCCGAGCACCGCGCGACCGACGGTACCGGGATGCGCCAGCCAGTCGGAGGAATTCACCAGGGTCATGCCATTGCCTTCGGTGCCGGCGTAGTACTCCCAGAGCACCGGCCCCCACCATTCGATCATCTGCTGCTTGACCGGCACCGGACAGGGCGCCGCGGCATGGACCGCGCACCTGAGCGACGAGACGTCGTAGCGGGCGCGGACATCCTCGGGCAACTTGAGCATGCGCACGAACATCGTCGGCACCAGCTGCGTGTGCGTGATGCGGTGCTGCTCGACGAGTTCGAGATAACGCTGGGGATCGAAGCTCTCCATGATCACGCTGGTGCCACCCAGGCGCATCACCGTCATGTTGAAGCGCAGCGGCGCGGCATGGTAGAGCGGCGCCGGCGACAGGTAGACGGTGTTCCCGTCCATGCCGTAGAGCTTGCGACTGACTTCGATCAGCGGCGAGCCCGCGTCGATCGGCTCGCGCTCGAAGGGCATGCTCACGCCCTTGGGCCGGCCGGTCGTACCGGATGAATAGAGCATGTCGCTGCCGGCCATCTCGTCGGCGACGGGCGTCGCCGACTGGACGGACATCACCGCCTCGAGGGATTCGAAGCCGTCGATCGTGCCATCGAGCATCAGCCAGCGACCCACGCCGGGAGCGAGCGCCGGCAGCTTCGCGCAGACTTCGGCGAGCTTCATCGAGCCCACGAACAGCTTCGCGCCACAGTCGTTGACGATGTAGGCGGCTTCCTCGGCGCTGAGCCGGGTGCTGATCGCGGTGAATATCACGCCCGAGCGCTGCGCGCCCCAGCAGATCTCGTAGAAGCGCGGATGGTTCTCGACCATCAGGGCGATATGCTCGCCCGGACCGACACCGCTCGCGCGCAGCAGCTGGGCGAACCGATTCGAGGCGGCGTCGAGCTGGCCATAGCTGACGGTTTCGCCGGATTCGGCCATGCGGTAGGCGATCCGCTCGGGGGCATTGCGGGCATGCAGGCTGGGATGCAACATCGTTTCCCTTCGTCTCCGTTGTGCGGATCCGATCCATCGGGCTCCGCGTGGTTCAAGCATAGCGCAAGAGCCGGCCCGCGGCGGCGCCGGGACGCCATTGGCGGGATTCGGGATAATCGGGGCCCGTTCCCGCTTCATTCGGACCACCGATGTCCCTGATCCATCTCGTGCGCCATGGCCAGGCGTCCTTCGGCAGCGAAGACTATGACCGTCTCTCCGAACTCGGCCATCAGCAGTCGCGCTGGCTGGGCGAATACTTCGCCGAGCGCGGCCTGCGCTTCTCGAGGGTGCTCTGCGGCACGCTCGCTCGCCAGCGCGATACCGCCACCGGCATCCTGGCCGCCATGGGCGAGACCGTCGAGCCCATCGTCCATCCCGGCTTCGACGAATACCATGCCGGCCCGATCTACTCGGCATTCACCATGGGCCGCTCACCCATCGAGCACCAGCGCGCCGACTACAAGGACTACTGGCAGACCTTTCGTCATGCGATGAACCACTGGGCCGATACCGGCCTGGACGACGTGCCCGAAACCTGGGCCGAGTTCGGTGTGCGGATCGCTGCCGGCCTGGCCGCCGCGGCGCAGGACACCGGACGCGAGGACCGCATCCTGGTGGTCAGTTCGGGCGGTGCGATCTGCCGCGCGGTGGCCGACCTGCTCGGCGCGCCGCCGGCCACCGCCATCGAACTCAACCTGCAGTACCGCAACACCGGCATCTGCGAACTGATCGCGGGCGGCGGACGCTTCCGGCTGCTGTCCTTCAACCATATTCCGCACCTGGAGCGCGACGGGCGGGCCGACGCGATCAGCGCGGCATAGGCAAGGCCGAGTCGCACGGGTTTCGCCGCAACGATCCGGCGTCGATCGCCGGCGATGCCGGGTCAGCGCGAACCCTCGATCACCCGCATGAGCATGGCGACCAGGCTGCGGCGCTCGGCCGGCGAGAGCATCGCCAGCGCCGGGTCCTCCATCGTGCGCGAAATCTCGCCGGCCTCGCGTGCGATACGTTCGCCGGCAGGCTGCACGTGGATCATCATCGAGCGCCGGTCGGCCTGGCTGCGAATCCGCTTGACGAGACCCCGCGCCTCGAGTCGGTCGATCACCACGGTGATGTTGGGCGCGGTCACGCTCAGCGTCTGGGTCAGCCGCTTGAGCGTCACATCCTTGTTGGTCCAGGCCAGCATCAGGACGGTGAATTCGACGGGACGCAAGCCGTGGACATCGCCGATCCGCTCGAAATACAGGCGCCGCAACGGGGTTCGCGCCCGCGCGACGAGATAGCCCACGATATGCCCGACCGCCGACTCGTCCAGGGGAGCATCGGCGGAACGGGGCGCGAGGCCGTTGCTCACAGCATCCTCACCAGCCAGAGGGAAAGTCCCGGGAACAGGACCAGGAGGGAAATGCGCAGCACGTCGGTCGCGACGAAGGGCAGCACCCCGCGGAAGGTGGCCGCCATCGGTACGTTGCCGGCCACCGAATTGATGACGAACAGGTTCATCCCCACCGGCGGCGTGATCAGTCCCATCTCGACGACCACGAGCACCAGGATGCCGAACCAGATCGCGAACTCGGCGCTGGGCAGGCCGTAGTCGAGGCTGGTGACGATGGGCAGGAAGATCGGGATGGTCAGCAGGATCATCGACAACGAATCCATGAAGCAGCCGAAGACCATGTAGCAGGCCAGGATCAGGGCCAGGACCCCATAGGGACTGTAGCCACGCTCGGCGATCCATCCGGCGACTTCCATCGGCAACTGCGTGAAGGCGAGGAAGGTGTTGTAGGCGCCGGCGCCGAAGATGATGAAGAAGATCATCGCCGTCGCGATTGCCGTCTCCTCGATCGACTCCCACATGCCGCGCCGGTCGAGGCCGCCGTTGGCCGCGGCGATCAGGCCGGTGGCCGCCGCGCCCACCGCCGCACCCTCGGTCGGGGTGAACCAGCCGAAGTTGATGCCCCCGATCACGAGAAGGAAGACCATCACGACCGGCCAGACCTTGCGCATCCGCGCGATCCTCTCGGCCATCGGCACCGGCTCGGTCTCGCCCGCCGAGCCCGGACGAAGGCGCACGTAGATGCCGATCGTCGCCATGTACATCAGCGCCGCGAGGATGCCGGGGATGATCGCGGCGGTGAAGAGCTTCGCGATGTTCTCCTCGGCGAGGATCGCGTAGATGACGAGCACCACCGAAGGCGGGATCAGCACCCCGAGGGTGCCGCCGGCGGCGAGGCATCCGGTTGCGAGCGAATCGGCGTAGCCGTAGCGGCGCAGCTCCGGCAAGGCCACCTTGCCCATGGTCGCGGCGGTTGCGAGCGAGGAACCGCAGATGGCGCCGAATCCGGCGCAGGCGCCGATCGCCGCCATGCCGACCCCGCCCTTGCGATGACCGAGCCAGCCGGCCGCCGCGGAGAACAGGGCATTGGACATTCCGCCACGGGTCGCGAACTGCCCCATCAGCAGGAACAGCGGGATGATCGAGAACGAATAGCTCGAGAAGGTGTCGAAGGTCGAGGACTTGAGCTGCGAGAGCACCGGCACCCAGCTGCCGACCACGAGCCAGGTGCCGAAGATGCCGAACAACAACATCGCCAGGCCGATCGGCACCCGCAGGAAGATCGCCAGCATCAGCATCGGGAAGGACCAGGCGCCGAGTGCGAGATCGCTCATCGCGGGCCGCCCTTCCCGGCCGCCGCTGGCTGCGCGAGGTTCATGCCCGCGCCCACTGCCGTGAGGCGATCGCGTTGATGCTGCGCCAGACGGTGTAGGCACTGGCGAGCACCGCCGCGGTAAGCCCGATCGTGCAGACCGAGTACATCCACCAGACCGGCATGCCGAGAATGAAGGTGGTCTCGCCGTTGGCGAACTTCTCGAGCATCCCGACCCAGAGGCGCCAGAGCAGCAGCGCGCTGGCCGCCGTCATGAGGATGTTGCCCGCGAGCGATGCCCAGGCCGACCAGCCGGGAGCCAGCCCGGTATAGAGGATGTCGACGGTGACATGACCGCGCCGGAGCTGGCACAGGGGCAGGAAGGCGCAGACCGCGAAGCCGCAGCCCGCCTGGACGATCTCGAAGTCGCCCGGCACCGGCCCCAGGCCGATGTCGATCAGCAGCCGCCCCACGATGCTGAGCACCGCGACAACGGTGACCAGGAGAAGGGCAAGGCCGCCGGTCCGGGCCAGCATCGACGACATGGTCTCCACCCATCGCTCTGCCCGGCGCTCGGCGCCCGGCGCGATCGGGAAAAGCGCAGCCATCACCAGCCCGGCCGGCCCGGCCCGCTACTGCGCGCCGTACTTGCGGACGAGTTCGACCGCGTCCCGATAGAGGACGGTGCCTTCGATGCCGGCGGCATCGGCGGCCTTGGTCCAGTCGTCGATCACCGGTTGCGCCGCATCCTGCCAGCGCTTCGTCTCGGCATCATCGAGGGTGATGATGTTGTTGCCGAGTTTTCGCGCGAACTCGATGCCGACCTCGTCGCCGGCATCCATGGCCCGGCCGAACGCGGCCGCCAGTTCGATCCCGGAGTTGTCGTCGATCACCTTCTTGAGGTCATCGGGCAGCTTGTCGTAGCTCGCCTGGTTCATCGCGAACACGAAGGTGGCGGTGTACAGGCCATGGCCGCCGGCGAAGCCGGTGTGGTTCTCGACGAGCTCCGGCACCTTGAAGGCGATGGTCACTTCCCAGGGAATCGTGGTGGCATCGATCACGCCCTTGGACAGCGCTTCCGAAACCCCGGTCACCGGCATGCCGACCGGTGTCGAGCCGAGCTTGTCGAGCATGTCGTTGATGACGCGCGAGCCGCCGCGGATCTTGACGCCACGCATGTCCTCGAGCTTCTCGATGGGCTGCTTGGAATGCAGCAGGCCGGGACCGTGCGTATGGACCGCCAGGACCTTGACGTCCTTGAACTCGTCGGTCAGGTGCTTCTCGTAGAAGGCGTGGAAAGCCTGCGAAGTGGCCTCGGCCGTCGTCACCATGAAGGGCAGGTCGAAGACCTCCGCCTTCGGGAAACGTCCCGGCGTGTAGCCGAGCACCGTCCAGATGATGTCGACCACGCCGTCCTTGGCCTGGTCGTAGAGCGTGCCGGGCGTGCCGCCCAGCTGCATCGCATGGAACTGCCGGATCTCGATGCGGCCCTCGGATTCCTTCTCGATCTTCTCGGCCCAGGGCTTAATCGCCATCCGCGGGATGGTGGCCTGCGGCGGCAGGAACTGATGCAGCCGCAGCGTGACCTCGGCCGCCTGCGCGGGCGCCTGGGCGGCCGCGATCGCCAGCCCGACCAGGCCGGCGCGTACGAACTTGCTGAGCATTGTCATCCTCCGTTGGGCGTGCTCAGGGACGGCACGCTCTCGTCGTTCGCGCCGGGGCGCATCGATCGGACAATGCTTACTCTACTTAAGCTTTTCCGCCATCACTACTGCGGTTTTCATCAAGGGCGCTCACTCGATCTCGAGCAGGAGATCCCGTGCCTCCACTGTTTCGCCCGGTTTCACATGCAGCGCCTTCACGGTGCAGTCGCGCTCGGCCCGGATCTGCGTCTCCATCTTCATCGCCTCGATCGACAGCAGCGGATCGCCGGCGCCGACCCGCTGGCCCGGCTTGACCGACACGGTGACGATCATGCCCGGCATCGGGGCGGCGACATGGTCCGGATCCTCGGGATCGGCGCGCGCCCGCCGTGGCGCCTGCTTCGCCCCCGCCTCCTGCACGCGGGAGGTGCGCGGCTGGCCGTTGAGTTCGTAGAAGGCCCGTACGCCGCCCTCGTCCTCGGCCGGCGCCGTGCCCTGCATCCGGATCACCAGGGTCTTGCCCTGGTCGATCTCGACCGCGATCTCGTCACGCTCGCGCATTCCGTAGAAGAATGCCTGCGTGGGCAGGCGGCTGACGTCGCCATTGGTACGCCGGTGCTCGGCGTAGTCCTGGAAGACCTTCGGATACATCAGGTAGGAGCAGAACTCGGTCTCGGACACCTGGCGCTCGGCCGCCTTCTCGGCTTCGGCGCGCGCCGCGCCGAGATCGACCGGCGCGATCCGGTCGCCGGGCCGGTAGGGTTCGGGCGGATCGCCGCGCAGGACCTTGCGCGCCAGGGCCTGCGGGAATCCGTCGGGAGGAAAGCCGAGTTCGCCGCGAAACAGCGCCACCACCGATTCGGGAAACGCGATCTCGCGCGCCGGGTCGACCACCTCCGAAGGCTCGAGGTCGTTGGCGACCATGAAGATCGCGAGATCGCCGACCACCTTCGAAGTCGGCGTCACCTTGACGATGTCGCCGAACAGCCGGTTGACCTCGGCATAGGCGCGGGCCACCTCGGGCCAGCGATGGTCGAGGCCCATCGAGCGGGCCTGCTCGCGCAGGTTGGTGTACTGTCCGCCCGGCATCTCGTGGCGATAGACATCGGCGGTACCCGAGCGGATGTCCGACTCGAACGGGGCGTAGAGCCTGCGGATACCTTCCCAGTAGTGGGCGATCTCGCGCATCGCTTCCGGGTCGACGCCGCCGGGGGCGGCCGGATCGCGCGGCGAGCCCTCGAGCGCGGCGACGATCGCATTGAGATTGGGCTGGGAGGTGAGTCCGCTCATCGCGTCCATCGCGCCGTCGACCGCATCGGCGCCGCCGGCGATCGCCGCCAGCACCGACGCCGCGGAGATCCCGCTGGTGTCGTGCGTATGGAAGTGCACCGGCAGCCCGGTTTCCTCCTTCAGGGTGCGCACGAGCAGTTCGGCGGCGCGCGGACGACAGACGCCCGCCATGTCCTTGATGCCCAGCACATTGACGCCGGCCGCGCGCAACTGCTTCGCGATCCCCACGTAGTAGGCCAGGTCGTACTTGGGTCGCGACGTATCGAAGAGATCGGCGGTATAGCAGATCGCGCCCTCGCACAGCGCGCCCGCTTCGCGCACCGCATCGATCGATACCCGCATGTTCTCGACCCAGTTGAGCGAGTCGAAGACACGGAAGAGATCGACCCCGCTGCGCGCGGCCTGCGCGACGAAGTGCCGCACGACGTTGTCGGCGTAGTTGGTATAGCCGACGGCATTGCTGCCGCGCAGCAGCATCTGCAGCAGGAGATTGGGCATCGCCTCGCGCAGTTCGCCGAGCCGCTGCCAGGGATCCTCCTTGAGGAAGCGCATCGCCACGTCGAAGGTGGCGCCGCCCCAGCATTCGACCGAGAACAGGCCGGGCAGCAGGCGGGCGTAGTACGGCGCGATCCGCGCCATGTCGATGGTTCGCATCCGGGTGGCGAAGAGCGACTGATGGGCGTCGCGCATCGAGGTGTCGGTGAGCAGCACCCGCGGCTCGTCGAGCATCCACCGGGCGAACTTCTCCGGTCCCAGCTCGCGCAGTCGATCGCGGCTGCCCGCCGGCACCGGGCCGGCGACATCGACCGCCGGCAGCGCCAGGTGGTAGTGCGTGAGATCGGGCGCGGTCCGCCCGGCCATGTCCGGATGGCCGTTGACCGTGACGTCGGTGATGTAGCGCAGCAGCCGCGAGGCACGGTCGCGCGGCTTGGCGAAGCGGAAAAGCTCCGGTGTGTCGTCGATGAAACGGGTGGTGATCCGCCCGGCGATGAAATCCGGATGCTTGATGACGTTCTCGACGAACTGCAGGTTGGTCGCCACGCCGCGGATGCGGAACTCCCGCAGGGCCCGGTCCATGCGCCGGATCGCCTCGTCGGCGCGCTGCGCCCAGGCGGTCACCTTGACCAGCAGCGAATCATAGTAGGGCGTGATCACCGCGCCGGAATAGGCGGTGCCGCCATCGAGCCGGATGCCGAATCCCGAGGCGCTGCGATAGGCCTGGATGCGGCCGTAGTCGGGGGTGAAGTTCTTCTCGGGATCCTCGGTGGTCACCCGGCATTGCAGCGCGTGGCCGTTGAGCCGGATGTCCGCCTGCAGCGGCACCGGGCAATCGGCCGTGCCGATCCGGGCGCCGTGCGCGATCGAGAGCTGCGCCTTGACGATGTCGATCCCGGTGACCTCCTCGGTCACGGTATGCTCGACCTGGATGCGGGGATTGACTTCGATGAAATAGAACTCGCCGCTGTCGGCATCCATCAGGAACTCGACCGTGCCGGCATTGCTGTAGCCCACCGCCCTGCCCAGGGCCAGCGCCGCATCGCACAGGGCGCCGCGGGTCGCATCGTCGAGATACGGCGCCGGGGCACGCTCGACCACCTTCTGGTTGCGCCGCTGCACCGAGCAGTCGCGCTCGAACAGGTGCACCAGGTTGCCGTGCTTGTCGCCGAGCAGCTGGACCTCGACATGGCGAGCCTGGCGCACCAGCTTCTCCAGGTAGACCTCGTCGTTGCCGAAGGCCGCGGCCGCCTCGCGGCGGGCCACCTCGATCTGCGGCTCGAGCTCGGCCTCGCTCTCGATCACGCGCATGCCGCGACCGCCGCCGCCCCAGCTCGCCTTGAGCATCAGGGGGTAGCCGACCTCGGCCGCGAGTCGCTTCGCCTCCCCGGTGTCGCGCGGCAACGGCGGCGTGGCCGGCATGACCGGGACCCCGGCGGCGACCGCCGCATTGCGGGCCGAGACCTTGTTGCCCAGGGTGGTCATGACCTCGGGGTCGGGACCAACGAAGACGATGCCGGCCTTGCGGCAGGCGCGTGCGAAATCCGGGTTCTCCGACAGGAAGCCGTAACCCGGATGGATCGCATCGGCCTTCGCGAGTCGGGCGACCCGGATGATGTCGTCGATATCGAGGTAGGCCTGCAGGGGCTTCTTGCCGTCGCCGACCTGGTAGCTTTCGTCGGCCTTGAAGCGATGCAGCGAGAAGCGGTCCTCGTGCGAATAGATCGCGACGGTCCGGATACCCATCTCGGCCGCGGCGCGCATCACGCGGATCGCGATCTCCGAACGGTTGGCCACGAGCAGGGTCTGGATGCGGGGCATGGACGTTCCAGGAAGAAGGGATGGAGGGCTCACCCGGAAGGCGAGCCTGGGCGGATGTTCGATCGCAGGGATGATAGCAACCGGCGCCGGACCCGATCGGCAAGCGCCTTCCGCTGGCCTGGCCGACGCAGGCGCGATGGACCGGGCCCAAAACCCTTACACTTCGGCATCCGGACCAGCCAGCCCCAAGCTCGATGCCCCAAGTCCCGCAAGGCCTGTCGGCCGCCCTTGTCGCCTGTGCGTCGCTCATCCTGGCCGCCTGCGGAAGCGGAGGCGGGGGCGACCGGGCGGATACGCAGCGCCTGAACGAGGCGGACTGCGCGCAAGCGTATTTCCTGACGGATCCGCCCGAACCACGCACCGGCCCCGACCCGCTGCTCGACTCGCTATGGCATCTCG
Source organism: Burkholderiaceae bacterium (assembly GCA_041676645.1). Classification (GTDB taxonomy): domain Bacteria; phylum Pseudomonadota; class Gammaproteobacteria; order Burkholderiales; family Burkholderiaceae_E; genus JAMLIN01. The sequence continues at coordinate 1,135 of JBAYRO010000074.1, read as the reverse complement.
TCAATACCGGCCAGAGCGGCGGGACGCCGGGCGAGGACCTGCGCATCACCGACGCCTGGGCGCAAGCCGATGGCACGGGGGTACGGGTGGCCATCGTCGACAGCGGCATCGAAGTCGTCCATGAAGACCTGCTGCCCAACGTCGTGGCCGGCGGCAGCTTCAACTACCGGCCCGGCGAGCATTTCGGCAGCGACTACCCCCTGCCCTGCGGCGCCGGCAACGTGCATGGCACCGCGGTCGCCGGGATCGTCGCGGCGCGCGGCGGCAACGCGATCGGCGGCGCCGGCGTGGCGCCGGCGGCTTCGATGGTCGGCCTCAATCCGCTCTCGACCAACATGGATGCCGACATCGCGCATGCGCTCGGCTACCAGCGCCGGGTCAACGCGATCTACGCCAACAGCTGGGGCTCGCCCGACGGCGGCGCCCTCTGGCCGTCGGATGCGAGCTTCGACAACACGATCGAGCAGGGGCTCGCCCACGGCCGGGACGGGCTCGGATCGATCTTCGTCTTTCCGGCAGGCAACGGGGGATTCGTCAGGGACAATGCCAACTTCGACGGCTATGTGAACAAGCGTGGCCAGATCACCGTCTGCGCGGTCGACGACAATGGCGAGCGGCCCTGGTACGGTGAAACCGGCGCCAACGTGCTGGTCTGCGCACCGTCGAGCAATACCCGCAGCGCGATCACCACCACGGGGCTGGACAACCGCTACATCGGGGATTTCACCGGCACCTCGGCAAGCTCGCCGATGGTCTCGGGAACCGTTGCCCTGATGCTGCAGGCCAACCCGCAGCTCAGCTGGCGTGATGTGCAACTGATCCTCGCCAGCACCGCCCGGCGCAATTCGCCCGACAACGCCGGCTGGAGCGAGAATTTCGGGCTGTGGCACCACCCGGAATTCGGTTTCGGCACCGTCGACGCCGCGGCGGCCGTGGCGGCGGCCCCCGGCTGGGCGACGGTCGGCGGCAGCGCGGAGCAGAAGTCCTGCCAGTTCGAGGCCCGCAACCCCGGGCTTCCGATCCCCGACAACAGCCTCGCCGACGCCGTCAGCGATTCGCTCGTGGTCAACGATTGCGACATCCAGGCGATCGAATTCATCGAGGTGCGCTTCACCGCCGAGCACACCTATTCCGG
>JBAYRO010000073.1:0-16147 GCA_041676645.1 Burkholderiaceae bacterium | reverse complement strand
CGAGCGGCCCTGGCCCGAGGCGAGCTTCTTCGGTTTCGATCGCGTCTACGATGCGAATGGTCTGGGCTACGCGGGCGAGCCCTTCAACTGGGTGACGATGCCCGACCAGTTCACGCTGTCGGCACTGCATGCCCTGGAGCTGGATCGTCGCGACGGACCGCCGGTCATGGCGAGCGTCGCGCTCATCTCCAGCCATGCGCCCTGGACGCCGATTCCCCCGTTGCTCCCGTGGGACGCCGTGGGGGACGGCTCGGTGTTCACCGACCACGCCCGGGCGGGCGATCCGCCCGAGGTCGTCTGGCGGGATCCCGATCGCATACGCGCGCAGTATCTGCGCTCGATCGACTATGTGCTGCGCACGCTGGAGTCCTGGCTGCTCGAATACGGGCGCGACGACATGCTGCTGGTGATCCTGGGCGATCACCAGCCGGCGCGGGTCGTGACCGGCGATGTCGCTTCGTTCGACGTCCCCATCCATCTCGTCACTCGCGATGCCGCCGTCCTCGACGCGATCGACGATTGGGGCTGGAGCGACGGGATGCGACCCGGCGCCGATGCGCCGGTCTGGCGCATGGAGCGGATGCGCGAACGGTTCCTCGCCGCGTTCACCCCGGCCGCGGATGCCTATGCGGCGCAGGCATACAGTCCGCCGCGACACTGAGCGGGCAGGCAGACCCGGCCCAGGTGATCCAGGCCGTGCAGCGAATGCGCTACCCATGCGGGCATGTCGCCGCGCGCGATGAAGCGCCAGTAGCCGCATTCCTCGATCTGCAATCCGGCCGCTTCCAGCAGTGATCGCATTTCGGCCGCCTCGACCAGGCGATCGCTGGTGAGGTGCCGGGTCTCGTAGCCGAGCCAGGGCGCGATGCGGCGGTACCAGAGCGACCCGCCGTTGAGCGTGAGGCAGGCCAGGCGCCCGCCGGGACGCAGGACGCGGCGAACCTCCGCGAGCACGGCGGGCTTGTCGGTCATGTGCTCGAACGCGCCCACGCAGAGCACCGCATCCGCGGTGTCGTCCTCGATGCGGGCCGGCGTTTCGGCCGGCGCCACATGCAGCTCGATGCGCGCCGCACAGGGATGCGAGAGACGGATGCGCTCGGCGGCCTCGATCATGCGTGGCGACAGATCGGTGCCGATGACACGACCGAAGCGTCCGGCGAGCGCGAACAGGTGCGTGCCCGTTCCGCAGCCGATCTCCAGCAGGGTGCCGCCGGCCACCGGAGCCAGCAGGCGACGTATCAGCGCGAGTCGATGCTCGAGCAGCGCCGCGGCGTTGCCGTGGCTCTCGCAGTACTCGTCGGCGATGCCGTCGAAGAAGGCGCGGATGTCACCGCCGTCGCGTACGGAGCGTGTGCGCAGGCGTGTCATCGACTGGGCACCACCCCTGACGGACGCTCAACCCAGCTTGCCCAGCGCCTCGTCCAGGTGCGCCACGGTACGGTCGATGTTGTGCAGCTTGTCGAGTCCGAACAGGCCGAGCCGGAAGGTGCTGAAGTCGGCTGGTTCATCGCATTGCAGGGGCACGCCGGCGGCGGTCTGCAGGCCCAGACCGAGGAACTTCTTGCCCGAGCGGATCTCGGGATCATCGGTGTAGCTCACGACCACCCCGGGCGACTCGTAGCCGGGCGCCGCCACGCTGGGAAAGCCCCGGCGTGCGAGCAGCGCGCGCACCTTGTCGCCGAGTTCCTGCTGCTCGTCGCGGACCTTGTCGAAACCGTAGGCTTTCGTTTCCAGCATCGCGTCGCGTACCCCCAGCAGCGCGTCGGTGGGCATGGTGGCGTGATAGGCATGGCCGCCGCTTTCGTAGGCTTCCATGATCTGCAGCCATTTGCGCAGGTCGCAGGCGAAGCTGCTGCTGCTGGTGTCCTCGATGCGCTGGCGCGCAAGCTTGCCGAGCATCACGAAGGCCGAGCAGGGCGAGCCGCTCCAGCCCTTCTGCGGTGCGCTGATCAGGATATCGACGCCGATCGCCGCCATGTCGACCCATATCGTTCCCGAGGCGATGCAGTCGAGCACGAACATGCCACCGGCCTCGTGCGTTGCGTCGGCCACTTTGCGCATGTAGTCGTCGGGCAGCATCAGGCCGGCGGCCGTCTCGACATGCGGCGCGAAGACGAGATCCGGCTTCTCGCGCGCGATGGTGGCGACGACCTCGTCGATCGGCGGTGGGGCGAAGGGCGCCTGCCGGCCATCCCGCACCGGTCGCGCCTTGAGCACGATGGATTCGGAAGGGATGCCACCCATCTCGAAGATCTGCGTCCAGCGATAGCTGAACCAGCCGGTGCGGATCACGAGGCACTTCCTGCCGTGAGCGAACTGGCGCGCCACCCCTTCCATGCCGAAGCTGCCGCTGCCGGGCATGACGATAGCGGCCGGGGCGTTGTAGACCTCCTTGAGCGTCGCCGAGATGTCGCGCATGACCCCCTGGAACTTCTGCGACATGTGGTTCAGCGCGCGGTCGGTGAACACCACCGAATACTCGAGCAGGCCGTCGGGATCGACGTCGGGCAGCAGGCCGGGCATGGTGTCTCCGTGTTTCGGGTCGGGTTGCCATGGCAGCTTAGCACCGGGAGGATCAAGGGACACGATGGGCCGGGATGGAGTCCGAGATTGCTGCCCCCGGCCGATCCGTCCGCATGAGGTATCGTGACCAGATCCGTTCACAAAGGATCAGCATGCCGATCATCGCCGGGGCACGCTTCCCGGCCGCGACAACGCGGCGTCCCGCTACACCGAGTGACTCGCGGCCGATGGTTTCCAGTGCGCTCGAGGCGAAATCCGAGGCCACCCGGTCGGGCAAGGGATACCCTGCCGCCGAGGTCCATGCCTACCTTCGCGATCGTGCGCAGGGAAAGGCTGCTCCGAGACCCAGGTCCAGGACTTGGCGAAGCTGATCTGTTCCCGGACCGCACTCGTCGATCTCGAGCGCATCACCGATTTCATTCTCGAGACGGAGCGTGGCGCGGCGCTCGAGACCGTCGATCCTCGAGGCGCCATGACTGCTCGGGGTCACATCATCCCGCTCCGAGCACGCCGACCAGCGCCGGCAAGGCTTCTGCCGCCGTCGCCTGCCACCGGAACCCCACTTTCGCTGCGACCTCCCCGGGTTGTGGATTGATCTCGATGACCAATGCGTCGTCCGGCGCCAGCCCGACCAGGCCAGCCGCCGGATACACCACGCCGGAAGTGCCGATGATCAGCAGCAGATCGCATGCGGCGATGAGCTTGCAGGCGGCGTCCACGACATCCTGGTCCAGGCCTTCACCGAACCAGACGACGCCTGGCCGTACATGACCCGCACAGCGTGAGCAGCGTGGCGGCGGCAGTCGCCGCTCCGGCGTGGTTGGCGACGGATTCGCCGGGATGTAAGGTGCGCTGCAGGCGGCGCATCGCATGGCGAACAGACTGCCGTGCAGATGCAGAACATCGGCGACGCCGGCGCGCTCGTGCAGATTGTCGACGTTCTGCGTCACGACCGTTGCGCCGAAGCGCTGCTGCAACTGCGCGACCGCGAGATGTCCAGGGTGGGGTTGTGCCGCCATCACAAGGCCGCGTCGCCACTCGTACCAGCCCCACACCAGTTCCCTGTCGCGGCGCCAGGCTTCGGGCGTGGCGAGTTCCTGCGGATCGAACTCGCTCCACAGGCCGTTGCTGCCGGAACGGAAGGTGGGGATTCCACTGTCCTCGGACATGCCTGCACCGCTGAACACCACGATGCGTTCGAAGCGGCGTGTCGAGAGGAGATCAGCGAGGTGCGTGGGGATCTCGCGGGGTGCCGGCCGGGTCATTGCGGATTGTCTGCAAGGTGTTTCATCACGCCGACTCTAGCGGCATTTGCGCCGTCGGGCCGATTTCACCTTCGCCTGCGCCGCAAGCGCACCGCCACGATCCACACCAGGTTCACGAGGATCCAGGCGAGCGCGGCACCGGTCACTGCGAAGACCGCCAGGCCGAGTATCAGCGGCTTGCCGATATGGCCCAGCCGTTGCCACCAGCGTGGCGTCGGTTCGACCAAGGGGGGCCCGGCGTCCTCGGGGTTCCGGCTGTTTTCTGGCGGTGTCGTCCGGGCGGCCGTCTCGATCTCGCGAGAGATCTCCTGGGCCAGTGCTTCGACCTGCGCCTTCGAGGCTTCGGGGTCGACCGGCTCGCCGAGGATCCACGAGCCGGTCTGGTAGGCGGCGATCCCGATCGGCACGTAGGTGAGCGGATTCGAGACGAGCGTCGCTACCGCGGCAACCGGCAGGTTGGCGCGAAGCAGGATCGCTACGCCGCCCGCGGCGGCGATCTGCATCACCGGGATCAGGAGTCCGAAGAAGACGCCGATCGCGGCGCCGGCCGCGACCCGGCGGCGGCTCAGGTGCCACAACCAGGGCCGGCGCAACAATGGCCCCATCCACCGGAGGCCGCGGTTGGCCCGAAGCTTTTCCTCGGTCGGCAGCCATCGCTTGAGCCGATGCCGTATCGTCATGCGTCGATACTAGCCTGTCGATCGCACACGGCCGTGACCATGTGCCGCACCGCGCCAATGAACGGTGTGGTGCGGCCCGGGCGCGCGGAACGGATGGGCGTCCGCGCGTCATTTCGCTGCTCCGGTGCGTTTTCAGCCCGCCTTCAGCTCGAGCCGGCGCCGATGCAGGATCGGCTCGGTATAGCCCGAGGGCTGAGTCACGCCTTCGAAGACCAGGTCGCAGGCCGCCTTGAAGGCGACCGTCTCGAAGCCCGGCGCCATCGGCATGTAGGCGGGGTCGCCGGCGTTCTGCTTGTCGACCACGGCGGCCATCCGCTTCATGACTTCCATGACCTGGTCGCGCTCGACGATGCCGTGGTGCAGCCAGTTGGCGATGTGCTGCGAGGAGATGCGGCAGGTGGCGCGGTCTTCCATCAGGCCGACGTCGTTGATGTCGGGCACCTTGGAGCAGCCCACGCCCTGGTCGATCCAGCGCACCACATAGCCGAGGATGCCCTGGGCGTTGTTCTCGAGCTCGGCGCGGATCTCGTCGGCGCTCCAGGAGGGATTGGTCTCGACCGGAATGGTGAGGATGTCCTCGAGCTTCGCGCGTCGCCCGCCGCGGGCGATCTCCTTCTGCACCGCGAAGACGTCGACCTGGTGGTAGTGGGTGGCGTGCAGGGTCGCCGCCGTCGGGCTCGGCACCCAGGCGCAGTTGGCGCCCGCCTTCGGATGGCCGATCTTCTGTTCGAGCATGTCGGCCATCAGGTCGGGCATGGCCCACATGCCCTTGCCGATCTGGGCGCGACCCGACAGGCCGCAGGCAAGGCCGATGTCGACGTTCCAGTTCTCGTAGGCGCTGATCCAGGGCTGCGACTTCATCTGCGCCTTGCGGATCATCGGGCCGGCGTTCATCGAAGTGTGGATTTCGTCGCCGGTGCGATCGAGGAAGCCGGTGTTGATGAACATCACCCGGCTGCGGGCGGCGCGCACGCATTCCTTCAGGTTCACCGTGGTGCGGCGCTCCTCGTCCATGATGCCGATCTTGACGGTGTTGGCCGCCAGGCCCAGCGCCTTCTCGACCCGGGTGAAGGTCTCGTCGGCGAAGGCGACTTCCTCGGGACCGTGCATCTTGGGCTTGACCACATAGACCGAGCCGGTGGTCGAGTTGCGCATGCCGCTCTTCCTGGCGAGGTCATGGCAGGCCACCAGCGTGGTGCACATCGCATCGAGCAGGCCCTCGGGCACTTCATTGCCGTCGCGATCGAGGATCGCCGGGGTGCTCATCAGGTGGCCGACGTTGCGCACCAGCATGAGCGAGCGACCCTTCAGCTGCAGCGGCTTGCCGTCGGCGCCGGTGTAGTCGCGATCCGGGTTGAGGCGGCGTGTGAAGCTGCTGCCGCCCTTGGCGACGTCCTCGGCGAGGTCGCCCTTCATCAGGCCGAGCCAGTTGCGATAGACCAGCGCCTTGTCCTCGCCGTCGACCGCGGCGATCGAATCCTCGCAGTCCATGATGGTGGTAATGGCCGCCTCGAGCAGGACGTCGGCAACGCCTGCCGCATCGGTCGCGCCGATGTCGTGCTTGCGGTCGATGACGATCTCGGCATGGAGCTGCCGGTTGCGCAGCAGGATCGCACTGGGCGCGGCGGCCTCACCGCGATAGCCGACGAAGCCGGCCGGATCCGCGAGGCCGGTCTCGCCATCCTTCGTCTTCGCGACGAGCTTGCCAGCGGTCATCGAGTAGCCGGTGACATCCGCATGGCTGCCCCTGGCAAGAGGCGCGGCCTGGTCGAGGAACTTGCGCGACCAGGCGATGACGCGGGCGCCGCGGGCCGGATCGTAGCCGCCGGCGGTGGGCGCATCGCCCATCGCGTCGGTGCCGTACAGGGCGTCGTAGAGGCTGCCCCAGCGGGCGTTGGCGGCATTGAGCGCATAGCGGGCGTTCATCACCGGCACCACCAGCTGCGGGCCGGGGATCGATGCGATCTCCGGGTCGACGTTGGCGGTCTCGACGGCGAAGTCCGGCCCTTCGGGCAACAGGTAGCCGATCTCGCGCAGGAAGGCCTGGTAGGCGGCCGCGTCGATCGCCTGGCCCTTGCGATCCAGGTGCCACTTGTCGATTCTCTTCTGGAGATCCTCGCGCTTGGCGAGCAGCGCGCGGTTCCTGGGCGCGAGATCGTGGATCAGTTCGGACAGGCCCTTCCAGAAGGCGTCGGAGGCCACGCCCGAGCCCGGCAGGGCCTCCTTCTCGAGCATGTCGTGCAGTGCGCGGTCGACGGCGAGGCCGAACTTGTCGATGCGTTCAGTCATGATGGTTTCTCCTGGTTTCGGTTGATCGGACCGGCGCCCTGGCCGAGTGCCAGGGCGAGCACGTCGGTCAGCAGTGCGCCGGTGAAGTCGGGTTCGGTGCCCAGCTCGTCGAGCGGGGCGCCCTGGCGGTTGATCCAGAAGCTGGTGTAGCCATGCCAGCGGGCGCCGATGGCGTCCCAGCAGTTGGACGACACGAAGAGGATGCGCCGCGCTTCGCAGCCGAAGGCGGCCGGGCCGAGGGCATACACCGCGTCGTCGGTCTTGAAGCTCTTCGCCTGGTCGGCCGAGAGTACCGCATCGAAGAGCGTCGTCATGCCGGCCGAGCGCAGCGACACCGCGATCATCTCCGGATCGCCGTTGGTCAGCACCCCGAGCGCGAGCCCGGCGGCCTTCATCTCGCGCAGCGCGGCGAGGTTCTCGGGAAAGACCGACAGGCAGGCGTACTGGCCCATCAGCCTGGCCTCGGCCGCCTCGTCCATCGCCAGGCCGAGGGCGCGCGCCGAGTGCCGCAGCGCATCGCGGGTGATGTCGAGAAAGGGTCGGTAGCGGCCCGAGAGCGCCCGCAGCCAGGAGTACTCGAGCTGCTTGCGCCGCCACAACCCGGCCAACGCCTCGCCCTGGCCGCGGTAGAGCTGCTCGGCGAGGCTCGCCACCGAGTTCACGTCGAACAGGGTGCCGTAGGCGTCGAACACGACCGCATCGAAGCGGCGGGTGGGCGCCGGGGAGGGGGACTGGTCGGAGAGTGCCATTGGGCAGACAAGCAGGATGGATCTGGGCTCGACTGTAAGCGAAGCCGAAGAGCAATAAAACCAGGATGATTGCAATTCAGTTTTGTGGTTTTAGCAAATATGCTCCCTGCGCTACGACGTTCGTGCAGTTCACAGCGACGACGCGGAGTGCTTTCCTCGGATGAAGCGGGGACGAGAGGCGGTACCGTCGGCGATGAGAACTCGCACGAGCAGGATCCTCCTGATCTCCCTGGGTTGATCTCTCTTGGGCGTACGGGCATTATCCGTACAAATCGAAAGGAGGCCATCATGGCCCAGACACTCCCCAATCGTGACGACCGGATCGAATTGCGCACCACGCGCGACGAGAAGCGGCTTCTCACCGCCGCCGCAGCTCATGAGCGGCTGGATGTGACCAGCTTCATCATGCGCACCGTCCTGCCGGCCGCGCGTGATGTCATCGAGAACGCCGAACGCATCTCGCTTTCGGAGCGGGATTCCGTGCGCGTGCTTGACCTCCTGGAGAATCCGCCGGCTCCGACGCCGGCACTGCTTGCCGCCGCGCGCCGCCGTCTCGCCCGAGGCGACAAGAGTGTCTGATTGGCGTGAAGAGCCCATCGAACGCAGCCATGACCGCAAGGCGTTCGATTGCGGCACGCCGGAACTGAACGAGTATTTGCGCCGAAACGCCCGCCAGAACCATGAGGGCGGAGGCTCCAAAACCTTCGTGGCGGTAGCTCCAGCTGCACCCCAGACCATCCTTGGCTACTACTCCATCAGCCCGGCTTCGATTGCCTTCGCAAAAGTCCCCGCGGTCTTGACCAGGGGGCTGGGTCGCTACGAGGTCGCCGTGTATCGGCTCGCCCGCCTGGCGGTGTCGCTTCCCTTGCAGGGTCGAGGCCTTGGCGGCGATCTTCTGTTGGCCGCAGGCGCGAGGGCGCTTGCCGTGGCGACGCAGGTCGGCGGGGTGGCGCTGGCCATCGATGCCAAGGATGAAAAGGCGGCGCGCTGGTACGAGCGTTTCGGTGCCATGCCCTTGCTCGACAGCAGCCCGCTCAGCCTGATCCTGCCCTTCACGACCATCATGGACGCTCTCGATGCTGCGCGGGGCGAATGAGAGGGGTGGTACCGCCGGCGATGCGGGCTCGCAATCTTCCGTTCCATTGTGCGGGCTGCGAGTGATATGTACGGTTGACGTACATCGTCAATTCCATCATGATAATCGCCTGAAATGATCCTTGGCTACCGGGACCGAAGGACAGAGCGCTTCGCGAACGGGGAGTTCGTCGAGGCGTTTCAGGGTTTCGAGGCCCAGGCGGCCCGGCGATTGTCGATCCTGAATGCCGCGATTTCCCTCGAGACCCTGCGAGCCCTGCCGGGCAATCGACTCGAAGCGCTCAAGGGGAAACGAACGGGACAGTACTCGATTCGCATCAACCAGCAATGGCGCGTCTGTTTCGAATGGCCCGCTGGTCAGCCTGGGCCGGACCAAGTCGAGATCGTGGACTATCACTGACGAACGGAGGTCAGGTCATGTTCATGAGAGCCGTTCATCCGGGCGAAATCCTCAAGGAGGAACTCGATGAGGCGGGCATCACGCCGACCGAGTTCGCCCGGCAGATCGATGTGCCGCCGAACCGGATCAGCCAGATCATCGCCGGCAAGCGCGCCGTGACCGGCGACACGGCCCTGCGCCTCGGGCACTGGTTCGGCATGGAGCCACAGTTCTGGCTGAATCTCCAGGCCGCCTTTGATGTTCGCATGGCCCAGGAGATCGCGGGGCAGGAGATCGCGCGATTGCCGGTTCGGGCCGATGTCATCCGCCCTCAGAGATCCTTCGCGTAGCGCGCCAGCATGGTGGCCTGGTATTCGGGCGGACTGGTGTCGCCGCTGGCGGGCCCGCTCGAGCTTGACATCGGCAACCCTCATAGATATCTTTTAGATATCTCCAGAGGGGTTCTTCATGACTGCCCGATCGACCGTCGATCAGATCGCCTTTCGCTACCGCTCGAGGGACAGCGCCGCAGGTGTCACGCGTGTGACTGCCAAGCGGTTGGCCGAGCATCTCGGCGTCGACGAGACGCAGGCGATCCATCACGCGCTGCGTGAGCTGGCCCTGCGGGTGCTGCCGCAGTACGAAGCCGATGACGGCCCGCTGACCGCTGCCCAGCTTCGCCAGATCAGGAAGCGGGTGCCGCAAGGGGGCGGCCGGTCGGTGCGTTCGAGCCTGCTCGATGCGGAAACCACGTGACTCTTCGATGGTGGGGCGAACCCACCGCCGGTGAGATCGTCTGGTGCCGTTTCCCCGACGACATCAACCCACGGCCGAAGCCTCGCCCTGCACTCGTCCTCGTCGTGTTCGACGACGATGCTCCCCGATTCACCGTGCGGGTGGCTTACGGAACCAGCCAGCGCACCACCAGGCTGTACCGCGGAGAGTTCTCGATCCTGCGTGACCGCAACCCGGCAGCCTATATGGCGGCCGGCTTGAGCTACGACACCAAGTTCGATCTCAGGCAGACCCTGGACCTGTCCTACAGCACCGAGTGGTTCGCGGTACCGCCTGCGGCGCCGCATGGACAGACGCCCAGGCTCGGCATCCTGCATCCGTCGCTGATGCACGCCGTGCAGGCGGCGTTTCGCGCCGCAAATGAATAACAGGTCGGCGTTCGGCTGGGAAGGGACGCAGGCGCCAGAGGCGTAGCCGCCCTCAGAGATCCTTCGCGTAGCGCGCCAGCATGGTGGCCTGGTCCTCGGCCGGGGTGGCGTTGCCGGTCTGGTCGTTGATCATCTGGCCGATCGTCGGCAGGACGCTGCGTTCGACACGGGCTTCGTCGCTCCAGAGCTGCGAGCGCATCAGCGCCTTGGCGCAGTGCAGGTAGACCCACTCGACCGCGATCTCGATCACGACCTTGGGCCGGCGCCGCTCGTCATGCATTGCGTCGAGGCACTCGTCATCGGTGCGCAGGCGCGCGGTGCCGTTGACCCGCAACGTCTCGTCGACGCCGGGCACGAGGAACAGCATGCCGATCTGCCGGTTGACGAGCAGGTTGGACATGCTGTCGAGCCGGTTGTTGCCCGGCGAATCTGGCAGCCACAGGGTGTGGTCGTCGACGACGCGCACGAAGCCGGGCGGCCCGCCGCGCGGCGAGGCATCCAGGCCGTCCACACCACCGGTGGCGATCACGCAGAAGGGCGAGAGCGAGATGAACTTGCGGCTATGCGGCTCGAGCGCCGCGATCTGCTTGGCCAGCGCCCGCGGCGTCGGCTCCTTGTAGTGGCTGCGCAGGGTGTCGGGGTGGTCGATCATGGATAGCTTTCCGTGAGGGACTCGCCGGGCGGTGTCGCGGCGCTGGTCCGCGGATGTTACGCGAGTCGGCCGGCCTGGGGAGTGGCCGCGCGTCGATCCTGCGGGCGCATTCGACCCATGCTAGAGTCAGGTCGCGCTGGTCGCGAGGCCGGCGCAGTTCTCAGGGCGGGGTGGAATTCCCCACCGGCGGTAGGGCGCGGTTTCGCGCCGAGCCCGCGAGCGCCCCGCAGATGGTCCGTCCATACGCGGGGGTCAGCAGATCCGGTGAGATGCCGGAGCCGACGGTCAGAGTCCGGATGGGAGAGAACGCAAGCACCGCGCACCGGCGTCATGCCGTTGCGCCGCGCGCCCGGTCGGCCGCATTCGTCGATCGCCCGGGCGGCGCTGCATGTCGCGCCTGTCGCGGTGTGCGGCGTGCCGCATGTCCCGTCGCCCCTGTGCTCATGAACCGGTTCGCGAGCCGATGCTCGCGCGCCTTTTGAACACGGGAGTTCCCATGCAATCGTTGTCGCCAGAGTCCATCGATCCGACCACTGCCGCTTCGGCATCCATCGACGGGCGGATCGCCTTCGTCCAGTCGTGCTGGCATCGCGACATCGTCGATGCCGGGCGCGACGCCTTCATTGCCGCCATGGCGCAGTCCGGCCATCCGGCCGCTTCCATTGACTGCATCGAGGTTCCCGGCGCCTTCGAGATCCCGCTGCGGGCGAAGATGCTTGCCGCCACCGGTCGCTACGTGGCGATCGTTGCCGGCGGCTTCGTGGTCGACGGCGGGATCTATCGCCATGACTTCGTGGCGAGCGCCGTCATCGACGGCCTGATGCGGGCGCAGCTCGATACCTGCGTGCCGGTCTTCTCGATGGTGCTGACGCCGCATCACTTCCACGAGCACCGCGACCACCACGATTTCTTCATGGCGCACATGCGCACCAAGGGGCGTGAGGCCGCGGAAGCGGTGGCCGGCACGCTCGAGGGGCATCGGTGCGTCGTGATACGCGAAGATCGCGGGTAGCCGCTACCGGAAGGGCTCCGGCAGCATACTTTCTATTAGAGTGAGAAGTATAAATGTGGTTTCTGCCATGCGTACGACACTCGACCTGCCCGACGATATCCTCAGGCGCGCCAAGATCGAAGCGATCGAGCGCGGTTCGACATTGAGGCAATTCGTCATCGACGCCCTGCAGCGTGAGATGGCGAGTTCCGAGCGGCCTCGGAAGCGCCTCATGCGTCCGCCGGTCAAGCTGGCGGACGACGCGCCGCTTCGCAGACTGAGCCCCGAGGACGTCGAGCAACTGGACGCGGAGGCAGTCCAGCAGGACGACGAGCGCAAGGCAAGTGCGAGTCATCGCTGACGTCAACGTCCTGCTGCCCTAGCTCGTCGATGGGCATGTACATCAGGTTCCCGCAAGCGATTGGTGGGATGCCTGCGATGATGGCGATGTCGGGCTGAGTCTCCCGGTGCGCATGGCGTTGCTGCGGCTTCTGACCAACGCGCGCGTCATGGGGAGCGGCATCCTGCGACCGGCACAGGCGTGGGCCGTCGTGCAGGCCTTGATCGACGATTCGCGAATCGTTGTCATCGACCAGGTGCCTTCGGCACATGCCGAACTTTGGCGCGCCTGCATCGCCCGTCGCGAACCTTCGCCGAATCTATGGACCGATGCATGGCTGGCCGCTCTGGCACTGGCGCACGACTGCGAGATGGTTACATTCGACCGCGGCTTTCGCTCGTTTCCCAGACTGAAGCTGCGCTTGCTCGATCCAGCCGGCTAGACACTGCGTCATCCAGCTCGATGCCTGCGACTGGCTGCCCGCGGCCGCCGACGGCGCTGGCGGATTGTGGCTGCGCGGTGCGCCCGGATGATGGATCGGCGGAGAACTCGGTGAGGATCTCGCCCCGCAGGATCGCGACGGCGGTGCGCAGATGGTACGTGAACCAGAAGAGGATCCCGATCCACTTCGCCCCGTCCTCCAGCAGGTAGCCCATCGATTCACTCAAGGACAGGAGGGGCAGGATCACCAGGTCGGCGCCCAGGCTCGCGCCGAGGAAAACGAAGGCGAGCACCAGCATGCCGTAGCGGGTCGCGACGATGAGCCGGCCGAAGGCGATCAGCCAGCCTGCGCAGAGAATCCCCAGGCCGAGGATCACCCAGCGCTCGCCGATGTGCAGGTGCACCGGCGCGATCATCTCGTGGATCATGAAGCCGTCGTCGAGCATCAGCCATGCCGACAGCACGGCGGATGCGAACAGGAACAGGCGGACCCGCAGTGCTGCGGCCGGCGTGGCGAGGCCGGCGACGAGGCTCGCGGTTGCCGCGGCGCACCATAGCAGTACGCCAAGCGCCGACAGCATTCCGCCCAGCGGGTGCAGTTCGTGGATGACCGCCAGGTCGCGCGACACGTAGCCGAAGTCGATCTTCATGGCTTGTGTGACAGCAATCATCGTGGCGAGCACGATTGCGCCCATGGCGATGGGCGCCATCCAGCCAGGATTCGAGGATGGTGCGGGAGATGCCGCACGCAGCAAGCGCTTGTTCACCATTTCCGGGGTTCATGACAGTTTTGTGACAAGAGTGGACCATAGCAGCGCTTCTGTCGATCGTTCGTGCCGGAGCGCACACGGGCGCCGACTCCTGCCTTGCGGTCTCCCCTTCGTCCGCTTGCGCCGGGGGGCGTCGGCGATGCTATCTTCCGGGGCTTCGCGGGCGGCACGATGCGCGCTCGCGTCGAACCACGGTTTTCCCGGAGACAGTCATGAATCTTTTCGACCTCAAGGACAAGGTAGCCATCGTCACCGGCTCGAGCCGCGGCATCGGCCGCTCCATTGCCCTGCGCCTGGCCGAGCACGGCGCGAAAGTCGTCGTCTCGAGTCGCAAGCCCGAGGCCTGCGAGCCGGTGGCGCAGGCGATCCGTGACGCCGGCGGCGAGGCGATCGTCGTCGAGTGCAACATCGCCCACAAGGAGGCGTTGCAGGCGCTGGTGGACAAGACCCTGGCGCAGTGGGGCCGCATCGACGTGCTGGTCTGCAATGCCGCGGTCAATCCGTACTTCGGCCCGGCCGCCGGCATCGATGACTCGGCCTTCGACCGCATCATGGGCTCGAACGTGCGCAGCAATTTCTGGCTCGCCAACATGGCGCTGCCGCACATGGCCGACAAGGACGATGCCTCGGTGATCATCGTGTCCTCGATCGGGGGCTTGCGCGGCTCGGCGACGCTCGGCGCCTACTGCATCTCGAAGGCGGCCGACATGCAGCTCGCCCGCAACATCGCGGTCGAATGGGGTGCGCGCAAGGTGCGCGCCAACTGCATCGCGCCGGGCCTCATCAAGACCGATTTCGCCAAGGCGCTCTGGTCGGATCCGGCGCTGCTCAAGCACCGGGTCAAGGACAGTCCGCTCAACCGCATCGGCGAGCCCGACGAGATCGCCGGCGCGGCGGTGTTCCTCGCCTCGCAGGCGAGCGGTTTCATGACGGGGCAGACGATGGTGATCGACGGCGGCGTCACCGCCGGGGTGCCGCCGTCGGCGCTCGAGTAGCGCGGTCGATCCTCGTCGCCCCGGAGTCCGCCGGAACCGGGTGCGGCGAACACCGTGGTCGCGCGAGCCCGCTGGTCTGTACCGGACGCCGCGCGATCCTCAGACGGGCGCCCAGCTGCGATCCATCCGCTCCGCGCCGGTCGACGCGCCGGCGCCGGGCTGCAGATCGGCAACGAAGGCGTAGCGATTCTTGCCGCTGCGTTTCGCTTCGTACATCGCCAGGTCGGCGGCGCGCACGAGGCCGGCCGCGGTTGCGGCGTTCTCCGGATGGATCGCGATACCGACGCTGGGGGTGACGCCCACCGGGCGACCGTCCATGCGCATGGGGTGGCCGACCAGCGCCACGATCTTCCCGGCGATGCGCTCCGCCGCGGCGCGATCGGGGACGTCGCGCGCCAGCACGATGAACTCGTCGCCGCCGAGCCGGCCGATCACATCGTCGTCGCGCAGGCTGCCGCGGATCCGGGTGCCGATCTCACGCAGCAGCGCGTCGCCGGCTTCATGGCCCAGCGAGTCGTTGACGAGCTTGAAGCCATCGAGGTCGATGAAGAGCACCGCGAAGCTTCGGGTATCCGTATCGACCGCGTGTTCCAGTTGTTCGGTGAAGTGGGCCCGGTTGGGCAGGCCGGTCAGGCTGTCGTGGGTCGCCAGCCGCTGGATGCGCTGCTCGGCGTGCATCCGGTCGGTGATGTCGCGCCCGATGCCACGGTAGCCGGCGAGGGCGCCGGCCTCGTCGGTGATCGGCTCGCCGCTGATCGCATACCAGGCGATGCGCCGCTCGCGATCGCGGCGAAAGACTTCGATGTCGCGAATCGGTTCGCCCCGGCGCATGGCGTCGGCCACGTCCTGCCAGCAGCGGCCGCCGCTCATGCGCAGGCCGATCTGCCAGGGATGGCGGCCGAGGGCGGCGCCGCCCGCCTGGCTGCGGGCCAGATCACCATGCTCGCCGCCGATCCGGGTGAAGCGCAGGTCGACATCGATCTCCCAGTACCAGTCGGTGGACAGATGCGTCAGCGCCCGGAAGCGCGCCTCGCTCTCGCGCAGGATCCGTTCGGCTTCCTTGCGACGCAGGAACTGCGCGACCTGGCCCGCAACCACCCGCATCGCCTGTTGCAGGCGCTGGTCGGGTTCGCGCATCGACCGGCTGGCGAAGGTGAAGACGCCCAGCGGGCGATCCTCGCCCTGCACCGGCACGATGAAAAGCGTGCGTTCGCCAGTGTGCATCAGCAGTTCGCGCCAGGCGCTGCCGGGCGTGAGCGCATCGGCGACATCGGGTATCCAGCTGGTTTCACCGGTTCGCGCCGCCTGGGTAAGCAGCACCGGTCGGTTGATGGTCGAGCCGATGCGGGCTCGATGTTGCTCGACCGTTTCGGGTGGTACGCCGGGGTCGCAGTAGCTCACCATCAGGCGCGCGGCGCCGGTGTCGTCCAGGAACTCGAGATAGGCGCCCGTGTCCCAGCCCTCGGACCGGGCGATGGTTTCCATGACGGTGGCCAGCACGTCGCGCTCGTCCGCCGCAAGCGACAGGGCATGGGTGACGCGGTGCTCGAGTTCGAGCAGTCGCTGTTCGCGTTTGGCGCGGGTGACGTCCCGGGACGTGCCGCGATAGCCGGTGAAGCGACCGGTGGCATCGAAGACCGGCGCACCGCTGATGCTGATGTAGTAGCGCTTGCCGCTCGCGCTCAGGTAGGTGTATTCGAACTCGCGAAAGACTTCGCGGGCATCCAGCTTCGCCCGGTGCTCGTCCCACCGGGCGTCGTCGAGCAGCATGCGCGGCAGTTCCCACAGGCGGTGGCCGATCACGGCCCTGGCGGG
>JBAYRO010000072.1:0-16273 GCA_041676645.1 Burkholderiaceae bacterium | reverse complement strand
TGACCCCATTTCTCTCGCTTCAGGCGGCGCGCACCTTGTAGCCGCCCGACTTCTCGTCGAGCTCGAGTTCGATGAGCTGGCGGGCCTGCGCTTCCTCGAGCAGGCCGTTGAAGGAGCGAAAGCCGTAGTAGCTCTCGGAGAAGCCCGGCTTGCGGCGCTTGAGCGCCTGCTTGATCATCGAGCCCCAGATCTTCTCCTCCGAACCGCGCTCGGTGAGCAGGGCCTCGTAGGTGTCGATCACCAGGTCCATCGCCTGCTGGAGCCTGGTTTCGTCGCCGCTTTCGGCCGCCACGGCTTCCTCGGTCGCGGCGCCCGCCCGGCTGTCTTCCTCGGCCGGCTTCGACGGACGATCCTTGCGTGCCGCGCCGGCCGCCGACTTCTCGCTCGTCTTCTTCCGGGGCTTCGCGGCGGCCTTGTCGGTGGCCTTTCCGCTCGCCTTGCCGGTACGCGCCTTGGGGCGGGCCTGGGCGCGAACCAGGTCGTCGTAGTAGATGAACTCGTCGCAGTTGGCGATCAGCAGGTCCGAGGTGGAGTTCTTGACCCCGACGCCGATCACCGTCTTGTTGTTCTCGCGCAGCTTGCTCACCAGGGGCGAGAAGTCGGAGTCACCGCTGATGATCACGAAGGTGTCGACATGGGACTTCGTGTAGCAGAGATCCAGGGCATCGACCACCAGCCGGATGTCGGCCGAGTTCTTGCCCGACTGGCGCACATGGGGGATCTCGATCAGCTCGAACGAAGCCTGGTGCATGGCAGCCTTGAAGCCCTTGTAGCGCTCCCAGTCGCAGTACGCCTTCTTGACCACGATGCTGCCCTTGAGCAACAGCTTCTCGAGAATCAGCCCGATGTCGAACTTGTCGTAGCGCGCCTCCTCGACGCCGAGCGCAACGTTCTCGAAGTCGCAGAACAGGGCCATGCTCTGGGTGTCGTGGCTGGTGCCGTTCATGTCTTTTCCTGTGTCATCGGAAATAGGGGTCCGAAATGGGGTCACACGAAAATGGGGTCAGACTCCATTTATTAATGGAGTCTGACCCCATTTTCGTGACCCCATTTTCGCCTTTCTGCGCTAGCGGTAGACGCCGTCCCAGGGGCCGGCCTCGACGGCGGCGCTGCGGCCGTCGGGCGAGACGGTCGGGCGATTGAGCTCGAAGCACGTCTCGGGCGTGACGACGGCGTAGTCCATGTAGCCCATGCGGGCGATCGGGCGGGCGCCGGCGGTATCGAAGCGGCCATCGCGGATGTAGGCATCGTCGATGTAGATCGCGACGACCTCGCCGATGATCACCGTGTTGCCCGGCTGGTCCGGGCGCCGCGGATTGCCGGGCAGCTCGATCGTCTTCCAGAGCCGGCATTCGAGTGCGGCCGGGCTGCCCGCCACGCGCGGCGGCGCGATGTGCGTCGAGGCCGCGATCGGCAGCTTCGCGAGATCGAACTCGTCGATCCCGGTTGCCACCGGCGCGGAGCTCATGTTCATCTGCTCGCGCAACTCCCAGCTGGCGAACGAGCAGGTGAATTCCCCATTGGCCTCGATGTTCGCCTGGCTGTCCTTGCGGCCCACCGACGAGAACAGCACGAAGGGCGGCTTGTCGCTGACCGCATTGAAGAAGCTGTACGGGGCGAGGTTGGGTACGCCGTCCGGCCCGATCGTGCCGATCCAGCCGATCGGTCGGGGCGCCACCAGCGCCTTGAAGGGGTCGAAGGCCAGGCCGTGGGGTTCGCTGCGCGGATCGTAGTGCATGGGTCAGCCGGGCTCCCCGTCGCCCATCATCGACTGCTCGTAGTTGGGCAGGCCGATGGCCTGGATGAGGTCGAGCTGCGTCTCGAGCCAGTCGATATGCTCTTCGGTGTCGTCCAGAATGTCGACGAACAGCTCGCGCGAGACGAAATCACGGGCCTGCTCGCAGATCAGGATCGCGTCGCGTACATGGTCGCGGGCGCCCACTTCCAGTGCAAGGTCGCAGGCCAGCATCTCGGGGGTGTTCTCGCCGATGCGCAGCTTGTGCAGCGCCTGCAGGTTGGGCAGCCCGTCCAGCATCAGCACGCGTTTGACCAGGCGGTCGGCATGCTTCATTTCGCCGATCGATTCGGCGTATTCCTTTTCGTTGAGGCGTTCCAGTCCGCGGTTCTCGTACATCCGCGCATGCAGGAAGTACTGGTTGATCGCGGTCAGCTCGTTGGTGAGCTGCTTGTTGAGCGCCTCGATGACCTTCTTGTCACCGGCGAGCGCCGATGCATTCTTCTTGCCCATCGCTGGCTCCCGATACGGTTCAAAGGAGCAACCATACCGAAACGCGGGGGCGCTTACCGGAATGGAAATCGTTCATCGCCGGGCGCGGAGGGCGCGCCGCTTGTTTTCAGGCGCGGACGGGCACCTGCAGCTGATCCTCGAGGACTTCGCGGGCGCATTCCTGGCACAGCCCGCAGCAGGTGCCGACCCCGAGCTCGTTCTGGAGATCATCGAAGCTGGAGATGCCGAGCTCGGTGCTCGCGCGGATCTCCTGGTCGCTGATCGCGTTGCAGACACAGACAATCATCGTCGTTACGGCTCCATCCGACTCCTTGCCGCTTGTGACGCCGGCAAGCTGAAGATAATATGAACACAAACCATTCGCATTTGCAACTACATGAATCACGCCAAGGATCCCCCGGTCGAACCCCCTCGTCGGCCGGAACCGGGCGGCCCGCCGGCCTCTGCGGGCCGGCTTGCGGCGACTGCCCGGTCGCCCCGTCGGCTCGAGAGCGCCGACCTGTTCGCCGGCGACGATGAGATCCTGATCCAGCATCGGGGCCGCGAGTACCGCCTGCGGATCACCCAGAACGGCAAGCTGATCCTCAACGCCTGATGCACGGCGGGCGCCGTGCACCCGGATCGTGCTGTCGCTCGTCGACCGTCCGTCGACGATACCCTCCGGCGCACCCCGGGAGCCGGTACGATTTCCTCATCGGGGGAGTTTCCAGATGCACAGCAGCCGCCCTGGCCGGTCGTCCTGCCGGCTCGCCGTTTTCGCCCTTGCGTTCGCCGGGGTATTGATCGCCGGATGTACCGAAAAAGGACCGGGTGCCGCCGAGGTCGCGACCACCGATGCCCGCATTGCCCACGCGGTCTACGAGGATTCCCTGGAGACCGCGCGCCGCCTGCGCACCGTCGTCGAGGATTTCCTCGCCGACCCGAGCGAAGCCAACTACACCGCCGCCCGCCAGGCCTGGCTCGATGCGCGCGAGCCCTACGGCCAGAGCGAGGTCTACCGCTTCCGGCTGTCGCCGATCGATTCCACCAACGGCGTCGACGAGGACGGGCCCGAGGGCCGGATCAATGCCTGGCCGCTCGGCGAGGCGCTGATCGACTACGTTGCCGAGCGGGTCGATGGCGACGCGGGGCCGGAGGCCGGCACGCCTTCGGTGTCGCCCAGCATCATCGCCGACCGCGAGCGTGTGCCGCGCATCGACAAGGCCGCCATCGCCGCCCTCGACCAGGACGGGGGTGACGAGCGCAACGTTGCGACCGGCTATCACGCCATCGAGTTCCTGCTCTGGGGCCAGGATCTCAACGAGGGCGAGGCCGAAACCGGCTGGGACGGCATCGCGCGTCGCGATGCGACGCCCGGGCAGCGTCCGCGCAGCGACTACGATACCGCCGGCGGCTGCACCAGCGGCGTTGGTTCACCCCAGCCCGACATCATCTGCCAGCGCCGGGGCGACTATCTCAGGGCGGCGACCGAGCTGCTCGTCGACGATCTCGCCGGGATCGTCGCGCGCTGGGATCCCGAGGACGGGGACTACCATCGCCACTATGTCGCCTCGGGCGATGTCGCGGTCGCGAAGATGCTCGAATCCATGGGGCGGCTCGGCTACGGCGAACTCGCCGGCGAGCGCATCCAGATCCCGCTCATCCTGGATTCGCAGGAGGACGAGCATTCCTGCTTCTCCGACAATACGCATCGCGACATCTACCTGAACGCGCTTGGCATCCGCAACAGCTTCGATGGCAGCTACCGCCGCATCGATGGTTCGCTGATCGAAGGCACCGGCCTCGATGGGCTGCTGCGCGCCCGCGGCCACGTCGCGATCGCCGACGAACTCGGCCGGCGCATCGATGTGGCGGTCGCCGCGGCCGAGGCGATCGTCGAGCGGGCCGAAGGGGGCATGCCCTTCGACATGCAGATCCAGGTGGGCGGCCCCAACGACCCGGTGATCAATGCGATGATCGCGGCGCTCGTCGCCCAGACCGCTTCGGTGCAGGCGGCCATCGAGGCCCTCGGCCTGAAGGCGGGCGACCTTCGACAGGATACGGAGCAGCAACTGTGATCGCATGAGGACGCCGTTTCGGGTGCGCGCCGGCGTGGCCGTGCTGGCGGCGGGGCTCCTGGCGGTGGGGCTCCTGGTGTCGGCCTGCGATCGCTCCGGCCCCGCATCGGCGGCGCCCCCGGCCGATCCGGCCGAACGAGCCAGCGGCGGCGCGACCTCGGTGGCGGTCGCCGATCTCGATGCCTTCGCGCGGCCAGCGGCGAATCTCGACTTCATCGGCAAGAGCTTGTTCGAGAACGGCAATCACCTGTTCCGTACGCCGCGCGGCGCCGAGCGCGGCACCGGGCCGATATCCAATGCCCAGACCTGCCAGGGCTGCCATGTCCGCGACGGTCGCGGCCAGCCGCCGCGCGATGCGACCCGCCCGCTGGCGCCGGCGGAGCCGCTGGTGGCGATGCTGCTGCGGCTGGCGCGGGTCGACGACGATGGCGGTTTCGGACCCGATCCCGTCTATGGCGGCCAGCTGCAGACGCGCGGCGTCGACGGCGAGCCGCGCCACGATGGCGCGATCGGTGACGGACCGGCCCTTGGCGAAGCGCGCGTCGACATCGTCTACGAACCGATCGCCGGGCACTATCCCGACGGCACGGCCTACGAACTGCTGCAGCCGGTGTACCGTATCTCGGAGGCCTCGTACGGGCCCTTCGCCGAGGGCATCCGCTTTTCCCCGCGGGTTGCGCCGGCGGTGTTCGGCGCCGGCCTGCTCGAAGCGATTCCCGAAGCCGACCTGCTGGCCGCGGCCGATCCGGACGATGCCGATGGCGACGGCATCTCGGGGCGCGTGAACCGGGCGGTCGATCCCGTCAGCGGCGCGCGGCTGGTCGGGCGCTTCGGTCTCAAGGCCGGCGTCGGCACGGTGCTCGCCCAGTCGGCCCTCGCCTATCGCGACGACATGGGCCTGACCAGCAGCCTGTTTCCCGACGAACCCTGCACCGAACGGCAGGCCGCCTGCATCGCGGCCGCGGCCCGTGAACTGTCGGCCCTGCATGAACCGGCCGGGGTCGACCTGACCGATCTCGAGCTCGCCCAGGTCGAGTTCTATACCCGTACGCTCGCGGTCCCGATGCGTCGCGGCTGGGAGGCCGCGACCGGCGACTGGTCGCCGGCGATCCGCGCCGGGCGCGATCATTTCGGCCGCTTCGGCTGCGCCGCCTGCCATACGCCCGAGCAGCGCACCGGGCCGGCGGCCGGCAGCGCGCTGGGCGCGATCACCGACCTGGTCCGGCTGGAACGGCCCGCCCCCGAGCTGGTGGAGCTCTCCGGGCAGCGGATCTTCCCCTACACCGACCTGTTGCTGCACGACATGGGCGGGCACTGCGAGGTCAGCCGCGAAACCATCGCCGGCGAGGCCTGCGACGCGGGGGCCGACTGCCACTGGGTGCAACGCTGCACCGGCCTTGCCGATGGCGTGCCCGAGGGCGAGGCCGGGCCATCGGAATGGCGCACTCCGCCGCTCTGGGGGCTCGGCCTGGTGCAGGTGGTCAATCCGCGGGCGGGATTCCTGCACGACGGCCGCGCTCGCACGATCGAGGAAGCGATCCTCTGGCACGCCCGATCCGGTGGCGAAGGCGCCCCCGCGGCCGAGGCCTTCCGGCATGCGGACCGCGCGCAGCGCGCCGAACTGCTCGAGTTCCTCGAATCGCTGTGAGCACGTCGACGAAGCCGATCGGCGCGCACGCCAGGCGGTGCGCAGTGCTGCGCGGCATGGGCATGGGCGTCGCGGCGATCATGATGGTCCTCGCGGGTCCGGCCCCGGCCATGCCGCCGCTGGAGGGCTTCATCGGGCGTTCCTTCTTCGAGGACCCCTGGGTCGCCGCGCCGGCATCGACGACCTTGCGCGATGGCCTCGGGCCGCTCTACAACGCGCATGCCTGCGCCAGCTGCCATCGCGACGCCGGGCGTGCGCTGCCGCCGATCGCCGGGGCGCGTCCGGAGCCACCGACCGGGATGATCCTGCGTATCGGACGGCGCGCGGGTGAATCCTTCGTGCCCGATCCGGTCTACGGCGACATGCTCCAGCGTCGCGCCCTGCCCGGAACGGGGGCGCCCGATGTGCCCGGCGAGGCTCGCTGGCATCTCGAGTACGTCGCCGACGAGCTCGACGACGGACGGGGGGCGCCGCGCCGATTGCTGCGTCCCGTCCCCCGGATCGAGGCCTTCGCCCATGGCGAGCCGACCCCGGGGCTGCTGGTATCGGCCCGGCTTGCCCCGCTGCTGGCCGGCATCGGGCGGATCGAGCGCATCGCCGACGCCACCCTGCTGGCGCTCGAGGATCCGGACGACCGGGACGGCGATGGCATCTCCGGACGTGCCCATCGCCTGCCCGGCGGATCCGTCGACGCGCCACGCATCGGTCGCTTCGGCCACAAGGCCGAGCATCCCGATCTCGCCCATCAGGTCGGCGCCGCCCTGCGCGACGATCTCGGCATCACCAATCGGCTCTTTCCCCGGGAATCCTGCACCCCGGCCCAGGCGGCATGCGTCTCGGCGCCCAGTGGGGCCGGTCCGGACGGCCCGCACGAGATTCCCGACGCGGTATTCGATGCCCTGGTCGCCCATGTCGCGTCGCTGCCCCTGCCCGCCGTGCGAGGGGAGGCCGACGATGCGGGCGCGGGCGCGGGCGCGGGCGCGGGCGCGGGCGCGGCTGTGGCTTCGGCCGCGGGCGTGGGCCTGTTCCGGGCGATCGGCTGCGCAGCCTGCCATGTCCCGCTCCTGCCCACCATCGATGGCGGGCAGGTCGCGCTGTATTCCGACCTGCTGCTGCACGACATGGGCCCCGGGCTTGCCGATAAGCTCGGCCAGGGCGATGCCGACGGCGCCGAATGGCGGACCGCGCCGCTCGTCGATCTCGGTCGGCGCGAACGCACCGGTCGCGCCGGCTTCCTGCACGATGGTCGCGCCGATACCCTGGTCGATGCGATCCTCTGGCACGGTGGCGAGGCGGCTGCGGCCCGCGAACGCTTCCGAGCCCTGGACGAGCCGGCGCGCGGCGTGTTGCTCGACCATCTTCGGGGACTCTGATGCGAGGCCGCTTCCCCGATCGTCCGAGGAACCCATGATGCGAGCATTCTCCCTACGCTGCCTGGCAAGCTGGCTCGTCGCCGGCGTCCTGCTCGCCGGTTGCGAGCGCGAGCCCGCCGCACCACCGGGGCCGTCGCCCGAAGCCATCGCCGCGGCCGAGCAGCGGATGATCGACCGACTTTTCGTCGGCCACATCGTGCCCGGCGTCGCCGCCTTCGCCGCCCGCGCCGACGAGCTGGCGGCCGCCGCCGGCGCGTTCTGCGCGGCTCGCGACGAAACGCGTTTCGGGGCGCTCCAGGATGCCTGGCGCAATACCGCCCTTGCCTGGCAGCCGATACGCTGGCTGCAGACCGGCCCGGGCAGCGACCAGCACCGGATGCTGCGCATCGATGCCTGGCCGCAGGCACGGCTCGACCTCGTCGCGACCCGAGTGCGCCAGCTGCTTGCCTCGAGCCAGGCGGTCGACGCGGTTGCGATCGCCGACCAGCCGGTACATCTCCAGGGCTTGCCGGCGCTCGAGACCCTCCTCTTCGAGGATCGCGGACCGGCGGATTTCGCGGCGGACGCCGCCGGCGATCGCCGTTGCGCGCTCGTCGTCGGTATTGCGGGAAACCTTGCCGGGATCGGCAGCGCCCAGGAAAGGCTCTGGCGGGGCGGCCTGGAGGGTGGCACGACGGCCAATTCGATATTCGTGTCGGCCGGCGGCGCCGCGGTGCCGCCGCACAACGTGATCAACCAGCTCGGCAATCTCCTGATGCAGCAACTCGTCGAGTTGAAGGATGTCGCCATCGGCGCACCGCTGGGGATCAGCACCACCGGCGAGATATTCCCGCCCCGGCCGCGGCTCGCGCATTCCTGGCGCAGCCGCATCTCGCTGCAGCGCGTGCTCGCCTCGCTCGAGTCGGTGGCGGCGGTGTATTCCGGCGGCGCGGACGACGCCAATGGCCTGGACGACCTGCTCGCCCTGCGCGGAGCCGAATCCGTCGCGACCGAGTTCGAAGCCCTGCTCGCCGCCTCGCTGGAGCAGGCGCGCGCCCTGCTCGATGACGGCGTGACGATCTACGAGGGCGCCGGCAATGAAGACGAGCACGCACGGCTCGCGGAGCTGCGCAACCGGGTGCGCGACCTGGAGATCCAGGTCCAGCTGGAAATGATGTCCGCGCTCGAGGTCGTCCTGACCTTCAACTTTGCAGACGGTGACTGAGACATGATCGATGGGAACATCGTCGACGAACGGCGACGCCTGCTGCTTGCCTGCGCGCTCGGCCTGCCACTGGCCTGCGGGCTCGCCGCCTGCGAGTCCACGGGATCACGCACCGGCTATGTCATGGCGGCGCGCCAGGCCGACGGCACGCATGTGCTGCTGCTGCACGACCCCGCCCACGCGGAGCTCGCGCGCCTTCCGGTCGGTTCGCGCGCGCACGGTTTCGCGCTCGATGCGGGCCGTCCGGCCAGGGTCGCGGTGTTCGGCCGTCGCCCCGGCACCGAAGCCTGGATCCTCGACCTTGCCGGACAGCGGCTCGCCGGCCGGTTCACCGCCGCGCCGGGGCGGCACTTCCATGGCCACGGCGCCTTCACCAGCGACGGCGCGCACCTGCTGACGACCGAGAACGATTACGAAGCGGGCCGGGGCGTGATCGTCGTGCGCACCACCGACGACTGGCGCGTCGTCGGGGAAATACCGGCCCATGGCGTCGGTCCGCATGAACTGCGCCTGATGCCCGACGGGCGCACCCTGGCAGTGGCCATCGGCGGCATCCGCACTCATCCTTCCCGGCCCCGCGAGAAGCTCGATGTCGATCTCATGCGCCCCGCGCTCAACTACATCGAGATCGACTCCGGCCGCCTGCTCGGCAGTTATCGTCCGCCCGATCATCGGCAGGGTATCCGGCATCTCGACGTCGCCGCCGACGGCACCGTCCTGCTCGCGATCCAGCATGAAGGCGATGCGAACGAGGGGCGGGGCGGCGCATTGCTCGCCCGCCACCGTGGCGAGGATGCGCTCGCGTTCCCGCATGCCGAGCCCGGCGACTGGGTGGCGTTGCGCGGCTACGTCGGCAGCATCCGCGCCGCTGCGCGGGGACGCCACGCGATCGCCAGCTCGCCACGGGGCAACGCGCTCGCATTCTGGGACTGGCAGGAAAACCGCCTCGAGGCCAGCCTGCCGATGCTCGATGTCTGCGCCGTCGCGATCTCGTCCGATGGCGGGACCGCCAGTGCGGCCGGCGGCGCCGGCGAGATCCGCCACTTCATCCGCGAGCAGGCGGGCTGGCGAGTCGCCGGCATCGCGCCGGCCAGGGGCGGCGTGGCGCTCGCCTATGACAACCACATGGCGTCGATCGGCTGAATGGGCACGCCGGCAGGGAAAATGCTGCCAGCAACGGCCGCTGGCGCTATGATTGACGCCATGACGCAAACCGCGCTGATTCTCCTCTGGCGCGCCATCGGCCTGCTGTTCTTCATGCTCGGCATGATCGGGATCATCGTCCCGGTGATGCCGACCGTGCCGTTCTGGCTGGTTGCCGTATGGGCCTTCGGCAAGGGCAATCCGGCATGGCGCGCCCGCCTGCTCGCCCACCCGGTGTACGGCCATTCCCTGCGCACCTGGGAAGAGCAGGGCGCGATCCCCCGGCGCGCCAAGCACGCCGCCTATATCGGGCTGGCCTGCAGTGTCGTGATCTGCAGCCTGGTCCTGCACGAGCGCCTGCTCGTGCTCGCCATGGTCCTGACCTTCCTCGCCTGCTCGGCCCTGTTCATCGCGACGCGCCCCGATCCGGCGGTGGTGCTCGTGACGTCGCCGCCTCCGTCGGTGGGTTCCGACGACCACTGATTTTCGGCTGCGTTCGCGGCGCTTCGCTCAGCGGTGGCGGGCGGGAAAATGGGGTCAGACTCCATTTCCTGGGAAATGGAGTCTGACCCCATTTTCCCGGCTGAAGCCGACCGCCCCGGATGAGCACGCGACGCCGCCCACCCGCCGCGGCGCCGTCCGGAACCCAGGCACGTGGCGCCGCCCGCCTCAGGGCTTCGCGCGCCCCGGATAGCTCACCGCCATGCCCGCCCGCACATCCTGGCCGATGCCGTATTGCGGGAACGGGTAGCGCAAGCCGTTCTTCGCCAGCGCCCGCATGCCGGCGATCGCCTTCGGGATGTCCGTCGGCGGCAGCGCCATCAGCATCTCCTCGTCGAGCACGCCGCCGTAGCGGCGCTCGGCGAAGCAGGGGATCGACAGGCTCGGTGTACGGGTCGACAGTGCGCGGCCCCATGAGTCGGCGCAGGACGATTCGCCCACCACACTCCAGTCGAAGCGCTTGTAGCCGGACCATTGCAGGCCGTTGATGAAATACATCATCGCGCCCGGCGTGGCGTAGAACATCGCGATGTCGGGCGGGTCGAGCCGGCCCGAGGCCAGCGGCGAGACGGCCAGTCCGGCATAGCGACCTTCCGGGACGACATGCATCGCCGCCTGGTGGGCGCTGGCGTCGGCCGGCGTCGCGTACCAGACTCCGACCATCGACTGGCCGCTGCGCCAGGTGGCATCCTGTGTGCCGAGTCCGATGACGGCGCGGCACTGCGCGCCCACGAGGTCGTCGCCGGTGATCCCGATGGTGCGCCCGAGCCGGGCGGCCTGGGCCACGATCTGGTCGGTGGTATGGATCGCATCGGGCCGGCGGATCTTCGGTACCGCTTCCATGGCCTCGACGGTCTCGAAGAGCTTCATCCCGATCGGGATGCTGCGCAGCTTGAGCAGTTGCTCGAGCTCGGCGGTGAGCGCGGCCCAGTCGGTGCCCTGCATCGTGTCGGTTTGTTCCATGCCTGTCCCCCGGGGTTTTCTCGTGCGTTGTCTATTGTGCCGCGCGAAAATCGAAAAAGGGGTCAGACTCCATTTCGGGACGAAATGGAGTCTGACCCCTTTTTCTGCAGGTCCTGCTCAGTAAACGTCGTTCTGGGTGTTGTAGACGTTGAACTTGCCCGTCGGGGTGATCAGGCGCTTGTCCTTGATCACCGCCTTGAGCTTGCGGGTCTTGTCATCGACCACCACGATCGCGGACTCCTGGTTCTTGGCGCTCCAGACCGAGAACCAGACTTCGTCGCCCGCCTTGTTGTACTCGGGCTGGGTGATCCGCTTGGCACCGTCGGCAACGCCGGCCCATTCGCCGATCGGCAGCACCTCGTAGGGCTTGTCGAGGTTGTCGATGTCGAACACCGCGATCGATTGCGCGATCGCCGGATCCGGGTTGAGCGGGGTGTCGACCCAGAGGTTGCGCGATTTCGGATGGGTCTTGATGAACAGGTTGCCGCCGCCCTGCGCCTCCAGCGACTGGACCACCGTCCAGGCCTGGTCGGAATGCTTCTCCGGGTCGGTGCCGATCAGCGCGATCGATTCATCGCCGAGGTGGCCGGTCGCCCAGACGGGACCGAACTTCGGATGGACGAAGTTGGCGCCGCGACCCGGGTGCGGGATGCGGCCGACATCGATCAGCGCCTGCAGCTTGCCTTCCTCGCTGTCGACCACCGCGATCTTGTCGGATTCGTTGGCGGCCACGAGAAAGTAGCGTCCGCTGGCGTCCCAGCCGCCGTCGTGCAGGAAGCGCGCCGCTTCGATCTCGGTGGTCTTCAGGGCCTGCAGGTCCGTGTAGTCGACCAGCAGGATCTTGCCGGTCTCCTTCACGTTGATGATGAACTCCGGCTTCGAGTGGCTGGCCACGATCGCGGCGACCCGCGGCTCGGGATGGTACTCCTGGGTGTCGACCGTCATGCCGCGCGTGGCCTGGATCTTCAGCGGCTCCAGGGTGTCGCCGTCCATGATCACGTACTGCGGTGGCCAGTAGTTGCCGGCGATCGCGTACTTGTCGGCATAGCCCGCTGCCTTCGAGGTTTCGACCGAACGCGCCTCGAGTCCGACGCGGATCTCGGCGACGTTGTCGGGCTTCTCCATCCAGAGGTCGATCAGGTTGACGCGCGCATCGCGGCCGATCACCAGCAGGTAGCGACCGGATGCCGAGGTGCGCGTGATGTGCACCGCATAGCCGGTCGTGATGATGTTGATGATCTCCTTCGAGGCGCCGTCGATCAGGGCGATCTCGCCGCTGTCGCGCAGGGTGACCGAGAAGATGTTCTCGATGTCCCAGTCGTTCATCTTCTTGGTCGGACGCTGGTCGGGCGGGACGATGACCTTCCAGGTCTCCTTCATGTCGGCCAGGCCCCACTCCGGCGGGGTCGGCGGCTCATGCTGGATGTAGCGCGCCATGATGTCGACCTCGGCTTCGCTCATGTCGCCGGAGGTGCCCCAGTTCGGCATGCCCGCGGGCGAGCCGTAGTGGATGAAG
Source organism: Burkholderiaceae bacterium (assembly GCA_041676645.1). GTDB lineage: Bacteria > Pseudomonadota > Gammaproteobacteria > Burkholderiales > Burkholderiaceae_E > JAMLIN01. The sequence continues at coordinate 3,620 of JBAYRO010000072.1, read as the reverse complement.
GTCTTGAGGATCTGGGTGCCGCGCTCGATGGTGATGTCCGGTGTCAGCGGCTTGCCGGTGGCGCCCTTGCGCAGCACGCCGTGGCAGCCGGCGCAGCGCTCGAAATACATCTGGCGGGCTTGCTCGAATTCCGCCGTCGTCATCGGCGGGGCTTTCGGATGGATGCTCTGGACCATTTCGGCCCCGGCCAGCGGCGAACCGTCCGCCTGCTGGTATTGCTGCGCCACGGGGTCGGCGGGCGCCTGCTGCGCCTGGCTCGTGGAATAGGTGGCGCACATGGCGAATACCGCCAGCGCGATCGCGCCGAGGGTGGTGTGCTGTCTCGTTGTCGTCATCACGTCAGCTCCATTGATCGGATTACCTGCCGGCGCCGCTCCGAGGTGCCGGTGGGGACTGCGGGATCAGGCTACGCTGCGGTGCAGCGAGCGACATTGATCTAGCGCAAGCGAACTCGGACCCGGTCGGGCATGCATCGCCGCGAGGCGTTCCGAAAGCCCGTTTTCGGGAGCGTGGACAGGCGGGGCCCGCTCGGAGGGCGGCTCGCCGGGCCGCCGCGTGATGGCGGAGACGGTTCTGCGCTGCTAGCTTCCCCGGGCCGTTGGCGTCGGGCGGATCGCGCCGATGCTGAGCAGCCCGAGCGCGAGCAGCAGGATCCCCAGGCCGATCGCGATCTCCCGGCCGGCTGCGGCAGCCTTCGCCATCTGGCCCGGCGCGAGCGCGGCGATGTGCTCCCATCCGGCGCTGGGGCGCGTCTGCTCCGGCGCGGCCCGCGGGTGCGAGGACATCGCCTCGCGTACCGGCGCCTGGTCGATCGCGACGAGGCTGGTGTAGGGCGTGACGAGATGATGCGCCATGCCCAGCGCCCGGATCTCGTCGCGCAGCCGTTCCTGCTCGGTGTCGGAGCCGCCCGCGAAGCGCAGCCGGTCCTGGAGTGATTCGATGCGATTGCGCGCCCAGAGCACATGCAGGCCCGTGCCTTCGGTGACGCGGGCGCTCGCCCGGCCTTCCCAGCGGGTGTCGCCGAGCCAGCCCGCGACGGTGGCGCCCGCCGGACGCCGGGCGAAGCGCGCGCGCACGATCAGGGGTTCGCCGGCATGCAACTCATGGGTCGAGGGCAGGGGATCCAGCGGCTGGGCGCCATCGAACGCGATCTCGATGCCGGTCACCAGCGGACGGCCCAGCTTGGCGAAGAGCGCGGCCATGCGCCGTTCGACTTCGCCGGTCCGGGCGATCCGGGCGAAGGTGCCGCGGCCGGCCTCGGCCGCCTTGCCCATCACCCAGCTGTTCGATGCCGTGCCCACGCCGACGGTGAACAGGCGCTGCGCGCCGGTGCCGGCGTCGATTACCTGCAGCAACTCGTCCTCCTGGTCGATATCGCCGTCGCTGATGAACACGACCAGATGGTCGACACCATCGCGCAGTGGCGTCGCGAATGCCTGTTCGAGCGCGCTGAGGTTGCGGCTGTCGCCGCCGGCGGCAAGCCGTGCGATCCAGGCGCGCGCCTGGCGGGCGGTGCTGGCGTTGTAGGCGCGGGGTTCGTCGAACAGGGCCTGGTGGCGATCGCCGAAGCCCAGCAGGTTGAAGCGGTCGCCGGCGCGCAGCCGCTCCAGCCCGAAGCGCAGGGCGGCGCGCGCCTGCTCGAGCGGCGCGCCGGCCATCGACGCGGAAGTATCGACGACGAAAGCGATCTCGCGGGGCGCCGGGGCGACGGGGCTGGCCAGGGAGGCCGGCGGATTGAGCATGAGCATCGCGTACCAGTTGTCGCCATGCTTCTCGATCGGCAGCATCGCCGCCGGCGAATGGCCGGCCAGGGGCTGCCACTCGAGCTCGAAGTCGCGCTCGGGCAGTGCGTGGCCGGGCTTGAGGGTGACCTGGTAGCGATCGCCGGTTTCGGACTCGCTCGCGGATGCCGGGTCGCCGATGGCGCGGTCCTCGATCACCAGCACCTCATGCGAGCCCGATACCGGCCGCGAGATCGGCATGCCGGCGTCGATGTCCACGAGCATCGACACCGCGGGCGGTGTCGTCGGCCGCTGCAGCGCGCTGATATCGGCGGCGTCGCCGATGGCCTGCCGCGGCATGAACAGCGCCGGAAAGCGCAGCCGCCAGGCGCCATCGCGCAAGGCGAGCGCCTGCTGGTATTCGATGCTGATCTCGATCGTCGACCAGGGCGCGATGTTCGCCACCCGGGTGGTGAACAGGTTCGGCCGCTGCTGCTCGACGAGCGAGCTCTGCCGGCCCTGCGCCTTGGCGCGCTCGTAGTGTTCGCGCGCTTCGCCCCGCTCCACGATCCGGCCTTCGATGGCGCGGTCGCCCACCCGCATCCGCACATGGTCGACCGCGCCATCGTCGGGCAGCGGGAAGACGAACACGCCTTCGAGCCAGTCGTCGCTCGGGTTGGTGAAGCGCTGGGTGACGGTGCCGCGGACCGCGCTGCCGGTGACCTTCATCCGCGCACTGGTGGCCTGTACCGGAGCCACGACGAGCCCCGTGCTGGTGTCGAGCAGCAGTCCGGCGCCTTCCGCTTCGTCGAGTTGCATGATCCGGGGCAGGTCGGCCAGCAGGCTCTGGCTGTCGACGCCCCGGCTCGCCGAACGTGGGCCTTCAGCGCCGCCCGCGGCGGGCGAGGCCATGGCGGCCGATGCGGTCAGCGCGACCACGATTCCGAGGGCGCAACCGATCGCGATGGCCGTCGCGGCGGCATAGCCGACCAGCATCAGCCATTCCAGCCAGGCGCCCGGATGGCGGACCCGTCCTTCGGACTCGCCGGCGCCGAGCAGTTCGCCCGTCATCGTCCCGGCCATGCCCGTCGTGTCCTGCCCTTCGGCTTTCGGCATTCCCATCCCCGTACCCCGCGGTTTCGTCGCACTGTCCATGGCAGCATTCGACGTTCCGGGCAAGGCCCGGCCGGGACCACGACGGGCAGAGAAGTGATCGAATGTGGCAACGGCGAGGCACGAAATCGGCGCCTGCCGTTCGTCTGTCGTGCCCGGCCGTCCATGCGGTACCCTCGTCGGATGGCAAGACGCATTGCGATCATCGAAGACGAGCCGTCGATCAGCGACAACCTGCGCGATGCGCTGACGCGCCACGGTTTCGAGGTCACCACCTATCCCGACCGGGAATCCGCCCAGCAGGGCCTCGACGGCCGGCTCCCGGATCTCGCCATCGTCGACATTGGCCTGGGCGACGAGCCCGAGGGCGGCTTCGAGCTCTGTCGCTGGCTGCGCAGCCGGGCGCCCGGCCTGCCGATCCTGATCCTTTCGGCGCGCGATTCCGAGATCGACATCGTTTCCGGACTGCGCCTGGGCGCCGACGACTACGTCACCAAGAACGTCAGCCTGCCGCACCTGCTCGCCAGGGTCACGGCGCTGTTCCGTCGCGCCGACCTGGCCGCGCAGGCGAACACCGCCGAGGACGTCATCGAACGCGGCCCGCTGCGGCTCAACCTCCAGCGCTTCGAGGCGAGCTGGGACGGCACGCCGGTGCAGCTCACCGTCACCGAGTTCTGGATGCTGCATGCGCTCGCCCGCCATCCCGGCCACGTCAAGGATCGCGATGCGCTGATGCGCGAGGCAAGCATGGTGGTCGACGACCATACCGTGACCTCCTACGTGAAG
>JBAYRO010000071.1:0-16358 GCA_041676645.1 Burkholderiaceae bacterium | reverse complement strand
TTTCTCGCCGCGGTCGCGGCGGCCATCGACTGCCCGCCGCTGCGGGTACGGGGTGGCGAACGTTGGCAACTTCCCGACGAAGCGAGGGACGAAGCCGCCGATGAGGCGCCGGTACACTAGTACGGCCGCCCATTGCGCGGGGCATCTTCTCGGAATCGGAATGCTTTCAGGAAAACGCGGTCGAGCGGTCCTCGTCGTCATGCTGGTGCTCGGTGCCGGTCTCGCCGCCTGGGCGGGCTGGCAGGGCCTCATGACCCGCAAGCCGGCGCCCGATATCGCCTTCAATGCCATCGACGGGCGCCGGATCGAGCTCGCCGGGTTGAGGGGGCAGGTGGTGATGGTCGAGTTCTGGGCGACCACATGCGTGATCTGCGTGCGCGAGATGCCCGGGATCGCGGCGCTCACGCGTGAACTCGGCCCCGAGGGGCTGAGCATGATCGCGGTCGCGGTTCCCTACGATCGCCCCGACCATGTGATCGCCTACGCCAGGCGCAATCGCCTGCCCTTCGTGGTGGCGCTCGATCCGATGGGCGAGGTGCTCGAGGCCTTCGGCCCGATCCCCGGCACGCCGACCCGCTTCATCGTGGGGCGCGACGGCACGATCGCCGCAACGCTGATCGGCGGCATCGAGATCGAGCGCTTGCGGGCCCGCCTGCGCAAGGAGCTCGACCGGGCGCCGGCGCCCATGGCCGGCTGAGCGTCACGCCCCCCGCAGCCGCCGCCGGATCAGCCGCGGCCGACGAAGGGCATCTTCGTGGCCATGATGGTCATGAACTGGATGTTCGATTCGAGCGGCAATGCGGCCATCTGCGCGACGGCCCGGCCGACCTGGTCGACATCCATCAGCGGCTCGGGCGCGATCCGGCCATCGGCCTGCGGCACGCCCTTGGCCATGCGCGCGGTCAGCTCGCTGGCGGCGTTGCCGATGTCGATCTGGCCGACCGCGATGTCGTGGGGTCGCCCGTCGAGCGATGCGGACTTGGTCAGGCCGGTCACCGCATGCTTGGTCGCGGTATAGGGGGCCGAATGCGGCCGCGGCGCATGCGCCGAGATCGAGCCGTTGTTGATGATGCGTCCGCCGCGGGGATCCTGCGCCTTCATGATGCGGAAGGCTTCCTGCACGCAATAGAACATGCCCGAGAGGTTGACATCGACGACCGCTCGCCACTGTTCCGGGCTCAGGTCCTCGAGGGGCAGGGCGGGCGCTCCCATGCCGGCATTGTTGAAGAGCAGGTCGACCCGGCCGAAGGCGTCGCGGGCGCCGGCGAACAGGCGTGCGACCGCCTTCGGGTCGGACACGTCGGTGGGCAGGGCGAGCGCATGCTCGGCGCCGGCCTGTGCCGCGAGTTCCTCGAGCAGTCCGGCCCGGCGCCCGGCGAGCACGACCCGCCAGCCATCGGCGAGCAAGGCCAGGGCGGCCGCCCGTCCGATGCCCGTACCGGCGCCGGTGACGATCGCGACACCGGCGCGCTGTGTTGTTCCTGTCATGGATGGGGTCTCCTTCGGCCCGGCCACATCATTCGGCGGCTTCGAGTTCGCGCAGATCGAGGCCGGCGACCACCGCGGTCACCTCCTCGAGGCTCATGTGCCGGCCGCGGGCTTCGATCGCGATGCCGTTGGGCAGCAGCAGCTTGTACTCGGCCCGACTGCCGTCCTTGTCGGCCCGCACGCTGATCACCCGGTCGCCGCTGCGCCAGGTCTTCTCGGTGATCGTGTCGGTCTCGCGATCGACCAGCAGGTTGGCCCAGCCGACCACGCCCGAGAGCAGGCCGGCTGCGCTGCCGGTATCGATGATCTCGAGCCTGAGCGAGCGGGTGGCGTCCTCGTAGCTCGCCTTGGCCGTCGACATGTTCAGGCCCATCATGCTGCGGGATTCGGCTTCGTAGCCGCCCCGCTCCATGCCGCCCACGGTTTCGGGCAGGACCGATTTCAGCCGGGCGGCCTCGAGTGGCGTCCGCCCGCCGGTGCCGCGCGCCATTTCGCCGACGGCCTCGCGACCGGCCCGCGCGAGATCCTGGGCATCGCCGGCGCCCGCGCCGGCCTCCAGGCGACGGCTCATCTCCTCGATGCGGCGGCTGAGCTCCTCCACCTTGGCGGCCGTCAGGGCGGCATCGTCCTGGCGGGCATCGACGCCGATTTCGGTCGGGGCGGGTCGCGCCGGGCCGGGCAGGAACCAGCCGGCGATCGCCGCGATGAGCAGGTTCACCACGATGGCGCAGACCACGATCGTGATCGTGTAGAGCAGGGTACGGGCCGGCGGGTTCTTCATCAGGACCGGCAGGCCGAGGTAGACCAGGTAGATCGAGTAGATCGCCGCGAGCAGGCCGAGAAGGCCGAGCAGGGGAACGATCGCGAAGATGCCGCCCACCAGGGCCGCGGTCGATCCGTAGGCGACCAGCTTGAAGGCGGCGAGCCGGTTCGACGTGCCGCCGAACTTCGGCGCGAGCCAGTCGACCACCATGCTCACGAGGTACACGCCGACGAGGCTCAGGACGAACCCGACCACGAGCTGGACGAGGCCGGCGCCGACGCCGAGACGCCCCCCGAAGCCGAGGCTCTGGTAGCCGATGAGGGAGGCGCCGATGAAGCCCGCGACGGCCGGCACCAGTGCGAGCCAGACCAGGTATTCGCGGTAGATGCCTCCGATCGTGGCGGGCTCGCGTTCGATCTCGGGCCATGCCTGGCCGGGCGAGAGCAGGATCTGCCACACGCGCGCGACGAGACGCCTGCCATCCTCGTTTCGGATCATCCGAATCCTCGATCTGCCGTGTCGGCGCCGCCCGGGGGCGCCACAGGGCTTCGTTTCCGATGCCGTAGTGTAGCCGCTGTCCAGCGGCCGATTCGTGGCAGACTGCGGCGATGACGACACCGGGTCTCGCACACGGCATCTACCTTTTCTCGCCGGCGGGCGCCGTTCCCGAGGGCGATTCCCGCGTTGAGCGGGGGCTCGCGAACCTGCGCCGGCTCGGCTACGCGCCCCGGCTCGATCGCGCGGCGCTCGCGCGCAGCATGCGCTTCGCGGGCACCGACCGGATGCGCCTGGCCGCCTTCGAGCGCGCGGCCGCGGCGCCCGAGTCGATCGCGATGATCACCCGCGGTGGCTACGGCCTGAGCCGGATCCTGCCGCGGCTGCCCCTGGCGCGACTCGCCGAATCGGGCAAGCGCTGGGTGGGATATTCCGACTTCACCGCCTTCCAGCTGGCGATGCTGGCGCGCGTGGGCGCCACCACCTGGTCGGGGCCGTCGCTGCTCGCCGATTTCGGCGGCAGTTTCGAATCGCTGGACGAGAACACCGTCGCCACCTTCGACGATGCGATGGCGGGGCGCCTCGAAGTGCTCGGCTTCCGGGTCTCGGGCCCGGCCGGCATCGATGAGCGCGGCGTGTTGTGGGGCGGGAATCTCGCGCTCGTGTGCGCCATGCTCGGCACGCCCTGGTTTCCGCGCATCGAACGCGGCATCCTCTTCCTCGAGGACGTCAACGAGCATCCCTACCGCATCGAGCGCATGCTGATCCAGCTGCTCCATGCGGGGGTGCTTGACGCCCAGCGGGTGATTCTGCTCGGCGAATTCAACGGCTATCGCACCACCGAAGCCGACGGCGGCTTCGGCATGGCGGCGGTGCTGCGCTGGCTGCGTGCTCATACGCGCACGCCGGTGCTCGCCGGCCTGCCCTTTGGCCATGGCAGTACGCGCCTGTGCCTGCCGCACGGCGCCGAGATCGGTTTCGCGACCGAAGGGCGCACGGCCTGGATCGTCCTGCCCCACTCCCACTGAGGGTCTGCGAAGGGGCCAGGACGCGCCGGTTCGTGGTTCAGGCGGCGGGCTTGTAGGTGTCGAGCGCGATCCGCTCGCGCGCCAGGGCGGCGGCGATCGGCTCCAGGCCCATCCGGCTCTCGACGTAGGCCTTGAGGCCGGGCAGCGATGCCGAATCGATTCCGGCATAGCCGGCCCATCGCAGCAGGGTGAAGGCATAGGCATCGGTCGGGGTCGCCGCGGGCCGGTTCCAGATCGGGCCGCCGGCAGCGATCTGTTCCTGGAGCCTTTCGAGCAGTCCGCGATAGGCCTCGACCGCATGGCCGCGGATGTTCTGCTGGACATCCTTGTCGTCGCTGAACTTGTGCGGCATGAACACATGCGTGAAGGTCGGGTGCACCGTGTTGTTGAACCAGGCGAGCGTCGATAGCGCCTGCGCCCGCTCCCAGGGATCCGTCGGCAGCAGGCCGGCCTGGGGGAAGCGCTGGTCGAGATGGTCGATGATCGCGAGGATCTGGGTCAGGGGCTTGCCGTCGACCGTGACGACCGGCACCTGCCCGTGCGGGTTGATGGCGAGGTATTCCGGGGTCTGGTGCTCACCCTTGTGCAGCTTGATCAGCTTCGGCTCGAAGTCCTCGCCGGTCTTCTGCCGAACGATCTCGAGCCCGACATGCGGTACGAACGAGCATGCGCCGGGCGCGAAGTAGAGTTCGATCATCCTTGTCTCCTGGGTTCGTGTAAGCGGTGCCTGCACGAAGGATAACGCGAGTGGCCCGGACGGGCCGCCGGGCGGCATGCGACAGGGGTCGCCCGGGGCGGGATGTCCGCTATATTCCGGTAGCGTCGGCGTGGCGGTGGTCGCGGCCGGCAAGGGCGCCGGCGAGCCCCGGGCGCACCATCACTCGGAGTCTTCAATGCAGCGCCCTGTCCTCGCATGCCTCATCGGCCTGACGGTCCTGTTCTCCGCCTGCTCCTCACGGCCGGTCGCGCCCGACGGGGTGGTGCATGGTTCGTCGTGGAGCCACTCCAATGTTTCGGCCCGGGCCGTGGTCGAGCACGCCTGGGTCGTGATCCCGTCGCGTGCGACCGGCGGTCCGGTCTACGCCGGGCCGCTGGGCGAGGTGCAGGGCCGCGCCGTCGCGAGGGTGCCGGTCGTCGTGATGATGCATGGCGCCTCCGGGATTTCGCCGGCGCTCAAGGAATGGCAGATCTGGCTGGCCGAGTCGCTCGGCATCGGCAGCATCGCCACGGACAGCATGCAGCTGCAGAGCCGGCTCACCTACACCTCGCCCGTCGACAAGGAAAGCTACGAACGCATCCATGAGCTGCGCCGCACCGAGATCGTCTTCGCCCTGCAGGCCCTGGGCACCGTCGACTGGGCCGACACCAGCCGGCTCGCTCTCGGCGGCGTCGAGGAGGGCGCGGTGGCATCGGCGCGCTACGACGGCCCCGAGTTCAGCGCCCGGCTCCTGTTCGCCTGGAGCTGCGAGAACAACTTCTTCGTCAAGGAACATGGCACCCGCCTGCCCCCGGGCCGCCCGGTGCTCAATGTGATCAGCGCGCGCGATCCGCTTTTCTCTTCGGCCAACGACTGGGTCGGCCTGCCCGATCCGATCGGCCATTGCGGACCGCTCCTGCGCAACAATCCGCGCGCCGAAGTCCTGCTGCTGGGCAATGCGCCGCAGCGGGTCATGAACATGCCGGCGGCGCGCAGCGCGACCGAGCGCTTCCTGGTCGAATCGCTGCAGCCCTAGGCCGGGCCGGGGAAAGGGAAAGGAAATGGGGTCAGGGAAATGGGGTCAGACACGATTTGCATGCGCAAATCGTGTCTGACCCCATTTCCCTGTCTGACCCCATTTCCCTTTCCCTTTCCCTCCTCAGTCGCCCGGAACGCCGGCGGCGCGCGCCTGTTCGTCGGCATGGTAGGAGGAGCGCACCAGCGCGCCGACGGCCGCATGGGTGAAGCCCATCTCCCTCGCGCGCGCGCCGAACATGGCGAAGCCGTCCGGATGGACATAGCGGCGCACCGGCAGGTGGGCCGTCGACGGCGCGAGGTACTGGCCGATGGTGAGCATGTCGATGTCGTGATCGCGCATGTCGGCCATCACCTCGAGGATTTCGTCGTCGGTTTCGCCAAGGCCGACCATCAGGCCCGACTTGGTGGGCACGCCCGGCACCCTGCGCTTGAATTCCTGGAGCAGCCGCAGTGAATGCGCATAGTCCGAACCGGGCCGGGCTTCGCGATACAGCCTGGGCACGGTTTCCAGGTTGTGGTTCATCACGTCGGGCGGCGCGGCTTCGAGAATCTCGAGCGCGCGTTCGAGTCGTCCCCGGAAGTCGGGCACCAGGACCTCGATGCGGGTGGCCGGCGAAACCTCGCGGACCTGGCGGATGCAGTCGACGAAGTGTCCGGCGCCGCCGTCGCGCAGGTCGTCGCGATCGACGCTGGTGATCACGACGTAGCGCAGGCGCAGCGCGGCGATGGTCCGCGCCAGATTGGCCGGTTCGTCCGGGTCGAGGGCGTCGGGCCGGCCATGGCCGACGTCGCAGAAGGGGCAGCGACGGGTGCACTTGTCGCCCATGATCATGAAGGTCGCGGTGCCCTTGCCGAAGCACTCCCCGATGTTCGGGCAGGCGGCTTCCTCGCAGACGGTATGCAGGCGATGCTCGCGCAGGATCCGCTTGATCTCGTGGAAGCGACTGCCGACGCCGGGTGGCCGGACCCGGATCCATTCGGGTTTGCGCAGGACCTCGGTGGCGGGCGCTACCTTGATCGGGATCCGTGCCGTCTTGGCCTGCGCCTTCTGCTTGATCCTCGGGTCATCGTGGCGGTGAAGCGGTCGGGACGGATCGATCATGGTTCGGCCTGCGGGAATCGGGACGAGGACATTGTCGCCGATGTCGTCGCGGGTTCCGCCCCAAGCCGGGAGATCAGCCGGGCGGCAAGCTCCTCGCCGGCGTCGGCGACGCTTCGCGAGACGCCCTGGCTGCGCATGTCGGTCATCACGAGCCCCGGCATGCCGCAGGGGTCGATGCGTCCGAAGGGTTCGAGATCCATCGCGACATTCAGCGCGAGCCCGTGGTAGCTGCGGCCATGGCTGATCTTCAGGCCGATCGATGCGATCTTGGGGCCCGATGCCGCATCGGTATCGGCCAGGTAGACGCCGGCGGCGCGTTCGCGTCGGCCGGCGGCGATGCCGGCCGAACCCAGGTAGTCGATCAGCGCCCGCTCGACTGCCTCGACGAAGCCGCGAACGCCGAGCCGGCGCCGGCGCAGGTCGACCAGGAGATACGCGACGAGCTGGCCGGGACCATGATAGGTAGCCTGGCCGCCACGCTCGGTCGCCACCAGCGGAATCGATCCGGGATCGCGCACGAAGCCCGCCTGGCCGGCGAAGCCCTGCGTGAAGACCGGAGGATGCTCGAGCAACCAGATCTCGTCGAGGCTGGCGCCGTCGCGCTCCCGGGTGAATTCGCGCATCGCTTCGAGCGTCGGCAGGTAGGGCACGCGGCCGAGCCGGCGGACCCGGATCGGATTCGAAGGGGTATCCATGGAAGCCCCGCGGCATGGGAACGGGAATCAGGGGCCGATCATGGCATGATCGGGGACCGTTTCAGCCGGAGTTCCCGCCGATGAGCACCATCCCGTCCCTCGCCGATGCCGACCGCCCCGGCATCCGGCGTCGCGCCATCCTCGCCCTGGGCATCGCGACGCTTGCCGGTTGTGCCCAGCCCGGCGGCCCCGCCGGCGAAGGCGCCTCGCGCGGCCCGGGCAGTATCCTGCGCGGTCTGTTCTCGAGCGGCCTGGCCGGGAGCCAGTGGAGCTTTGTCGAGGTCCTCGGCAAGCCCGTGCCGAAGGATGCGCGCCCGGAGGCGAACCTGCTCTCCTTCGAGGACGAGCAGGATGGCCGTGGCAGCTTCTCGGCCGGCGTCGGCTGCAATCGCATGGGTGGGCGCTTCCGCACCCGGGACGAGGAACTCCAGTTCCGCATCGAACAGTCGACCAAGATGGCCTGCGACGGCGAACTCGGCATCGCCGAGCGACGCATGGTCGCGGCCCTGAGCTCCACCACCGGCTACCGGCTTTCGCGCGATCGGCTCGAGCTGCTGGCGCAGGGGCAGGTGATGGCGACGCTGTTGCGCCGTTGATTCCGGACCGGCGGGATCGCCGGCTTCAGAGCACCATTCGCACCAGGGGATGGGCTGCCAGGGCATCGTGCAGCCCCTGCAGCTGATCGCGCGACTGCGCCCTTATCGTCACCGAGACGCTGAGCCAGCTGCCCTTGGACGAGACCCGCATCCGCGCGGTGGCCGGGTCGAAGTCGGGTGCGTGCGCCAGGACGATCCCGGTCACCGTGTCGGCGAACTCGTCTACACGGGCGCCGATGATCTTCAGGGGGAAATCGACCGGGAACTCGAGCAGCTGCTCGAGCCGGTCGAAGGCCCGCTCGTTGTGCGGATCGCGGTCGCTGTTGGTCTCGTCGTTCACGACCAGCCCGCGATGGCGGGATCGGACTTGGCCCGCTGGTAGGCCTGGTGCAGGCGGCGATGCAGTGGTCCGGGACGACCATCGCCGACCGGTTCGCCATCGAGCAGGGTGACCGGCAGGATCTCCTGCGTCGCCGAGCTGATCATCAGTTCGTCGGCGCGGACGACTTCGTCGCGATGGATGCGGCGCCGTTCGAAGGGGATGCCTTCGATGGCGCACAGCGACTCGATCAGCCCGACCCGGATGCCCTCCAGGGCGAGGGGGCCGGCCGGCACGCCGCACACCGCGCCGTGGCGCACGACCCAGACATTGCTTGCCGCGCCCTCGGTCAGGAAACCGTCGCGGAACATCACGCATTCATTCGCACCGGCATCGATCGCCGCCTGGCGGGCCAGCACATTGCCGAGCAGCGAGGTCGACTTGATGTCGCAATGCAGCCAGCGCTCGTCGGGCAGCGACGCGAGCGAGATGCCCTTGCCGAGCAGCTCCGCGGCGGGAGGCTTGAGCTCGCTGCTCATCGCGAAGACGGTCGGCGTGGATTCGGCCGGGAAGGCGTGCGCGCGCGGCGCCACGCCGCGGGTGACCTGGATGTAGACGAACTGCTCGGGCCAGGGATGACGGGCGACGAGCCCGGCCACCAGCGCGTCCCAGCCCGCTTCCCCGAGCGGGTCGGCGATCCGGATGGCAGCGAGGCTGCGACCGAGCCTGGCCCGGTGCTGCGGCCAGCGAAACGGCCGGCGGGCATACACCGGGACCACTTCGTAGACGCCGTCGCCGAAGATGAAGCCCCGGTCGAGCACCGGTATGCGGGCCTCGGCGAGCGGCATGTACCGGCCATCGAGGTAGACGGTCTGCTCGTTCATATTGCCCCCTCGTCGCTGCGCGCCGGTCGCCCCGTGGGGGACGCGAGCCCGGCTTCGGGCGGCCGTGCGCTCGGGCTCATATTGCCCCCTCGTCGCTGCGGGTCCTCACTGGCGCAGGACCAGCATCTTCAGGCTGTCCCAGAGGCGGCCCAGGATGCCGGCGGGCTCGATGTCCTCGTTCGCGAGGAGCGCACGCTCGGTGAGCAGCTCGCCCTCGTAGTGCACGCGCAGGGTGCCGATGCGTTGGCCCTTGGCGATCGGTGCGACCAGCGGCTGGATATGCTCGATCTCGGCCTGGATCTTCTTGCCCTGTCCCTTGGGCACGGTCACCCGCACCGGATCCTCGAAGCCGCCGGTGATGAGGTCGGCCTTGCCTTTCCAGACCGTGTAGCTGCCGGCCGCCTGGCTGGCCGCATAGAGCTCGACGGCGTCGAAGTTCTGGAATCCGTAGTTGATCAGCTTCTGGGATTCGATCGCGCGCGCCGCCATCGATGCGGTGCCCAGCACGACCGATATGAGCCGGCGCTGCAGGTTGGCGCCGGGCTGCGGACGCTGGGCCGAGGTGATCAGGCAGTAGCCCGCCGCCTCGGTATAGCCGGTCTTCATGCCGTCGACCGTCGGATCGACGTAGAGCAGGCGATTGCGGTTGCCCTGCTTGATGTCGTTGTAGGTGAATTCCTTCTCGGAATAGAGCGGATAGAACTGGGGAAAGTCCCGGATCAGGTTCATCGCGGAGGTCGCGAGATCGCGGGCGGTCGAGTAGTGCTCCGGATCGGGCAGGCCGGTCGAATTGCGGAACTGGGTGTTCGTCATGCCCATCCGCTCGGCGGTCTGGTTCATGATCTGGGCGAACCCCTCCTCGGTGCCGGCGACCGCTTCGGCCAGGATGATCGATGCATCGTTGCCCGACTGCACGATCATGCCTCGCAGCAGGTCCTCGATCCGCGCCGGGTCGTTGGGCTCGACGAATGTGCGCGAGCCGATCGCCTTGTAGGCGCGTTCCGACACCGGTGGGCGCTGGTCGAGATCGATCCGCTTCTCGGTCAGGGAGCGGAACACCACGTAGGCGGTCATCACCTTGGTGAGCGATGCCGGCTCGAAACGCTCGTCGGCGTTGTGCTCGGCGAGCACCTGGCCGGTCGTCATGTCGACCAGGATCCAGGCCTTGGCCGCGATCTCCGGGGGGCTGACCTGCGCCTGGGCGGTCCCGGCTCCCATGCTGAGCGAGACCGACAGGAAAATTGCGATAAAAGACAAGAGCTTGTGCATCAATGCTCCTCTGAAACCTCACATTATAGGGATGTCGGCGGCCGGCAGGCCCGGAGAGGGTCCGGAACCCGCGCAGGGATCGGCCGCGCCACGCTCGGGGGTCCGGTCACGGGCTGCCGGGCGACTGCCGGAACAGCGGCTTGACCAGGGCGACCACGCGCCGGGCCGGTTCGCCGCCGCCCCGAAAGTACAGCACATCGATCGCCTCGCGCAGCACCTGGCGCAGCACCTCGATGCTGACGCAGTCGGCGACCCGTGCCTCCCAGATCTCGCCGGCATGGCCGAGCTCGCGGTTGAACACCCCGCGCAGCTGCTGCTTCATGTGTTCGAGCATGGCGCGCTCGTCGGCGAGGCGCTGCTGGCGGGCCTGGGCATCGTGGAGATCGGCCTGGCCGCGCAGTTCCACCAGGCCGCGTTCGCACAGGATGGCGACGATGCGATCGAGCTCGCCCGCGCGCGCGAAACGGGGCAGGTCGGCGAGGCTGCGCTGGCCATCGATCAGGGTCAGCAGCCGCAGGCTCGCGCGATCAAGTCCGGGCGGTGGCGCGGCCAGCGCGGCGTCGCCCGTCTCGGTGCGCTCGAACACGGTCAGTTCATCGTAGCCGTCGCTGGCGGGGCTGGCGCTCACAGCGGTTCGATCCTCTCCAACAGCGCCTGCGCGGTGTCGTCATCGCGGATCGCGGCGACGGCGGCCATCATGGCCGGTACGAGGCGGCGCAGCTCGGCGCGCGAGCGCGCCTTGCCGATGCGTTCGACGAAGGCTTCGCCGGCCTCGCCGAGCGTGTCGGCGCATGCCTGCACCAGGCGCCGGCGCAAGGTGCCCAGGGCGGCATCCTCGGGTGCGCTGGCGAGCATGTCCGCCGGCACCACCGGCGGCGGTGAACGGCGCACGAAGCCCAGCGCCTCGAGTGCGGCGAGTTCCTCGATGAAGCCCGGCTCCGGAAAGCAGCGCTCCAGCACCCGGGCCTGGCGCCGGCCGTCGCACAGGATGAGGATCTGGCGCTGGCGTGGCGACAGGCCCGCCCGCCCGGTGCGCAATTCGGTGGTGCCGAGCAGGGTGCGTACCGGACGATCGGCGGTCGCGTCCATCAGCGGCCTCCGGCGGCGGCATCGGCGGTGCCCGGCGGGGCCCCGATGATCGACTCCTGCACGAGGCGCTTGAGCAGGCCGAGGCGCCCGTGGAAGAAATGGCCGGAGCCCGGGACGACGACGACCGGCAGGTCCAGTGGACGCGCCCAGTCGAGCACCGCGGCGAGCGGAACGACATCGTCCTCCTCGCCATGGATCACCAGGCTCTCGGCCGGCACCGCTTCGACCTCGAAGCGCGAGGCGGCCACGCCGACCAGGATCAGCCGGCCGGCGGGGTGACCCTCGTCGGCGAGGCGTCGCGCCACGCGCGTCTGGACGAAGGAGCCGAAGGAGAAGCCGCCGAGCACCAGCGGCAGATCGGCGCCGGCGCTCGCGCGCGCATGCGCGACGACCGCGAGCAGGTCCTCGGTCTCGCCGTTGCCGTCGTCGTGGGCGCCGTCGGATTCGCCGACGCCGCGGAAGTCGGGCCGCCAGCAGGCGTAGCCTTGCGCGACGAGCGCGCGGGCGATCGTCTGCACGACCTTGTTGTCACGGGTTCCACCGTACAGCGGATGCGGATGCGCAAGCACCGCGATGCCGCGCGGGGCGTCGCGGGGCGCATCGTACGCGGTCGAGATTCGGCCGGCTGCGCCGGCGATGGCCACCGTCTCGGTGGCGGCGTTCATTCGAGTCGCAGGCGTGCTACCGGTTCCCCGCCAGCGAGATGGGATTCGACGATCTCGTCGATATCCTGCCGGTCGAAGACCCGATACCAGACGCCTTCCGGATAGACCACGGCCACCGGGCCGAGTTCGCAGCGGTCGAGGCAGCCCGATTTGTTGACGCGCAGTTTCCCGGCGCCGAGCAGGCCGAGTTCCTTGCAGCGTTGCTTGGCGTAGGCCTGCAGATCCGCCGCGCCGGCGGCGGCGCAGCAGGGGCGCGTGTCATCGTCGCGTTGATTGACGCAGAAGAAGATGTGGCGCTGGTAGTAGCTCATTGCCCGTCGATTATAGTCGGCGGGCCGCCGGGTGCCGATATGCGCGCGGCCAGAAAGGTGATCGCGGCATAGGGCCATGCGAAGCCGATCGCGCCGATGAGCGCCGTGATGTTCGCCCATTCGCCCTGGTCGGCGGCGGCGAGCATGCTGCGCTGGTACTCGTTCGCCGGCGTCAGGTTGTGCAGCGCCGTGGCGGCGACGAGGGCGACCAGCCCGATGAGGATCGCGTGGCGACGCGCGAGCCAGCCGCAGGCGAGCAATGCCGGCAGGGAGACGAGCAGCCCGCCCTGGGTTGCCGCCGAAAGCCAGCCGAAGGGCGCCTGCGCATCGGGCAGCCAGCGGGCGCCCGCCGCGCGCACAGCGGCGGCGGCGAGCAGGACTGCCACCGTGATCGCGAAGCACGGGGCAGCGGGATGCGTGATCGAGCGCACCAGTGCGCCGATCGCGACCACGGTCATGAACACGCCGACGCCTTCGGCCAGCCGCGCGAACCTCGCGGGAATGCGCCAGGCGTCGATCAGGGCCGGATCGATCCCGGCGACGAGCAGGGCCGCATCGCCGAGTCGTCCCGTGCCGAAGCCGATGACCTGCGGCGCCGCCTGCGCCACCAGCCAGGCGAGCAGCAGCGCAATGCCGAGCTCGGCGCTTTCGTCGAAGGGCAGTCGATGGCGAAGCGTCGCGATCCACCGGCCCGCGCCGGCCGCGGCCAGGCGTTCGATACCGAAGGCCAGCGTGATGCCGGCCAGCGCTCCGGCGGTATTCGCCGCCCAGTCGAGGCGCGAGGGGACTCGTCCGGGAAGCAGGGTCTGCAGCCATTCGAGCAGCAGCGAAAGCATGGCGGCGGCCAGCAGGGCGAGCAGCGCGCACAGCCATGCCGGCAGGTGCCGGCGCAGGAGCAGGGCGAGCAGCAGGCCGAGCGGCATGTACATCGCGATGTTGAGCAGGAGGTCGAACCGCGTCCAGTAGCGTGGCCAGGGTTCGAAGAAGAACCCCAGGCCGATCGCCCCGAGCGAGGACCAGGGGCGCCAGCCGGAAAAGGGGTGGAGCGTTGCGTAGACGATGGCCAGGACAACGGCCAGCGCCAGGATCGCGAGGCTGGACGGACGGCGCGGGAACCGCATGGGCGGACTCAGGCTGGACGGGCCGACAACGCCTCGGGTGTTGGACATGAACGGCGACAGGATATGATTCCGCGGTGAACACCACAATCGACGTTTCGCCGGACGACGGGGTGGGAAGAAGCTCGGGAATCGAGTGGCGCAGGGTGGCCGAGATCGGCTCCACCAACGATGCGCTTCTCGCCGGGGAATTCCAGGCCGGACCGCGGGGTCCGATCGTGCTGCGCGCCGATCGCCAGCTGGCCGGGCGCGGCCGGCGGGGACGCCGCTGGATTGCCGATCCGCATCGTGCCCTGACCTTCTCGATCGCATTCGAGCGCCCGATCGACGGCAGCGATGCGCCGCTGGCGGGCTTTTCGCTCGCGGTCGGCGTCGCGCTCGCCGAGGCGCTCGTCGGCCTGGTTCCCGATCTGCGGCTGAAGTGGCCCAACGACCTGGTGCGCGGCCAGGGCAAGGCGGGCGGCATCCTCGTCGAGACGCGACGTACCGGCCACATCGAGCGCGTCGTTGCCGGCATCGGCCTGAACCTGCTCGAACCGCTGCAGTTCGATCGCGAGGCGGGGCCCGCCGGCGCGCTCGTGCCCGTCGGCCTGTTCGACCACGCCGTACCGACCGATCCGGACGAGCTGCTGCATGCTTGCGCGCTGGCGGTCTCGGTCGCCTTCGAGGATTTCGTGGCGCGCGGCATGGGTGCCTTCCGGGAGCGATGGGAGCAGTTCGACGCGGTGGCGGGTCGGCCTGTCGTGCTGCGCGACGGGGATCGTGAAATCGCCCGCGGCACGGCGCTCGGCATCGATGCGCATGGTGGCCTGCGCATCCGCGAGGCCGGGGGCGAGCGGGTCCATGCGGTCGGCGAGGTGTCCCTGCGCCTCGATGCCGCCACGGCTTGACGAGGGAGCAGGATGCGCATCGCCTTGCTGTTGCTGATCGTGGCCAACCTGCTGGCTTTCGCCTGGGGGCAGGACTGGCTCGACCCGATCATCGGCGATGTTCGCCAGCCCGAGCGCATGAGTCGCCAGGTCGGGCCCGAGCGCCTGCGCGTGCTCGGGCCGGATGATCGCGCCGGCACCGAGCGGGCGGTGGCGGGCCGGGTCGAATCCGAGGAGCGGGCCGATGCCGGGGCCCGGGTGGCAGCCGGCGCGGTGCCCGCGCCGTCCGCATCCGCGGCGCAGTCCGCGGGCAGCGGACCGACGGTGCCCGGTGGCGTCGCATCGCGGCCGCTCGGTGACGGCGACGGCGACGGCACGGGCGACGGCGACGGCATGGGCGACGCTTCTGCCGAGCCCGGCGATAACGATCGGGACGGCGGCAACGCCGATGATCCCCCGGCTCTCCAGCCATCGGTGATGATCCCGGATGCGAGCGATCCGGCCGACGCCGGCGCGCAAGCCGGCGCGAGCGCCGATGCCGCTGCGCCACCCGCGCTTTCCTTCGGGCTCGCCGAGCCGCCGCTCACGGCGGCACTCGCCGACGACGCGGACCGGGGCGCGTCCGCCACGGGCGCTGCCGAATCCCCTGCCGCGCCGACCGGCCCTGGCGTGCAGTCTCCCGCCGGCGTCGAAACCGGACTCTGGCCGGCCCCGCTTGCGAGCGCCGCCGCGCCGCCGCCGCCGGCCTGCTTCGACCTGGGCGACCTCGACCGGGTCCAGGCCGAGGCCGCGCGCACCCAGCTCCAGGGCATGGGCGCGACCAGCATCGAGGAGCTGCGCGTCGACAACCGAAGCGGCTATATCGTCTACCTGCCCGCGTTCGAATCGGCCGGGCAGGCCCAGGCCCGGATCGACGAACTCCGCGAACGAGGCGTGCGCGACATCTACCTGATCCGGGACGGCAGCTATCGCCATGCGGTCTCGCTCGGCGTGTTCAACCGGATGGACAGTGTCGAGCTGCTGCTCGACGCCCTGCGCGCCCAAGGCGTCGAGGATGCCGAGGTCGGCTTCGTGAATCCCGCGGCCACGCGCATCACCCTGCGGGTCCAGGGTCCACCGGACATGCTCGACGAAGCCCGCATGGGCGACCTGGCGAGCCTGCGCGGCGCCCGGCTGGCCCGCTGTCCCTAGACACCATGGTCGCCCGGGTCATGGTGGGCGACCATGGTGTCTAGGAGTCCGGGCAACGCCCTGCCGCCCAGGCTCCTAGCTGCGGATCCGGCCGAGCAGTTCGGTCGTCGATCGTTCGTAGCGAAACGGAATCGAGTGGACGCTGCCGCCGCGGGCGCGGACTTCATCGGCGCCGACGATATGCTCGATCGGCCAGTCGCCGCCCTTGACCAGCACTTCGGGCTCGATGTGCTTGATCAGCGCCAGCGGCGTGTCGTCCTCGAACCAGGTCACGCACTGCACCGATTCGAGCGCGGCGACCACCGCCAGCCGGTCGGCGAGCGCGTTGATCGGCCGGTCGGGATCCTTGCCGAGCCGTCGCACCGATGCGTCGCTGTTGATCGCGACCACCAGGCAGGCGCCCAGGGCGCGGGCTTCGGCCAGGTAGGTGACATGGCCCCGATGCAGGATGTCGAACACCCCGTTGGTGAAGACCAGGGGCCGGGGCAGGTCGGCCAGCAGGGCCTCGATGTGCGCCGGATCGATGATCTTGCGTTCGAAGGGGACGAATGCGCTGCTCATGCTCTTGATGAAACCATGGCGACCATGAAGAAACCTACCGGAATCCGGGCTCCGGTGTGGCTTTCCGGCGACCATGGTCGGAATTCGGCCGACGGCTGGACGCTCCGCTCACCGGGCTTCGCGCACGAACAGCGTCAGCACGCCGCTGTGGCCGTGGACGCGTCCCCCGGAGATCTCGCC
>JBAYRO010000070.1:0-16555 GCA_041676645.1 Burkholderiaceae bacterium | reverse complement strand
CGGCAATCTCCATCCCGTCGATCTCGGCCGCCGACCATCCCGTCACCGTCACGAGCTGGAAAGCATCCCTTGGGGTAGGGACTTTCCCGGCAGCGCGCCCATGATCGCCCCCACATCGTCCATGTCCATGTCGTCAAGGTCTTCCGGCAGCACCGGCTTGCCGTCGATCTCGGTCAGCTGCGCCGCCAGCGCCATCGCATAGCCGATCGGGTCCTGCGCCGGGTTCACATGGCGCGCCGCGATCCGCATGTCCTTGCCCTTGCCCTTGCGCACCGTGGCAACCTGGCCCGACGATGGCAGCGTGATTTCCTTCACGTCGCCGGCCGGTACTTCCTTCGCAACTTCGGTCTTTTCGGTCTTGTCGTTCACGAGCCTGTCTCCTGCATGGCCTGATGAGTGGATGACGGCGGCCGGGCGGTCAGGCCACGCCGGCCCGGCCGCCGCCATCGCTACGCCCCGATATTGAGGCGATAGGTGGCGAGCACGTCATCGCCCGCGACCTTGTAGATGTTGTTGAGCACGTCGATCTCGAAGATCTGTTGCTTATCGATCTCCATAGCCGCGTAATAGACCGACAGGGCCGTATCCACGACCACCGGCTCATGCTGCTTGAAGCTGCCGAGCGGGAACTCCTTGAACGCCGCCGTCATCATCACCATCACCGGGACCTCGGTCGTGCGGCCCTGTCCGGTGTAGGTTTCGAGGCTCGACCGCGTCTGGAGCTGGACGGTCTTGAATGGGTGAACCGCCGATCGGAGCACTTCGATATAGAAAGAGGTCCATTTGATCTTGGCCTCCATCTTGTCGACGCCGGCGAAGAACTCGGCGGTGCCGACCATGCCGAGAGCCTTGTGCTCGGCCATCTTGTGCTTGACCTGCGGCAGCTCCACTTCCTCGGCCCGGCCGAGGAGGGAATTGCCGTTCATGTAGACATTCGCGTTGGTGACGCGATTGATCGCGATCTTGTCGTTCATGGCTTGTCGCCTCCTTACGCGCCGCCGCCGAGCTGGCGCAGCATCTCGATGTTGATGAAGCTCTCGAAGGTGATGCGCTCGGCCGGCGTCGGCGGCATGAACTCGATGTCGAAGACGAGATGCCCCAGCGCCAGCTGGGTCGGTTCGTTCTTCGCCGGATCGTAGATGCACTTGCCGTCGATCAGCGCGCCGCGCCCGATCAGCGTGCGCATGAAGGCGTTGACGCTCTCCTTGATGTCATCAATCAGCGCGTCGTTGATCGGCCGGTCGATGAACTGGAGCATCGAATATTCGACGCTCTCATGCAGCACGTCCGCCGTGCGGCGCACATTGATGAAGTTCTTCGGGTGGGTGACGGTCGGCCAGGCCGCCGAGCGGTTGCCCCAGCTGCGCAGGCCGGTCCCGAACGAATTGAACAGCGTCACGATGCCGTTCTCGTTCAAGAGGTTCACCTCGGTGGTCGGGTCGTTGATCATCGCCGAGAGCTTGCGCTCGACGCCGATGATGCCCTTGATCTCGTTGTTGGACGGGCTCCACCAGTAACCGCGATCATTGTCCACCGCGCAGATGACGCCGGCCAGCCGCTGACTGAACGGCTCCAGCCGCTCGCTATCGGTGGCGATGTCATAGACCTTCAGGTGCGGATAGCACAGCACCATGCGCTCGGAGGAATAGTTGAAGTTGATCGAGCCGTTCGGGCCGCGCCCGGCGATGGCGTCGGCAAAGGTGGTGCCGATCGGCGCGTCGACCAGCGCGACGGCGCGCAGCTTGTGCGCCATGACGTTCAGCTCGGTCGCCACCGCGTTGAGCGTGCCGTAGACCGGCGCGATCAGGATTTTGGCGAAGAAGCCCATGTCATTATAGGTGTCCTGAAGCGCCTGAAGGCCGGTGCGGTTGCCCGCCGCATCGACCGTGCCGATGATGTCAGACGGCATGACCTTTTCGATATCGGCGTAGTCGTAGGCGACCTTCACCGAGGCCAGCGCCGCGATCGCGCCGCCAGTCAGACGCGTGACGACGCCGGCCACCGGATCGACCTCGTAATCGACACCCGCTTCATGGGTGGTCTCGCCATCCGAGGATTTGACCACAAGATTGAACACGCCCTGATGATCGAGGGTGAGGCGGCCATCCGCAGCGAAAGCCCCGGCGACCTCCTCCTGGGAAGAGGAGTGCTTGTCGGGATCGAAGACGTTGACGACGATGGCGATGCCGCGACCCTGATCGAAGATCGCGTCGAGCGCCTGGGGGATCGTATAACCCTCCATCTGCGGCCCGAAATACTGCGCCGCGTCCCGATCAGACAGGACCAGCACCGGATCGTTGACGCTGGCGAGCGTCCCGTCGACCGCGAAGATCGGCGCGGTGCCGACCAGGCCGACCACAGCGGTCTTCACGCCCCGGATCGGGCGTGGCCCCTTGTCGATCTCGATGGTCTCGACGCCATGCAGGAAATTGGCGGCCATTACTTGCTCTCCTTCTCGGCAGGCTTGGCGGGAGCCTTGGCGGCGCGCGCGGGTCGATCGGCGACAGGCGCGAGCCTGCCTTGCGCGATCAGGCTCTTCACCCAGTCATTGTTGTCAGGCAGGGTGACTTCCCGGCCGTTCATGAGGATCACGTCCGTACCGTCGCCCAGTGTGGCGGCGGACATCGGCCCCTTGTAGATGAACTTACCCATTGGCTTTCGAACCTCCGTTATGCCGGGTTTCAGTCGTCATCAGGCGCAGGCGCATCGCCGCCGTCATCGCCATCATCATCGTCACCGCCATCGCCGCGCGGCGCTTGCGTGGTGCCGAAATCGTCTTCGGTATTGATCCGCTTGAGCAGCGGCAGGTCTTCCTCCTCGGCGCATTCCACCACCGTGGTGGCGCACGCCATGGTCATGACGTAGGTCCAGACGCCCTGGCGCTGGTCGAGGAACTGCTCGCGCACCGGCATCATCTTGCGGCAGGCAGGCGGCTGCCAGCCGGTCAGGATCAGGCGCACCGCGTCGAGCACGTCATAGGCACCGGCGTGATCGCGCAGGTTGCGCATCACCAGCGTGATGTCCCATTCGATGCGCCGCTCCTGCACCACCAGGTCCGTGGCGCGCGGCTGCGAATAGGTCGAGCGCCCGAAGGCGACCAGCACCGCGCCCTTCGGGTGGTGCATGTTGTAGGTGTCGGGCTTGTCGGGAAACGCCTCGACCTTGACGCCGGCGAGCTGCGCGGCGAGGCGCTCGACAATGGCCTTTTCGATTTCGCCGATCATTTGCGCACCGCCAAGGCCAGGTGGTCGGTCAGAATTTCGCCGATCATGGTGCGATCGTCGGCGCTGACGCCAAGATAGGGCCGCGCCGGGATCGTCACCTTGCGGCCGCGCCCGGCCTTGCCGCCGAGCTGATGGATGCGCGCATAGATGCGGTTGGTGCCGACCTCGGCCTGAAGGCGCGATGAGGCATAGGTCAGCGAGGCATAAAGATGTCCCTTGTCGCGCAGCTTGCGCGCGCTGGAGCCGCGCCGCAGCAAAGTGGCGGCCGAATGCGCGGCCCACGGCACGCCGTCAGGCCCAGCCTCGGCCTCGAAACGCTGCTCGGTGGTCGCCAGCAGCGCCGATCCGATCTCATCGAAAGCCGGCTTCAGGTTGGCGGTCACCGCCAGCAGGCGCGTCAGCGCATCGCGGAAGCCGTCATCCTGGACCGTGATCGCAACCTTGACGCCAGCCATCAGTACCCCCGCAACCGGTCGCGCGAAAAGGTGCGAGCTGGCCCCTCGCGCATCGTTGGCCCACCGGCCGGCTGCACGGTTTCATGGGCGGGCGTCAGGCCCAGATTGATGTCGCCGGTGGAAACGGCGCGCAGGAACTTGATCGCGTCCTCATAGCGCTTGCGCTGATCTTCCATCACGTCGACCTGGCGCAGCGAGAGGAGCCGATACATCGCGATGTTGCACGCGATGATGCGCAGCGAGCGCGGCGGGTTCGGAAGGGGCAGGCGATACCGCCCCTCCAGATAGCCGTCGATCTCATCGGACGCATCCTCCAGGGCACGAGCGAGCGCCTCGGTCCTGATGCTTTCGACATCGGGATCGGTGACCTCCTTGAGCTGCTGCTCGGAGAAGCGGTCGATCATGTCCTGGGCGGTTGCGTAGGCCATCGGTCAGCTCGCAGCCTTTCCGCCACGGCCGCCGGTCGGCTTTTCGTCCGGCACGTCGATCTCCAGCTCCTGAACGACAAGAAGATCGTCGCTCTTGAGCTGCTCGATCTGCTCTTTCGAAAAGACGTCGAGCGGATGGTCGACCGGGCTGGCCGGGTGGTCGATGCCAGCGCGGCGGCGGCCGTCGCGCTTGGCGGTGATGCGGAGAATTGTCAGCTTTGCCATGGATCAGCCCCCCCTCACGCCAGCCAGGGGCAGACGAGAAGCTCGGCCGTGCCCTTGTAGACGTTGGTCGCACCGGCCGCATCGCGATCGGCATTGAGGATTTCGAGCGCCGGCCCTTCCAGAGAAGGCGGAACGACGAGCAGCTTGGGCGTGAGACCCAGCGGGCGGCCGTAATCGCCCTTCATCCCGGACAGCGCCTCGCGGGCCGTCTTGTAGCTGGCCTTGTCGAGGGTCTGCTTGGAGCCGTAGGCGAACTGCCAGAAGCCGAAACCGACATTGGATCGTCCATCGACGCCGTAGACGAACTCCTTGCGGTTGAACACGTTATCGTCGGTCGGCGCGTCCTGGCGCACCATGTCGTAGTCCTTGCGCACCTGGTAGATGATCGGCTTGAGCGTGCGGCTGTCATCGATCAGGAACCACGGCGTGCCGGAGCCGCCGCCGGTGTTGGAGACGGAAATCGTCTTGCCGTCCGCATCGAGCACCGGATGATCGGTGTCGAAGAAATTCTGCCCGTCATAGCAGAGCGACGTGAAGCCAGCCTTGAGCAGCTCGAACACGAGCTGGTTGGGATGCGCGGCGACCGAGCGGCCCATTTCCTCGAACAGCGGCGCATAGACGCCATACTGATCGTCATCAATGTCCTCGCGCGGAACGGCGATGGTGCCTTCCCACGTCTTGTTCTTGATGGCGTAGTCATGGAGCTGGATGCCATGAACGACGCGATCGCCGATCCACTCGCGCAGGTTCGGCAGCTTGCCGAGCCAGCCGTATTTTTCCTCGCGCGTGGTCGAGGGCACGCGGGTGGCAAGGCGCTGCCACTGCGGATCGGCCTGCCCCAGACCCCGGCTGAACGAAGTCTTGAAGCCGGTATAGAGGCGGCCGAGATTGGCTTGGTTGATGATCATGAAGAAGCTCTCCTGTTAGCCCAGCTGGACCCAGACGCCGAGGTCATCGACATCGACAATGCGGCCGGCCTTCGAGCGCGTGGCATTGCCGCCGCTCTCCGCGCCGGTCTTGGCGACGGTCTGATCGTCCACGATCCAGGCGTCCGCGCCGATGTCCGAGCGAGTGATGAGGTCGGCGTCGGCCGAGTTGTCGAAGCGGAAGACGCCCGCGCGCACCGGCACGTCGACGTCGCCGGCCGCGCCATTGCGGTTATCGGCATGGGCATCGGCCCGACCGACCGCGACAAGCCCGGTCCCGGTCTTGCCCGGTTCGGCGTTGCCGGCCGCCAGCACCACGATGGAGCCCGCGAAAATCCGGGTGGCGGCCTTGACCGGGAAGCTGAAATCCTTGCCGGTACGCTCCGGCGTGTTGCGATCCTTGGTGAGCGCGGCCATTTACCGGACCTCCTTCTGGCGGGTTTTCTTGAACTCTTCGGGGTCGATGCCCATCGCCGAGCACATGGCCAGGTCATCGGCATCGAGTGCGCCGTCGCCCTCGACCTTGCCGCCAGGCGCAGCGCCCGCCGTCACGATGGCCGGCTGGCCGCCCAGGAACTTGGCGAAACCCTCGGGGTCCTTGCTGTGATAGGCGATCGCCCAGTCGCGATTGGCGGGCGGGACCTTGCCATCCTTGATGGCCTGATCGACCACCTGGGTGGTCTTGTCGCCCATCAGCTCCCTGACCTGGGCCTGAAGGCTGGTGACGACTTCGGCCGGAACAAACTTTTCCGGGTCGGGCACGACCTCGGCCGGAGCCTTCGTAATCGCCGCCTGCACGGCGGTCACCACTGCGTCGGGCGCGGCGTCTTCCTTTGCGCCGGCCGCCTTCGCCATGGCGGCGATCGCGGTAGCCTGCGCACTCGACCCGACAACAAGCTGGGTCGCATGAGCAACAACGGCCTTGCGGTCGCTGTCTTCCGGCAGGCCGAAAGCGCCTGCCAGCTCCTTGAGAAGCTCTTCCATGGGTACTCCTTCGGGCTTGAGCTTGGACAAATCGGTCTCCTGGCTGGCGAGGGCTGTCAGCTGGAGGTTCGGATTGTTGGTGAGGCCGGCGCGCAGGACCTTGAGGACCTCGCCGGATTTGGTGTGCTGAAAAACCGGCGAGATGTAGCGGTACTCGCGCGCGGCGATCGCGGCGGCGGCGCGGGCGGTCCACTCGACCCGGCCCCAGATGCCGTCGGCGCGAGCCTCAAACTCCTTCACCCAGCCAGCCGCCGGAGCGGTGCCGCCTACACCTTTCACTGCTGCCAGGTCCGTCTGGTGATCGTAATCGATCACCGGATCGATGCCGGCCGAAACGCTGGTGGCAAGCACGGCGTCGACATCCTTGAGCGAATAGGGGCCGCGCCCGTCCACGCCGGTGAAGCGTCCGGCCGGGATCAGATGCACCCAATCGGGAGCCTGACCATCGCCAGGCAAGGCAACCGAGTGTGTCGCGATCAGCACGTTCATTATCGAGGCTCTTGCCGTTTTCCTGATCGAGCGGCTTGATTGCCGGCTCGTTCTGGGCAAGTTTTATGGACAGGCCCCAGCCATCACACCCGGACAGCTGTCCGGGGCCGGCTTCGGGTCAAATCTTCGACAAATGCGGATGACGTGCGCGGGCGGCCTTTAAGATCGCCGTAGCCCCCCGTTAAACGCGTTTAACAAGCGTTTAAAAACTTTCGACGCATCGTAGGGCCGGAAAGCATCAACGGCCGCCAGCGGGCCGCTAAAGCGATTTGGGGAAAGGTGAGGAAAAATCGGCCGATCACAGCCGGTTTTCATCTTCCAGCCAGAGCGCCAGCGCAGCCGGAATGCTATCGACGCATCGGTTCCAGCCTTCGGCCTGCTCGGGCGTCATGTCGGAGGCGACCGCCTCATGCGGCGCGATAGTCCAGTGCTCGGCCACCCATGCCGTGAAGGCATCCAGGTCGCCGTCGATCACCGAGGCGAGGCGGCGGGCAAGATCATCGACCCGGCCGCTCACGTTCCGGCCCGCCGCAGACTGGTGACCTTGATGCGTCCGTCCTCGCCGCGCTCGACCTCCATCACGTAAGGCTCGCCGTCGAGCGTGACATGCCGGACGTTGCCCTGGCGGGCGGCCCGGCCGGCGTCGATCATCGCCTGCACCCGCATCCAGTCGGCCGGCTGCGGCAGCGTGCCCTCGGCCGCCTGGCGGCGCACGGTCTCGGCCGGCAGCACCACGGTCGGGCGCGCCCCGCCGACCCGCGCTGCGCCGGTGGCGATCGGGTGCCCGGCCACGGTGCCGGGCGAGCGCAGGAAACTGGAGAAGGATCGGCCGGCCACCATGGTCTGGATCGTGGCGCGGGCAAGGTCGGCGTCGGCCAGGTCGAGCTTGCCGGTGGCGACATCGAGCATGTGCGCCATGTTCGCGCGGCCGACATTGTAATCGAAGCCCGGATCGACGCCGCGCGGCACCTGCCGGACCTCGCCGGTGCGCCTGTTCACCCATTTGCGCGGCTGCGCGGAGGGCGGCGCGCTCGGCGACAGCCCCATGCGCTCCAGGTCGCGATTGCCGAGCTGCTGGACGGTGCAGCGGCAGTTCCAGCCATTGGGCGGTGCGTGCTGATCCCACCATGGATCGTCCCAGCGCAGCACGGTATTATGCCAGTCGCGATGCTGGTCGCGGGTGCGATCATCAAGTATCGCGACATAGCGCAGCCACGGCCGCCGGGCGGCGACACTCTCGATCCGCTCCCAGCGGCCGGCCGCATAGGACATACGCAGATTGGTGTCGTAGATGATCTGGAGCCGGCGCGGGCTGCCGAGCTGCACTTCGCGCTCCTCGCCGGTCAGCGGGTCTACCATCATCTGGCGACCCCACCATCCCTTCTCCTGAAGCGTCGGGGTCAACCGGCGCTCGAACTCGCGCAGCGTGGTGCCCTGGGCGATGGCATCATCCATCGCGGCACGGATATCGGTCAGGATATCGAGAGCGGCAACCTTGGCGACGGTGAAATCACGCGAGTGCTCGTCACGCTCCATGTCGCGATGATCGAAGGTGATGGCAAAACCCTTGCGGCGGAAGGCGTCGATCGCCTCCTGCGGCGCGAGCGGCTCAAGTTCGATTTCGTCGGCCAAGATCAATCTCCAGCCTGCCTGCCAGCCGCGCCGGGAAGCCAGCGCGCAACAGCACCTCCTCAAGGGCCGAGGTGTCCATGGTGGAAATCAGCTCGGCCAGGCGATCGCGGGCCTCTTCGAGCGAGCCGGCGTCGGCCAGCAGCTCGCGCACCGGCGCGACCATCGGCTCCATAACTTCCTCCCATTCATCGGCGACCTGGTCGACCAGGTGATCGATCTGGTCGGCCGAGTGGCGGGCGCTGGCGGCGGGCTGCGCGGACTGGACGGCAGGCGGAGCGTCGGGTGCGGGCGCTGGTTCGGCGCGAGGCGGCCCGAGAAGATCGGCGTCAGGCTCCGGCTCGGGCAGGCCGAGCTTGTCGCGCACCACGGACTGCTCGACCTTCATGCCGCGATCGACCAGCTGACCGACCGCCTCGGCATATTGCTTCATGTCGATATTCGACGGCAGGCCGATGACGATGCGCGGATAGTTTTCCTGCGGGCCGCGATTGAGATTGATCAGTGGCCGCACGATGTCGCGATTGATCGCGGCGGCGAGCTGGCGGGCGTCGGAGCGCATGATGTCGCGGCGAACATCTTCGTGCACCTTGGCGGCCGCCAGTGAGCCGGACGAAACCTCGGTGGTCAGCGTCTGGCCAAGCACGGCCTTGGACACCTGGCGATCGAGCCAGTCGGCAAGCTTTTCGTAAAGGTCGGTCGCGCCGCCCTGCTTTGCCGCCTCGACAAATTCGATCAGCATGTTCTGCGGGATGATGGCGGCGGCGTCCGATCCGATATTGGCGACCGCCCGCAGGAGGATTTCCTTGTCGGCCTCGGTCGCGCCGGTGTGGTATTTGCCCACGCGCAGCGGCTGACCATGCACCTCGATATAGGTCACCCAGTCCTTGAGGTCGTAATTCTTGAACAGATAGGCCCAGGCGGCGGCGCGGGCGATGCCGCCCCGGATCGGGATGCCGGACTTCGCCTTGCTGAAATGCAGCACATATTTGAACGGGAGCAGCGGCTCCGGCCCGGCGGCTCCGCGCAGATAGAGCGTCTCGCCATCTTCGCGATCGAACTCGAACCAGCGCGGATCGCGGTGCTTGAGCTGCGCCGGCCACCACTGCTTTGCCGAGGTCTCCCAAATGATCTCGGTGACCGAGAAGCCCTTGCCGATCGCATCAAGAATATCGAACAGCTCATCTTCAAGCTCCTCGCGGCGCAGCCAGTCGCGCACAAGGTCGGCGTTCTCGACATCGCGCTTGTCGTCAGATGCGCTCTCGACGGTGATTTCAAGCTGGGCGACAGCGCGCTTGCGGGTGCCGAGGACGGATAGATAATGGAGGTCCTTTTCCTCCATCTCCTCGGCCAGCTCCAGATAGGCGACGGCATCGCCCTGTTCGGCATCGCGCAGAAGGCCGGTGAGCCGGGCCGGCGTCAGCCCCTGGGCCGGATGGCCGCCGACGACCTGGCGCACGCTGGCGAGCGCGGGCGCGGCCTGCTCCTCGCGCAGCTTGTTGATCTGGACGGGGCGACCCCACTGGTCGAGCAGCTGCGCCATCACCATGCACCCCTTCGTGAAAATCGTGGCCCGACCTGCATGGCGCGATCGTCATCGTCGTGAAACTCCGACAGCCGATGCAGTTTCGGCGCGGGCCGGTAGCCGTATTCGATCACCCCGTCCGACGCTCCGGCGAGGCCCATGAACGCCGCCCAGGTCCGGTCGGCGTGGCCGGCCGCGTCCCGATCGGCGACAAGGCGCGGATGCCCGGTTGGCCCGACCGTCTTCCTGATCTTGTGCAGATCAGAGCGCAGGACGGGATCGCCGGCCGGGATGCGCACGCGCTTGTCCTCGAACAGCTGCTTGGCGTTGGTGGCCATATCGAGCTGGCGGGCCGGCGTCATGATGACGCCCTCGACGCGCAGCTCACCATAACGACGCTGGGCATCCTCGACCGGCTTTTCACCCATGCCGGTCTGGTCCATCACCAGCCGCACCGGATTGTAGCGGACCATCAGCTCGTGCAGCCGATCCTCCTGCTCGGAGAAGCTGGCGTTCTTGAGCGTCACGATCTCGCGCGTCCAGAAGGTATCGCCGACCTGCTCCCATACCCAGGCGACCCACAAATCATTGCGACGGGCAATATCGTTGCCGATGAAGCACGGCCCGCCCTGATACACATCCGGGTCTCCGGCCAGATCGCTCTCGACGCCAAGGATCAGGTCGTAGCCCAGCCAGGAACTGGCCTCATCGAGCCATTGCAGTTCGTATTCCTGCGCCCAGGCATCCTCATCGGCGATGCCGGCGCGCAGCTCTTCTATATTGCGCGGCAGGCCATCAGCCACAGCCTGATGGATATCGACAGTGTGGCGCGACCACGCCTCCGCATCATCGGCGGTCATCAACTCGTAGAACTTGTTGCCCTTGCCGTTCGGCGTCGAGACGACGCGAATGCGGTGTCCGGCCGAGATGACCGGGAAGAGCGCTTTCCAGATCGCCCGACTGTCGTGATGGAAGGCGAACTCATCCAGAAAAACGCTTGCGGAAAATCCGCGCGCGGTGTCCGGGTTGGCGGGCAGCGCCGTGATGCGCGAGCCGCCCGGAAGGGTGACTTCGAGCGCCTTGTAGCGCACGTCGCCCGCGCCCTCGACCTCGTACTCATTTTCCTCAAAGGCCATTTGATACGCCTTTGCGTGGACCTTCACACCCTCATCCATGGCTTCTTTCGCCTGGCGCTCGCCGCGCGAAAGAATGACCCAGCGCCGCCGCTCGCCGCGTGCGAACGCCTCGAAGCAATCGTCCACGATCTCCAGCGTGGTGGTGAACGTCTTGCCGGTCTGGCGCGCGAACATGCCGATCTTGAAGCGGGACCGGTCGAGGAACCACCGGCGCTGGAAACCGTGCAGGGGGACAGCGGGGCCACTCATGAGAAAATCCCGTAAACTTCTTCGCGGATACGGCGCAGGACCTCCTTGGGATCGGCCGTGCCGCCGCCGGCGCCGTCTGCCAGCTCGGCCTCGGCCTCCGCAAGCTTGCGATCGAGCTTCTGGGCGAACTCCTGGCGCAGCACCGCCTCGCGGTCGAGGTCCTGCTTGGACGCCTGGGCGAGCTTCTGGAGCGCGGTCGCGACGAACATGGCTTCCTTGGCGTCGAGTGAGACGATCTCGCCATCCTCGGAAATCATCAGCTTGTTGATGAAGGCATGCATCAGCTCAATGTTGAGCCTTGCCGTGCGGCTCTCCGGCGCTTCGCCGTAGCGCCGGACAAGCGCCTCGGCGATGGTACGGGACCGCCTGATCTCCGCGCCGATCGCGTCGAGCTGCTTGACGTGACGGCCGAGCGCCGAGCGCGAGACCTCGACGTCCAGCTCGCGCAGCTTTTCGAGCACCTCGTCAATCGTGCGGCCGCGCTCGCGCAGATCGCCGATCAACTCGCGGACCTCGGCGGGAAGGCGGCGGATGGAAGACTGGCGACCCATGCCGGTCACCGGAAGGAAGTGGGGCGCTTGACGCCCTCGACCTCGACATCGCCGCTGGCGACATCAGCACCGCGCGAGGTCAGGACCGCGACCAGGACCGTATCTTCATACCACTCGAAGATGACGAGGTGGCGCGTGCGCAGCCATTCAAGATCGGCGCGCACCACATCGCGGGTGACGCCGCGCCGGTGACCGGCGGCCCGGCACCCGTCATAGACGACGCTCTCATTGCCGCTGCCGCCGATATCCACGAGCAGACGCAGGATGAACAGACGGCGATCCTCGGTGACGAAATCCTTGAAGCTCATTTTCCAGCCTTCAGCAAATAGTCCTCGATCCGCGAAAGCGAGGTGGATACGGCGCGCAGCTGTTGCGTCTGGGCCTTACTGTCACCGGACAGCGCGGCGATCGCCTCCTTGAGCCGGGACAGATCGCTCTGATTGGGCAGGTGCTTGAGGTCGCGGTCGATCAGGTCCGTGCGCCGCTCCAGGGCGGTAAGCCGATTGGTGTGGACGCCCAAATCTTCCTTCGACACGAGACCCTGCTTGAAGACGCGCAGGAGCCAGCCGACCACCGGGATGATGACCACGTTGAGCAGCGGCAGATATGGCAGGATCGTATCGAACGTCATGCGCCGCCCCCTGTGCGCGGCGCAAAGCTGGCGTCGAGCGCGACCAGCGCGATCAGCGCCATAATAAAGAGTGCAACCATGCACCACTGAACGATGAGAAGGCGGCGGCGCTCGGCCGCTGCCCGATCGTGGATTTTTCGCATCACCATTACCTCAACTCGGCCGACTGGCGGCGCAGGCGCGCGCCTGGGCGCGCATCACCTGATAGTCGGCCAGCATCTGTTCGACCGCGCTGCCGTCCGGTAGGTGCTCGACCTCATCGGCGGCGCGATCAAGGAAGGTGGCGGGATAGGCCGCCACCGGAACGCAGGCCACGCTAGAAGGACCCGTCGCGCATCCGGCCAGCAAGCTCGCCGCGATCGCGAGGACGATCGGTCCCAGCCTCAAGCATTCTGTCATTGACTTCCCCCTGCCATTTGTCGGCGGCCTGACGGCGATAATCGGCGATGAAGTCCTGGGCGAAGCGCGCCACAAGGCCGACCAGAAATGCGATGATCGCCTCGATCATCGCAGGACCTGATTGAGCTTGGCGACGACGATCGCCTCGACATCGGCCGGTGTGAGATTGAAGCGCTGGACCGCGCCGGGCGCGCCCTTCGTCAGCACCCAATCGACCGCATTGGCGACAATGGGCGAGCGGACATCGATCTCGATTTTCTCGCCGCGCGCGCGCAGGAGCGAGATGGCGTGGTCGAGGCCGGTCATTGCGGCGCTGTGAAGTGCCTCCCGGTTTCGTCCGTCGATCTCGAAGCCCAGCCAGTCATTGACGCGCTTGGACAGCCATCCGAGCAGCGCCGCGAGAACGGCCGCCAGGATCGACACAACGTAGGGGCCAGCCAGATCAATGGCTGGCGCAAGCGAAATGGCGCTGTCGGCCGCCATGGCAGATGCGGATGAGAAGGCTACGAGCGCCACGACAAGAAGCGCGGCGATCACGAGGGCGACGGGAAGCTTGAGAGGCATTGGTGGCTTTCTCCGGTTCAAAGACGGGCAGCGACCTCACGGCGCAGGCGGTCGCCCACCTTGCGCGCGGTGTCGAATGAGCGGTCAAAGGAAAGGGTGGCGATGTCCCATTTGCCGTTCTGGCGAACGCCGAGGTTCGGCTGCACCTCGGCATGGGTCAGCACCGCCTTGTCCGTGACGGGGATCGCATAGAAGCGACAAAGCTCGGCGACGGCCTGCACAGCCATCTCCCACTGCTCACGCTTCATCGGATATTTGCCGTGGCTCGCCATCGTCACACCCGGCCCGCCCATGCAGCAGATCGAGACGCCGATCGCCCCGGTGTTGGCGTTGAGGGTATGGGCGGCATAGGCACCGCGCGGACAGTTCACGTTGGCGCTGATCGGCCACTTGCCGCGTACCAGTTTCGGGGTGCCGTCGATCAGGAGGTGATAGGCATTCTGGTCGAGACCGTTGGCGTTGTACGCGCCGGCCGTCCAGTGCAGATGCACGCGGCGCATGGCGGCGCGCGGCATCCAGGCCGCCGGCACGATCGAGGCGGCCGGAGACGAGGACGGCGCGGATGGCGCTACGGGCGCAGGCGCGGCGGCAGCGAAGGCGGCCCGCGTCTGCGGCCCGACGATCCCGTCCACGAGCAGGCCGCGCGAGGCCTGGAAGGCACGGATGGCGGCGCGGGTGCGCGGCCCGATGACCCCGTCGATCGGACCCGGATCAAAACCGAGGGCGGCAAGCTGTCGCTGGATTTCCAGAATGGTCATTGGTCCGGCTTGATTTGCGTTTCAGTTGCAAACCAGCGTGGCCAATGCGGTGCCAAACAACGACCCGGACACGCGTCCGGGGTCCCGGCATTCCCTGCTTACGATGTACGGAAAAGCGCGGCTGCGCAAGATCACCCGAACAGGTCGAGCTGCGATGTCGGCAGGTTGGCGCGATGACGGCGCACGGTGCGGATATGACAACCGAGGGCGCGGGCGATCTGGCTTTCGGAATGACCTGCCGCAAGGCGGGCGGCGATGGCTCTGGTGAGCTGGCGGCCATAGCAGCTCGGCCCCAGCGGAACCTCAAGCGCGCCCGCGCCGAGGGCGTCGAGTATCAGGGCGGCCGCTCGCATGCCGACCGAGCGAACAAGGATATGGTCGCCGTCGAGTTTCTTGCGGATATAGATCTCGGTGCCGCCATGGTCATGGGCGATCTGGACGGCCGCCGTCATCCCGGCCACCTCGGCGATGCGCCGAAGGGTCGGAGGCAGATCGTCCAGTTCGTCCATGACCGGATCGTCAGACATCGCCGGCCCCGAGCTGGATGCCGCGAATGGTGTGAACGATGCTCATAGTGCGGTCGCTGCGCCGATAGGCGAGCCGGGCGGTATAGGTGCCGCGCCGCGTGCGCCAGAGGCCGGACGTGGCGCACATGACATAACCTTCGGCCATCATGTCGTCGTGGGCTGAAACGAGCGCGCTGCCGAGGCGGGCGAGGCCGGCCTTGTCGATCTTGACGCGCCAGGACCTGTTCTTGCGGCGAGCCATCAGATCAGCCCCCGGTCGAGCGCCAGCCATTCCGGCATCGTCACCACATGGTATCTGCCATTCGGCGCGACCTCGACATGCGCGAGCGGCAGCCAGACAGCGCGCTCACGATCGCCGTCATCGGAAACGAGGATCGCCCGCTCGGTGCGCGCATGGATTTGCACCTCCAGATCGATAAGGTCACTCTTCATCGCCCAGCGCCTCCTGCCCACTGGCGGCGCGAGCGAGGACCTCGGCCAGCGCGCCGGCCGTCTCCCGCGTCAGCACCACCTGCACCGCCACGCCACCCGAGCGGACATTCATGGCGACGTGATCGGCACCGGATGAAACCTCGATATTCAGCTCTGCGACTTCGCTCATCATCCTGCCTTTCGTTTTGCCAGTTCGCGGCCGCGCCACGATTTCAGGGCCTCGGTGACCATGCGCGCGGCGGCCGGGTCGAGCCATTCGGGATCGCCGACGCCGTCCGGCCGATCGTCAGAGCGGGTGACGCGGGCAACGAAGGCGCGAAGACCGTCACGGCTCGGCTTGTCGGGGATGCCTTCCCGGCACATCTCACCCCAGATCGCGAAGACCTTTCGCACATGTGCCTTGTCGGATTTTCGGAACGGACGGGCGGCCTTCGCGCCGCGACGGCGCAGCTCGGCAATCACCTTTTCGCGCTGGCGCTCGCTCATCTCCTTGACCGAACGCGAGCCGGACACCTGTTCGAGGAAGTCGCGCCAGTCGCCATCATCTTCGAGGCCCTGCACCTGGCGGCGACAGACGTGGATCGCCTTAATGGACTGGCTCATGCCCGCGCCCTCCAGACGATGGCGCGGCGGCCGGACTGGTTGGGGCGGCGAATGCCGGCGTCCACGATAGCACCGGCCTTGCCCAGCTCGGACACCCGAGGGCGCACCGTCAGGATCGACATGCCGATGCGGCCGGCCACCTCGTCGGCGGTGAGGCCGTCATGGGCCGATGCGCGAATGGCGTTCATCACCATGGAGCGCACGCGGGCGGCGCTGGGCGCGACGGACGCGGCGGCCGCGCGGCTGGTATCGGTGTCGCGCGCGGCGGGATACACATCAGAGAACTGCATCTGCCGTGACATGGCAAACTCTCCTCTCGCTGGGCTGGCTCATCAGTGCGGGGTGCCCATATCCGCAGACCGCCTTCGCGGTTTCGCCGGGTGGACGGCCCGCCTATCGGCGGACCATCAGAACTCGGAAGGCAGGGGTCAGATCACCTTTGCGAGGCGGGCACCGATGCTCGTGCTCGAGTTCGAAGGGGCGTTGTTCAGGTGCAGGTGGAAGAGACCCGCGTTCGACCCGTAGCTCCAGTTGCCGCCGTGGTAGGCAACGGTTTCCCGCCCTTCCCAGCGGCCCCACACCCAGTCGCCGATCAGGGCGTCATCCTCGTCGGAGGTCACCTCGCTGGGCAGGAACAGAAGCGAAAGGTCGAAGCCGTCGCCGCGCTCATCATGAAGACTGACCGGAAAACCATGACGGCCGCCCGGCCCGTACTTGACGCCGGTCGAGACCCACTCGCCGCTGCCGGGGCGATCAGCGCTCCAGAGATTGATCGTGCCATCGGCGGCGATGCGCAGCCCGTCCACCATCTGCCAGACAT
>JBAYRO010000069.1:0-16597 GCA_041676645.1 Burkholderiaceae bacterium | reverse complement strand
TTCGCCAACATCGGCAAGCTGCTGCTCGCCACCCAGATCTACGACATGCACCGGCTCGCGCACGAAGTCTCGGGCGGCCTGGTGGTGGCGCTGCCCGGCCCCGACGAGGACCACAACCCGGCCACCGCGGCGCAGCTCTCCGAGGTGCTGCGCGCCAACCCGGCGGTACCCGCCGACAAGCGCGTCGAGGTGGCGCGCTTCATCGAGGACCTGACCGCGTCCTACCAGGGCGGCTGGTACTCGGTCATCAGCCTGCACGGCGGCGGATCGCCCGCCGCGATGAAGCAGGAGATCTATCGCAATTATCCGATCGGCAACAAGGTGGATCTCGTCGAGCGCCTGCTCGATCGCGGCGTGCTGGCTTCGAGCGAGGATCGCCCCATCACCCGCAACCGGCAGCCGGGGCGCTGCTGCGACCAGGGTTGCAGCGCGCCGGGACAGCCGGTCATGGTGCCGTTGCCGACGGTGCGCGAGCGGTAGCGTGAAAATGGGGTCATGAAAATGGGGTCAGACACCATTTATCAAATGGTGTCTGACCCCATTTTCACGCGCGGCCGGCTCGCTGCGCACCTCGTCGCCCCGTCGGGCGAACTACTCGATCCCCGCATCGTCGCCCACCGCGTCGCCGCCGGCCCGCTCCTCCAGGATCCAGCGCCAGAACGCCCGGACCGGCGGCTCGTGCATCATCGCCGGCAGGGCGGCGATGTAGTGGCCGCCGGCCAGGCGCACCGTGCGCTCGTGCAGCGGCACCAGCCGGCCGTTCTTCAGGAAGGGATCGGCCAGCGGCCCGATGCCGATCGCGATGCCGTGGCCGCGGGCGGCCGCTTCGTACATCACCTGGCCGCTGTCGAAATAGAGTCGCTCGCCACCCGCCAGGCCGGTCTCGCCGGTGGCGTCGAGCCAGTAGCGCCAGAGGTCCGGCGGATAGAACATCTCGAGCTGGCGCTGCCTTCCCAGCTCGGCGATCGATGCGCCCGCGAGCGCCGGCGCGCCGACCACCATCGCATCGGTATCGAGCAGGCGGCGACTGCGCATGCCGGGCCACTGGCCGTCCCCGAAGAGGATCGCGATGTCGGCCGCGCCGCCGGCAAGGTCGAGATTGCCCGCCCGGGTATGCAGGGTGATCTCGATGTCGGGCCAGGCGTCATGGAAGCGCTGCAGTCGTGGCAGCAGCCAGCCGATCGCGAAGGATTGCGAAACGCCCACGCGAAGCGGCCGCCGGCCGGGCGCGGGCGCCATCCAGTCGGTGGCGGCGCGGATCGCGGCGTAGCCCGGTTCGAGCCGGTTGAGGTAGCGTCGCCCGGCCTTGGTCAGCCGCAGGGCGGTATCGCCCCGGTCGAACAGGCGCGCGCTGACATGCGCTTCCAGTGCCTGGATGCGGCGCGAGAAGGCCGAGGGGCTGACGCCGAGTTCCTCGGCGGCCGCCTTGAAGCTGCCGAGGCGGGATGCGACGACGAAGGCCTCGATCGCGCCCCAGGGCGGGGACCTGCGATGCATGAAGGAATCCGCTGCGGTGCAGTCCGCATTATCGGGTATCGATCATGGCTCAGGCGCGCAGGAGATTCGCGAGCGGGACGATGCCGAACCACAGGATGAAGCTGAGCGCGACCACGATCAGGCCGTCGATGCGTCGCGCCGCCGGGCCGCGCTCGGCCTCGCGCAGCAGCGCCGGCACCAGCCCGACGGCATGCAGTCCGGCGAAAGCGGCGACGCCGGCCAGCGCGGTGATGCCGGCGGCCTGGTGCAGGACGGCGGCGAGCACGACGGCGGCCACGACACTGGCGGCCGCCAGCTGGATGCTGCGACGGATGCCGATCGCCACCACCAGGATGCGCTTGCCGCTCGCGGCATCGGCGTCATGGTCCGGAACGCCGGCGAGCAGGATCGCCGGCAGGATCGCTAGGCCCATCGGCAGGCCGACCAGCCACGGCAGCGTCGAGCCGGGGCTGCCGCCATGGGCGATGAAGCCGAAGACCAGCACGCCCAGGCCGTTGGTGAGCGCGACATCGATCTCGCCCAGCCCGCGATGCGACAGGGCGAGCGGGGGCAGGGTGTAGCCGACCGCGAGCACGCCCAGCACCAGGGCTGCGGCGAGTATGGCCAGCCCCGTTGCCACCGGCGCCATCGCGACCAGCACGAGGCAGGCGATGAAGGCGCCGCCCAGCGCGTACCAGGCACCGCGGGCGAGCTGCTCGACCTCCAGCCGGCCGTCGAGCAGAACCCGGGAGCCGCCGCTGAAGGGCCCCCACCAGGCATTGCGGCGATCGCTTTCGTGGTCGTGTATGTCGTTGATGAAGACGGTGGCCGCCTCGATCAGGAACAGGACCAGGTAGCCGAAGAGGAACCGCCAGGGCTCGATGCCGCCCGCGGGCGCGGCGAGCAGGGCGCCGACCCAGTAGGCGATGAAGCTCATCGGGTAGAACTGCAGGCGCAGCGCCCGGACCCAGGGCGTCATGCGGCGAGCCAGCCCGCCCGGGGCATCGCGCAGCGGATCCTCGCCGAGTCCGGCGCCGAGTGACCGCGCGTCCTCCAGCCAGCGTTCGCGCTCGGCCGGGGTCGAGGACTTCACCATCCCGAAGCGGGTCGTGCGCAGCACATCGATGCCGCAGAAACCGAGGGTGGCATCGGCCATCGCCCGCTGGCCGGGGGCATGGTAGAGCCAGCGGTAGACGAAATCCGGCGTGTCCATGGTCGTCAGGATCTCGGCGCTGCGTCCGCCGAGCAGGCCCTCGAAGCCGGTGCCGCCGCTGCACTCGCGAAACGCCCAGCCGGGCACCAGGACCCGGTCGAGCAGGCCCTTGAGCAGGGCGGGCATCGTGCCCCACCAGTTCGGATAGACGAACACGATGTGCCGGGCGCTGGAGAATCCGTCGCGCACCTGCTCGAGATCGGGCTCCAGCGCCTGGGCCCGGGGACTGGGCAGGCGCACGTCGGTATCGAACTCGAGGCGCGAGACATCGACGAGGCGGGCGCGCCAGCCCGCCGCGCGCGCGCCGCGGACATAGGCGTTGGCGAGCGCGCCGCAAAGCGAATCGGTGCCGCGTGGATGGCCCAGCAGCACGAGCAGCTCGCGCGCCGCCGGGGCCGCTGCCGTGCTGGGTTCGAGATGCGCTGCGGGAAAGACGGTTGCGGTGGGTTCGATGACGGCGCTCATGGCGGTAGCGGGTGCAACTTGCGCACCCGTCGCGAGCGTGGGCGTTCCAGTTTGGCGAAACGGAGTCGCGAAATGGGGTCAGACTCTGGCGCGAAATGGGGTCAGACTCCATTTCAATCTGAAATGGAGTCTGACCCCATTTCGCGTGACTCCGTTTCGCGCCATTGGCTAACATGCAGCCATCGATGGAGGAGCGCTGGCGATGCTGGCCACCTACGCCTATCCGAAGTACGCCTATCGCCGACCGGTCGAACTCGATCGCCCGGACACGGCGCGGGCGCCGGTCGCCGTGGTGGGCGCCGGGCCGGTCGGCCTGGCCGCCGCGATCGACCTCGCCCAGGGCGGCACGCCGGTCATCCTCCTCGACGAGGACGACACCGTCTCCGTCGGCTCGCGCGGCGTCTGCTATGCCAAGCGCACGCTGGAGATACTCGATCGCCTCGGTTGTCCGCAGCCCGCCGGGCGCGGCGTGTCCTGGAACGTCGGGCGCACTTTCTTCGACCAGGACGAGGTCTATCGCTTCGACCTCGCCCCGCAGGCCGACGAGCAACGCCCCGGCATGGTCAATCTGCAGCAGTACTGGCTCGAACAGTATCTGGTCGAGCGGGCCCGGTCGCTGCCCGCGCTCGACCTGCGCTTTCGCAACCGGGTGGCCGGCGTCGATGTCCGTCCCGACGGGGTCCGGCTGCGCATCGAGACTCCCGATGGCGAGTACGCACTTGTCGCCGACTGGCTGGTGGCCGCCGATGGCGCGCGCAGCCCCTTGCGCGGCATGCTGGGCCTCGATGTCGACGGCAAGGTGTTCCGCGATCGATTCCTGATCGCCGATGTGGTCATGAAGGCCGACTTCCCGGCCGAACGCTGGTTCTGGTTCGACCCGCCCTTTCACCGCGGCCAGTCGGTGCTGCTGCACAAGCAGGCCGACAATGTCTGGCGCATCGACTTCCAGCTCGGCTGGGATGCCGATCCCGAGGAGGCGAAGAAGCCCGACAACGTGATCCCGCGCATCCGGGCGATGCTCGGCCCCGAGCGCGAGTTCGAGCTGGAGTGGGTCAGCGTCTACACCTTCCAGTGCCGGCGGCTGGGCGACTTTCGCCATGGCCGGGTGCTCTTCGTGGGCGACAGCGCGCACCAGGTCTCGCCCTTCGGCGCCCGCGGCGCCAACTCCGGTATCCAGGACGCCGACAACCTGTGCTGGAA
Source organism: Burkholderiaceae bacterium (assembly GCA_041676645.1). Taxonomy (GTDB): domain Bacteria; phylum Pseudomonadota; class Gammaproteobacteria; order Burkholderiales; family Burkholderiaceae_E; genus JAMLIN01. The sequence continues at coordinate 12,243 of JBAYRO010000069.1, read as the reverse complement.
GCTCGGCCTCGTGATCGCGGGCAAGGCGCCGGCGAGCCTGCTCGATACCTACTGCGTCGAGCGTATCCGGGCGGCCGACGAGAACATCGCCAACTCGACCCGCTCGACCGACTTCATCACCCCCAAGAGCCGGGCGAGCTTGGTGTTTCGCAACGCGGTGCTCGAACTCGCCCGCCACCATCCGTTTGCCCGCGCCCTCGTGAACTCCGGCCGGCTGTCGGTGCCCACGCATCTGCATGATTCACCGGCCAACACCCCCGATGCGGAGTCCTTCGCCGGGCGCATGCGCCCGGGCGCGCCGATGGACGACGCTCCCGTCGCGGGGCCGGCGGGCGACTGGCTCCTGCCGCATTGCGGCGGGCGCTTCACGCTGATGCTGTTCACCGATGACCCGACAGCGCTCGCACCGGCCACGCGCAACGCGCTCGCGAGGCTCGCGCAGGGCGAGGTGCCGGTCGAAATCCTGCTGGTTTCACCGCCAGCGGCATGGCCCGGATTGCCGGGGGCGGCCAGTGCGCCGGATCTCACCGCCCCCGGCGCGTCCATCGATGGCGGCGCGTCGGTGCCGGGCGTACGCCGGGTATGCGATCTTCGCGGCCTCGTTGCCGAGCGCTACGATGGCCGGGACGGCACCTGCTACCTGATCCGTCCCGACCAGCATGTCTGCGCCCGCTGGCGGCGTTTCGACGCCGAGGCGGTGAAGCGGGCGCTGGCGCGCGCAATCGCCGCGAAGGAGCCCGCCGCATGAAGCTGATCACCGAACCGAATTTCCGCGACCGCGACGATCGCGGGCTCTGGCCCTACGCCCGGGGCGACGAGTTCTACGAGATGCTCATCGAGGCCCATCGGGATCTCGACGAAGCCGGCAGCGCCATGCTCAACAGCAAGCTCGTGCTGCTGCTCGCCAACCATGTCGGTGAACTCGCCGTCCTGCGCGAAGCGATCGAGGCCGCGCGCGCCGGCATCGAGCCGGCCGGCGAAGCGCCGACACCGTCCCTCGACCGCTGAGGCCAGTCGTCGGGCCGGGGCGGCGGCTGCAATCCTCAGTCCGCCACGCGTGCTCCGAGACGCTGCGAGATGCGCGCAGCCAGGTACTGCACGGTGCGGACGGCGAGCTTCCGGCGCGTGGCGGACATTGTCGACTTCGGCAGGCTGGTCGCCACCGCGGCGACCGCCTCGCCCGATGCCGGGCCGAAGATCGGAGCGGCGATGCACACCATGCCCACGCGCGTTTCCTCATCGTCCACGGCATAGCCCGCCCTGGTGACCTGGCGCAGCTCCTCGAGCAATGCCTCGGGGCGGATGATGCTGTTGGGCGTCAGGGAATAGAAGGACCGCGCCAGCGCCAGCTCGATGACGTACTCGGGCGGTCGGCTGCTCAGCAAGGCCTTGCCGCTGGCCGTGCAGTTGGCCGGCAGGCGCATGCCGATGCGGAAGTTGAAGCCGAAGGGCCGGCTGCCGTTGCGACAGCCTACGTAGACAATGTCCGCGCCGTCGAGCACCGACAGGACGATGGATTCGTCGGGCATCGGGGCCTCGGCCTTGAGCAGGGCGTGGAACTCCGCCGCCGGGTCGGTGCGGGCCATGTAGCCATGCGCGAGATCCATCACGCGGGTGCCCAGCTGGTAGGTGCCATTGTCGAGTCGCTCGACCAGGCCCGCCTGCACGAGGGTCGCGCACAGGCCGTGCACCGTGCTCTTGGGCAGTTCCAGAGTGCCGACCAGCGCGGCCAGCGACAAGGCCTCCCGGGTCGTGGCGAGGACGTTCAGCAGGCGCACGGCGCGCGCCACTGCCGGGACGGTCGCGCCACCCGGGTGGGCCTTCGATCGCGTGCTCCGTGGTTTCCTGTTCGCGCTCATCGCGGGCATTCATTTCAAGGCGTTCAGTATCCTGAACAAGGATTCACGGAGCTGTACTGTTGACCGGCATTTCCAGCGATTCCTAGGATACATGCAAGGAGCAGGCGGTGATTCTCGATTCAGCTTGCTGAACGATCCTTGAAGCCGGAGCCGGTCATGAACCCGGGACCAATCGATTGGGGCACGCGACTGGGTGAGCGGATGCGCGCGGCGCTTCGTGCCGGCGATGCCGCCAGTGCGCGATGCCTGGCGCTCGAAGGCGACGGCCGGGCCCGCGACCTCGCGCGCGAGTTCGGTCTGATGGCGCATGGCCTCGGCTTCACGATCCGGGTCCTCCTCGGCCAGCTGATCGAGGCCGACCGCGAAGGGGAGCGCCAGGCGCAAGCCATCCGGCCCGGCCCCCCGGCCGGCGACAGCCTGACGGGCATCCTGGCGCGCCTGCTGCAGGGGCTGCAGGGTGATGCTGCGCGCGCTGGCGTATCGGCCCTTGGCACCTCGGTCACGCTCGCCCAGGCCTGCCTGGCGGCGCTAGCGCAGGCGCAGCAGCGCTTCGCGGCCGACCAGACCCGGCGCGCCGACGAGATCCTGGGGGCACTCGCGGATGGACGCCTGGACGCGGCCATCGCGATGCTCGATGCCAAGGACCAGGCCTGGCTGGCCCTGCACGACCCGATGGTGCGCTTCATGGCCGACAGCTTCGGCTGGGTGCTGCGCGAGTTCGGCGACCAGGCTTTGGTCGACTTCCACCTGGCCACCGCCGAGGCCCAGCGCGCCGGCTTCGAGAAATGGGAACGGATGCCGGCGCGTGAGTTCGCCGCCACCACCGCCTTCCTGCTCGGGCAGCACATGGGCGAAGTCCGGGTCGAGGAGGACGAACTCCGGTTCACCATCAGGCAGTCGCCCTGCGGCAGCGGTGGCCGGCTGCGCCTGGCCGGCGCGTACGACGGCGGGCAGGCCCTGCCCTTCGTCGAAACGCCGGGGCCGCTCACCTTCGGGGAGCCGCGCATGCCGGTGTACTGCACGCACTGTGCAATCTGGAACGGCAGCGCGACCTTGCGCTGGTTCGGCCGCGCCCAATGGGTGTTCGAGCGGCCGGCTCGTGCGGACGGCGCCTGCACCCTCCACATCTACAAGCGCCCTGAGGACGCTCCCGCGCAGTATGCGCGCCGCCTGGCGCTGCCCGAGGGCAGGGAGACTTCATGAAGCCGTCGGATCAGGTCGCGGTGATCACCGGCGGCGCCAAGGGCATCGGCGCCGAGACCGCGAAGCGCTTCCTGCGCGAAGGCGTGTTCAACAACGCCGGAATCGTAATCTCCCAGGAGATCCCAGGACATGAGCCATACCTCTAGCCCCGTGCCCGCCGCCGAGCGACGGGACCTGATGCGAACCATGCTGCTGATCCGGGCCGTCGAGAAGGCCTGGGGCGATGCCTACCTGGCCGAGGAGATCGGCGGCATACCCCCGTCGCTGTCGACCGGGCAGGAGGCGATCGCGGCGGGGGCCTGCGCCGCGCTGGAGGCGGGCGACTTCGTGTTCACCACCCACCGCGGCCAGGCCGCCCAGGTGGCGCGCGGGCTCGATCCCCGGCGCATCCTCGCCGAGCTGTACTGCCGCCGCACCGGGTACAACAAGGGCAAGTCCTACCACGTCACCGACTTCAGCCGCGGCGTCATCGGCATGGGCGGGATCGTTCCCGCCCAGGTGCCGGTCGCCGGCGGCATAGCGCTTGCCCAGAAGATGCGCGGCACCGACCGCGCCAGCCTTGCCTTCTTCGGCGACGGCGCCAGCAACGAAGGCGCCGTGCACGAGGCTGCGGCGCTCGCGGCGATGTGGTCGCTGCCGCTCATCCTGCTTTGCGAGAACAACGGCTACTGCATCACCCAGCGCGACACCGACGCGATCAAGGGACAGTCGATCGCCGCCCGCGCGGCCGGCTACGGTCTGCCCGGTGTGCGGGTCGACGGCACCGACCCCGAGGCCGTGCTGGCGGCCATCTGGGAGGCAGTGGCTCGCGCCCGTGCCGGCGACGGCGCCAGCTTCATCGAGGCGCGCTGCGAGCGCCTGACCGGCCACCTCATCCATGACACCCAGGGCTATCGTCCCGCGGGCGAGCTCGAGGCCGCCTGGGCCCGTTGCCCGATCCGGCTCTACGGTGGGCGCCTGCGCGACGACGGCGTGCTCCCGGCGAGCGAGTTCGATCGCATGCAGGCCGAGGTCGACGCCGAAGTCGCGGCCGCCGTCGACTTCGCCCGCGCACAGCCCTGGCCGGAGCCGAGCGAAGCCTTCGAAGATCTCTGGGCCTGAACCATCCTGACGGAGAACCCCATGTTCGACACCCGGCTGTTTCGCCCCGGTGGCCCGGTCAAGCCCGAGGAAAGGGACTGGCCGAGCTTTCGCGGCGCCATCAACGAAGCCATGCGCGAGGAGATGCGCCGCGACCCGCTCGTTTTCCAGATGGGCGAGGACATCGCGCTCGCCTCGCCGTTCGGGGTCACGACAGGTCTCGCCGCCGAGTTCGGCCGCGAGCGGATCCGGGATGCACCCTGCGCCGAGGTCGCGGTGGTCGGCGCCGCGGTCGGCGCGGCGATGGGCGGGATGCGGCCCATCGTCGAGCTCCAGTTCGGCGACTTCATGTCGGTGGCGATCGACCAGCTGACGCACCAGGCGGCCATGCTGCGCTATCTCACCGGCGGCCAGGTCAAGGTGCCGCTGGTCATCCGCCTGCCTTGCGGCGGCGGGCAAGGCGCCGGCTCGCAGCATTCGCAGTCGCTCTATTCATGGTTCGCCCATGTGCCCGGCATCAAGGTGGCGCTGCCGTCGACCTCGATGGATGCGAAGGCGCTGATGAAGGCCGCGATCCGCGACGACAACCCGGTGCTCTTCTTCGAGCACAAGCAGCTCTATCGCAGCCGCTGGCCGGTGGCCGACGCCTTCCGCGACCCGGAGCACGTCGGCGAGTTCGGCAAGGCCTGCGTCCGGCGCGAGGGCGAGCAGATCACGGTGGTGGCCACCCTCACCATGGTGCACCATGCGCTGGCGGTGGCCCGCGCGCTGGCCGCCGAGGGCGTGTCGGTCGAGGTCGTCGACCCGCTCACCCTGGTGCCCTTCGACGTCGACACGATCGTCGCTTCGGTGCGCAAGACGGGGCGCCTGCTGGTGGTCGACGAGGCCTACCAGGGCTTCGGCATCCAGGCCGAGGTGATCGCCGCCGTCACCGAGCGCGCCTTCGATGCGCTGAAGGTGGCGCCGCGCCGGCTCGGCAACCCCGGCGTCCCGGTGCCCTTCGCGCCGCCGCTCGAGCGTGAGGTGCTGCCCGGCCAGGCGCGCATCGAGGCGGCGATCCGCGCGATGCTCGCGCACTGATCCCGACGAGGGCGATACATGTCGAGCATCGGTCCGGAACCCGTCGATGATCCCGGTCCCTATGCCTGGGAGCCCGATCCCGCCATGGTGGCCGCCTCCAACGCGACGCGGTTCATGCGCGCGGAACTCGTTCGCCGCGGCGACGAGGATCCAGACCTACTGGAGCACCTGGCCTGGCGTCTGGCATCCCGGCGACCTGGCGAGTCGGGACATCCATGGTCAGTGGTACATCCACGGTCGATCGGACGACACCATGAAGATCGCCGGCAAACGAACCGGGCCGGCGGAGATCGAGGCGCTGCTGCTGGCGACGGGGCTGCTCGCCGAGGCGGCGGCCGTTGCCGTACCTGATCCAGTCAAGGGAGCCGCGCTCGTGATCGCGTGCGTGCTCAAGCCGTCCCAGGACCGTAGCCCGGCCGTGCACGAGCGGCTCGAGGATGCGATCGTGCAAGGCCTCGGTGCGCCGTTCCGCCCGAGCCGGATCGTTTTCGTTCCGGATGTTCCACGCACGCGCAACATGAAGATCGTGCGTCGAGTCATTCGGGCCGTCTGCGCAGGCGAGGAGCCGGGTGATCTCGGCGCGCTGGCCAACCCCGACGCCGTCGACGACCCGCGTGCCGCGATCCGGAACTGAATCCGGTCGTTCCCGCGGGGACGCTCGCGCTCATTCGGTTCGCTGGGCTTCAGCCGGGTCGTCCGTCCCCGGTGTCCTCGACGCAGTAGTGATAGGCGAGCCGTGGGCGGCGCGCGCCGGCATCGAGCTGGCCGAGACGAAGGATCAGCAACCGGTGGCTGGATGAGGGGGTCGTACGATCCGCCATGTGCCCACGGCGACCGCCGCTACCTCTTCTGGAAATCAGGTTTCCATGCCGGGCATGATCCGCTTCATGAACTCGTCGAATAGAGGTACGGTGAAAGCCGTGTCGCCATGCGCGGGGCTGTAGATCATGCCTTTGTCGATGAGCTTGCTGCGAATCGGCGCCACGGTGCGCACTTCCTTGCCCAGCATGTTGGCGATGTCACCGGAGCGATGGGGGCCGGGCCCGAGTTCGGCCATGGCGCGTACATAGCGGCGCTCGGCTGGAGTGAGTCGGTCGAGTCGTACGCGGAAAAAGCTTTGGTCCAGTTCGGCGATGGCCCGGACCGTGGCGCAGTTGGTCACATCCGACGCCCGGATGGGAGATTGGTCGGCGCAATTCCAGCTGTGCTTACCCCATTCCTGAAGGAAGTAGGGATAGCCTCGGGTTTGCGCCAGGATCTCGCGCAGCGCATCGTCGTCGAAGGCAGCCCCGGCGCGGTTGGCGGGTTCAATGAGAGCCCTGCGGGCCTCGGCGTCCGACAGGCGGCCAATGGTCGCAAACTCGAACAGTCGTTCCGCATAGGATTTCGCCTTTCCCGTCTGCCCTATCAGTTGCGGCAAGCCGGCACCGATGAGGGTGATCGGCAGTTGCAGTTGGGAACAACGGTGCAGTGCGCTGATGAGGGCGGCCAGTTGTGACTCTTCGACGTATTGCAGTTCATCGATGAACAGTGCGACCGCGGTGCTGCGTTCGCGTGCGGCCTCGCCCACCGTGCGCAGCAGGGCGATGAGATCGGCGTCCAGGTCGCCGGTGTCTGCCAGGCCCGGTTCCACACCGAGATCGATGCCGAACTCTATGTCGTGGTACTTGAGTTTCATGGCCTGCACGAAGCCACCGATGCCACGCAATGCCCGATGCGCCAGGGCACTACCCTTGGCCATTCGGTCGAGCTTCAGCACCGTCACGCGTAACGCGGGAGCGAGCAATGCAGGCAGGGATTTCCGTTCGGGCGCTTCGATCATCACGGTGGCAAAACCGGAGGCCTCGGCATCGTTGTGCAGGCGGTTGAGCAGCACGGTCTTGCCGACGCCCCGCAGCCCAACCAGCATCAGGCTACGGGCGGCCAGGCCGTTGCGGATTCGATCGAGGGCGATCGAAGCTTTCTCTATCACGCCCTCGCGTCCTGCCAGCTCGGGAGGTGGCGTGCCGGCGCCGGGGGCATAGGGATTGAGTCGAGGGTCCATTCAATGGATGTTACCCAAGGTTATCGAAAATTAGTAACCTAGGATAAGCTTGATTGAATTGCGGACTTGTCGCTCCATGGCGCATGCGGATGCGCATCCGCGCTTTACGCGATCTGATCGCTTCGCTTCAGCCGCGATTCGCGATCCGCTCGCCTTCGCGCACCGCCTGGCCGCCCTCGACGAGGGAGTCGATGGCCCAGTCGATCGCCGCGCCGGGATCCATGCCGATCCAGTGCGCCACGTCGGCAAGAAAGCCGGCCTCGGCGAGCTCGGCCCGCATCCCGGCGATGGTCTCGCTTTCGGTGTAGAGCAGCCGGAACTTGATCATCACCTTCATGGCGTGGCGGGCGTGGCGCTCGGGGTCCGCGGCCATCGACTCGAGGCGCTTGCGCGCACGGGCGATCGCCGCAGCCACGTCGTCGAACATCGGACCGTGGCCGGGCAGGACCCGGCGCGGCGCCAGCGATTCGATCAGCCCGAGTACGGCGCGCTGTTCGGTGAAGCCCGATTCGCCCTGCAGTTCGGGAAAGAGGATGCCGAAGCCGCTGGCCCAGAGGGCGTCGGCGGAGATCAGCAGCCCCGCCTCGGGGGCGAACAGCACCAGCGATTCCGGGTCGTGCCCGGGCGCGGCATGCGCTACCCAGCGCAGGCCCCCGGCCTGGAAGGCTTCGCCCGGCGCGAGCGCATCGTCGACCGGAAAGCGCGGGCAGGGCTGGCCGGTGTAGCGATAGGTGAGGGCGTTGGCGTCCCAGTCGCGCGCCGCGGCGAAGCTCGCCGCCGGCACCGTGATCCGGCTGCCGTGGCGCTCGCGGACCGCCGCATTGCCGCCGCAGTGGTCCGAATGCAGGTGCGTATTGATGATCCGGCCGATGCGTCGCGCCGGCGGGGGATCGTCGGCCAGCGCCGCTTCGATGAGCGCGAGCGTCATCGGGGCATGCTTGACGAAGCCGGTGTCGACCATGGTGGTCGATTCATCGTCGACCAGCAGGACATGGTTGGCCGAGAGCCAGTCGCGCTCGATGAAGCGCACGCCCGGCGGCAGCGGGTCGGTTTCGCTCAACTCCGGCTCCGGGAGTACATCTCGGCGATGATGCGAAAGGCGTCGTCGAGCGCCGGCGTGCCGGCATGCACCACCCGCACCGGTCCTTGCGCCGGAGCCAGCATCAGGCGGGTGGACCAGGGCATGCGCACCAGCTCGACCCGCTCGATGTCGTCCCAGCGCCATGAGCGCGGGGTGATGCCGGCCTGCCGGATGCCTTCGGCATCGACGGTGGTGGTGCCGAACACGATGAACCAGCAGGTCATGGCCATCGCCACCGCGCCGCCGATCAGCAACAGCAGCAGCAGTGCCGGCAGGGCGACGTCGGCCGCCATCAGCCGGCTGCCGTAGCCGAAGACCGCGAGGGTGAGCACGACCGCGATCGCCGCGGCCGGGCGCTTGTACGACAGGCCGGTCACGGGCGCCGGCAACGGGATTTCACGCTGGGGCATCGTCGTCGGTAAAGAGGGTGGCTGCACGGGCATCCTGCTCGGCGCGTCGCGCCGGCAGCTGCTTCCATACCCGGCGGCGATCGAGATCGGACAGGGTCGCCCAGCCGGCGATTTCCTCGAGGGTGCGCTGGCAGCCCTCGCACCAGCGTCGGTCGGGCGTCATCCGGCACACCGAGACGCAGGGCGAGGGTACCGCCATGGAACGCCTCAGGCGGCGGCTTCGGCGGCAGCGGTGCGCCGAGCGAGCAGCGCCCGGCCGGCGCGCGAGCCGTTGGCGCGCCCGAGCTGGTCTGAGATCCACTGGCCGGCATCGACCAGGCCGTCGAGGTCGAGCCCGGTCTCGATGCCCATGCCGTGGAGCATGTAGACGAGGTCCTCGGTGGCGACGTTGCCGGTCGCGCCCTTGGCGTAGGGACAGCCACCGAGGCCCGAGATCGAGCTGTCGAACTTGTCGACGCCGACCTCCAGGCAGGCGAGCGTATTGGCCAGCGCCTGGCCGTAGGTATCGTGGAAGTGGCCCGAGAGTGTCGCCAGCGGCACTTCTTTGGTTGCGGCCTCGAAGGTCCGGTGGACATGCTCCGCGGTACCCACGCCGATGGTGTCGGCAATGCCGATCTCGTGGCAGCCGAGGTCACGCATGCGGCGCACCACGTCGAGCACCGACTCCAGCGGTACTTCGCCCTGGTAGGGGCAGCCGAAGGCCACCGAGATCGCCGCGCGCAGGCGCAGGCCCGCGGCCAGCGTCCCTTCGGCGACCGGGCGGAAGCGCTCGATGCTCTCGGCGATCGAGCAATTGATGTTCCGGTGCGAGAAGGCTTCGCTCGCGGCGCCGAAGATCACGACTTCATCGGCGCCGGAGGCGAGCGCGCCCTCGAGGCCGCGCACGTTGGGCGCGAGCACCGAGACCCGGCTGCCGGCCGGGCGCCCGATGCCGGCCATCACCTCGGCGGCGTCGGCCATCTGCGGCACCCATTTCGGCGAGACGAACGAGGTGGCCTCGAACTGGCGCACGCCGGCGTCGGTGAGACGGCGGATCAGCTCGATCTTGGTGGCCGCCCCGACCGGCTGCTTCTCGTTCTGCAGGCCGTCGCGCGGGCCGACTTCGGTCAGGTAGACATGCTTCGGATATTTCATGGCGATCGTCCCCTTGGCCGGTGCGGGCGCGGGATCGCGCTGGTGACTCAGTAGCCGCGGTCGCGACGGACCTGGCCACTGACCGGTTCGCCGGCCATCCATCGCCGAATCTTAGCAGCCAGTTGCGCGGCACCCTGGTCGGGTAGGGTAATGGCGGCCACATGCGGCGTGATCCGCACACCGGGATGGGTCCAGAACGGATGCCCGGCCGGCAGCGGCTCGGTCTCGAAGACATCGAGGCTCGCGCCCAGCAGCTGGCCCGAGTCGATCGCGGCGATGAGATCGGGCTCGACCACGAGGCCGCCACGGGCGACGTTGATCAGCCAGGACTTGCGCGGCATCCTGCCCAGCGTCTCGCGGTTGATGATGCCGCGGGTCGCCTCGGTGAGCGGCGCGACCAGGATCAGCACCCGGGCGCGCGCGAAGAAGTCGTCGCGCCGGTCGGGGCCGAGCACCTCGATGCCGTCCTCGACCCGGTTGGAGCCGGCGGCCGCGATCACCGAATAGCCGAAGCCGCGGATCGCGGTGGCGATGCGATGGCCGAGCACGCCGATGCCGAACATGCCCACGGTGATGTCGCGTCGCGGGGTGTAGCCGCGCTGCTTCCAGACGCCCTGCGCCTGCTGCTCCTCGTACTGGCCGCGGCGCTGCGCGTAGCGAAACAGTTCGGCGCAGCAGTACTCGGTCATCTGCACCGCCATGCCGCCATCCTCGATGCGGGCGATCGGCAGGTCGGCGGGCATGCCCGGATGGGCGAGCAGGTGGTCGACCCCGGCGGCGGCGCTCAGGAAGGCGCGCAGGCCGGTGACCCGTTCGAAGAAGTCCGCCGGCGGCTTCCAGCCGATCGCGTAGTCGGCGACGGCGGTGCCGCCTTCATCGATGAAGATCTCGGCTTCGGGAAGATAGGTGGCGACTTCATCGCGCCACTGGCGGGCGTAGTCGGGATAGGGGACGGTAATCGCGATGCGTGGTTTCATCCCCGAAGGATAGAGCATCGGCCGTTGTTGCGCTGCGTCACGTGCCCGTGAGCTCGATCAGCTGGGCGCCCTCGGCAACCTGGTCGCCGACGGCATAGAACACCTGCTTCACTTCGCCGGCGATCGGCGCCGAAATGGTGTGCTCCATCTTCATCGCCTCCATGATCGCCAGCGGCTCGCCGGCGCGCACCTTCGAGCCCGGCGCGACCATCAGCGCGATCAGCTTGCCCGGCATCGGGGCGGTCAGCTGGCCGGCATCGGGCGCCTCGTCGCCGGCATGCGCGATCGGCGAGCTGGCGACAAAGCTCGCCGGCCCCTCGGCGGTGAAGAGATGGATGCGCTCGCCGTCGACGAAGCAGCCCAGCGCGAAGGCGGTTTCCCCCATCCGGCCGGAAAGCCGCCGCGCGGCGGGATCGTAGCGAAGCGCCTCGAGCGGGAAGGCATCGTCGCCGATGCGTGCCGTGGTGGTGTCGCGCGCCTGGTCGATGGCGACCGCATACGATTCGCCGCCCGTCTCCAGGACCAGCGGCCGCGGCCAGGCGGTGGCGATCCGGAAGCCTTCGCGTCGCGACCAGGGATCGACCCAGGCGTCGGCGGTCGTCGCATCGGCGGCGGCCTCGGCCGCGATGAGCGCGGCCGCCGCGGTCGCGAGCAGGCGTGGCGATGGCGGCGCCACCGGGGGGGCGAGGCTGGCGGCATCGCGGCCGATCAGTCCGGTATCGAGCCGGCCGGCGACGAAATCCTCGTGGCGCATCAGGCGTGCGAGGAACTCGATGTTGGTGGTCGGCCCGACCACCTCGAAGGCGTCGAGCGCGCGGCGCATCCGGCCGATCGCCTCGGCGCGGTCGCTGCCCCAGACGATCAGCTTGGCGATCATGGGATCGTAGTGCGGGCTGATGGCATCGCCCTCGCGCACCCCGCTGTCGATGCGCACCGCCGCCGGGCGGGAGGCGCGCTGGGTGGCGAGCAGCGCAGGCGTACCCTGGCCGCCGAAGGCCTCGGCCGCCGGCGTGCGCAGGTGGGCCAGCCTGCCGGTGGACGGCAGGAACTGCTTGCGCGGGTTCTCGGCATAGACCCGCGCCTCGATCGCGTGGCCGTCGATGCCGAACATGTCCTGGGTGACGGGCAGCGGCTCGCCGTCGGCCACCCGCAGCTGCCACTCGACGAGGTCGAAGCCGGTGATCATCTCGGTGACCGGATGCTCGACCTGCAGCCGGGTGTTCATCTCCATGAAGAAGAACTCGCCGCTGGTGTCGACGATGAACTCGACCGTGCCCGCGCCGACGTAGCCGACCGCGCGGGCCGCTGCCACCGCCGCATCGCCCATCGCGGCGCGGCGCTTCGGGTCCATGCCCGGCGCCGGCGCTTCCTCGAT
>JBAYRO010000068.1:0-16666 GCA_041676645.1 Burkholderiaceae bacterium | reverse complement strand
TCGATCGCGATGCGCACCGGCAGGCGCTGGCTGATCTTGGTGAAGTTGCCGCTCGGATTCGGATTGGGCAGGAGCGCGAACTCGCTGGTCGCCGCATGGCCGACCTGGGTGACGCGGCCCTCGAAGCGCTCGCCCGGCAGGGCATCGACCCGGATCGACACGGGCAGCCCGGGCGCGAAATGGCGGATGTCGGTCTCGCGGACATTGGCCTCGACGCGGACCTGCGCCGGATCATGGACCATGAGCAGGCGCTGTCCCGGCGCCACGTACTCCCCGACATCGATGAACACCCGGTCGATGACGCCATCGAAGGGCATCATGAGCCGATGGTCCCCCAGGTCGAGCTCGGCGCGGGCGCGCTCGGCGCCCAGCTGGCGCGCCTGCGCATCGAGCGTCGCGAAGCGGCGCTCCAGCACCGTGATCTCCTCGCGATCGGCCTGCGCCTGGGCGATCGCGGCACGCGCGTTCTCCAGCTCTGCCTGCGCCTGCCGGGCCTGCTGACGCGCATCCTCGAGCGTCGCGCGCGACTGGTCCAGGCGCGACCGGGTCAGCACCCCGCTGGGGGCCAGCGCTTCGGCACGCTCGCTCTCGCGCGCGGCCAGCGTGCGGCGCGCGATCGCCGCCGTGAGGCTCGCCTGCGAAGCACGCATCGCCGCCTCCTGCGCTTCGATTCGGCTCGTGGTCTGGCGCTCGGTCAGGTGGATCTGCGCTTCCACGCCGGCGCGCTGCGCTTCGATACCCGCAAGCCGGGCGTCGAGCTCCTCGAGGCGCAGTACCGCGTCCCGCTCGTCGATGCCCACCAGCAGCGCGCCCGGGCCGACGGCCTCGCCCTCGGTGACCCCGATCGAAGTCACCCAGCCGGGGACCCGGCTGCTCAGCACCACCATGTCGGCCGCGATGCGGGCGTCGTCCACGAAGACATGGGTGAACTGCCGATACAGCCACCAGCCGCCGATCAGGCCCGCTGCCAGCGCCACCACAAGCATCGGCACGAAGCGGGCGCGGCGCGGGCGCGAGGCAGCGGCTTCACTCATCGTGCAGCGGCGCGTCCGGTGTCGGGGATGAGGGGCGCTCCTGCAGCGCAGCCACGCCGAGCCGCTCGCCCAGGCGCTCGAAGACCGCGAGGCAGGTCAGTATCTCGGCATGGTCGACTTCCGCGAAGATCTCCTCGCGCAGGTCTTCGGCAACCGCCTGGATGCGCGCGAGGCTGGGCATCGCCCGATCGGTCAGGCGCAGCGCCTTGGCGCGGCGATCATCCGCGATGGGATGGCGCTCGATCAGGCCCTCGGCCTCGAGCCAGTCGAGGGTGCGGACCAGGGTCGGTCCCTGTACCCCGATGCGGATGGCGAGATCCTTCTGGGTGACCGGCTGCGCCATGCGCGAGAGGTGCAGCAGGGCCAGCCAGCGGGCCTCGGTCAGGCCGTGCGGTGACAGCCGCCGGTCGAGCTCCTTGCGCCAGAGCCGCGACAACTGGCCCAGGCCGATGCCGAATCGTTCGTACACGCTGCGTTCGGTCATAATCGGTCGAACCTGCCCATGTGGCGGAGCAAGTTAGCACGAAACTAGTTAGCTAGCTACCGATCCTGCCGCCGGCGATCCGGCGGCAGGACCGGCCGGTACCGGGGCGCGTGCCGGAAACCTCGACGGAGGACTCGACATGTATCGAACGATCGTATTGGCCTACGACGGCTCGCAAGCCGGCCGCGATGCCCTCAGGCAGGGCGCCGAGCTCGCCCGCCTGTGCGGGGCGAAGGTCTATCTGCTGGCGGTACTGGCCACCGACCTCGGCGTCCTGCTCGCCGAGTCGGCCGGCGGCTCGGTCATGACCGACCGCATCCAGACCGATGTCGAGGAAGCCCTGGCCGAGGGCGCGGATCTCCTGCGCGAAGCCGGGCTGGATGTCGAGACCCGCCTGGGCATCGGCAAGCCGGCCGAGGAGATCGGGCGGGTTGCGCGCGAAGTGGGCGCCAACCTCGTGGTTGTCGGCCACCGGGAGCAGAGTACGCTGGCGCGCTGGTGGAGCGGCTCGACCGGCGCCTCGCTGCTGGGCGTCGCACCCTGCAGCATCCTGGTCGCCGTCGCCTGATCCTCAGGGGTCCCGGTGAAGCGCCGGGTCGCCTTCGGCCGCGGCGTCCCCGCTACCATCCGCCTGCTCGCTCCCCTGCCTCTCGCCCGGCTCCTCGGGCGGCAGGGCGCGCATCGCGTCAGCCACCCCCTGCTCGACCATCGTCCTGAGGCGCGCAAAGTCGGCCGCGACCAGCGCCGCATCCGCGTCGAACTGCGCATCGCTCATGCCTTCGCGCCGGCTCAGGACGAAGCCGATCTCGCTGCCCTCGCCGCTGGGCACGACCCGCATGTGGTTGACCAGGACCTCGCCCGAGTCGAGTCGCAGCCTGTGGTCGAGCACGCCTTCCTCATTGAGCGGCGCGAATTCGATCAGCGCCCGCCCGAGGGGCGAGTGCACCACCCAGTCGTTGTCCACCCGCTCCACTTCGAGGAAGAAGGATGGCGCCCAGCGGGGCAGGTTGTAGGGATCCCGGGCGAACTCGTAGACGCGGCCGGGCGGCGCATCGATCCGGGTCGTGATGTTGCGGGTTTCCGGTTCCATTGGCGGATCTTCACACAGGGCCGGCTCCCCTACAATGCGCTCGCGCCCCCGGCGATCGCAGCCGGCCGGGGCGTCCGACGAGGAGACAGCCCATGCAGGCAAGCACCCAGCCGATCGCGCACTACACGCTGACGATGCGCGCGCTCGCCCGCCATCCGCAGCGCATCGCATTCCGGTGGGATGGCGGGCAGCTCAGCTATGCGGCGACGACCGCGATGATCGCCGCGTTTCAGAAGGTCTTCGACGACGCCGGGCTCGTGGCGGGCGATCGCCTGGCGTTGCTCACCGCGAACCGGCCCGAGACCTGGTGCGCCGGCGTGGCCGCGCACGGGCTCGGCCTGGCGATCACCTGGCTGCATCCGCTCGGCTCGCTCGAGGCGCAGCGCTTCCAGCTCGAGGACAGCGGGTCGACAGCCCTCGTCGTCGATGCCGATGCTTTCGGTGATCGGGGCGGCGAGCTGGCGGCCGCCCTGCCGAACCTGCGGATCTTCCGCCTCGGGGCCGCCGACTATGGCACCGACCTGCTCGCGGCGGCCGCCGCGGGCGGCGCGCAATCGCCGGTCGACCGGGGCGCGCCCGAACGGCTCGCCACCCTGAACTACACCGGCGGCACCACCGGCCGTTCCAAGGGCGTGGCCCGCAGCAGCCTCGGGCTCACCCGGATGGCGATCGACATCCTCGCCGACTTCGAGATCCCGAACGCGCCGCGCTATCTCGCAGTGGCGCCGATCAGCCATGTCACCGGCACCAATGTCCTGCCGGTGCTGCTGCGCGGCGGCAGCATCCACCTGCTGCCACGCTTCGATCCGGAACGCATCCTCGAGACGGTCGCCGCCGAACGCATCAACTTCATGCTGATGGTGCCGACCATGATCTACGGGCTGCTCGATCATCCCGCGCTCGGCCGCCACGATCTCGGCTCTCTCGAACTGCTGCTCTATGGCGCATCGGCGATGTCGCCCACGCGCCTGCTCGAAGGCATCGAGCGCATCGGCCCGGTGTTCTCCCAGCTCTACGGCCAGACCGAGTGCTATCCGATAGCGATGATGCCGCGGGCCGACCACGACCCGGCGCATCCGGAGCGATTCTCCGCCTGCGGCTTCCCGATCTCGGGGGTCGAAGTGCGCCTGCTCGACGACGAAGGCCAGCCGGTGGCGATCGGCGAGCCGGGCGAGATCTGCGTGCGCGGACCGGTGGTGATGCGCGAGTACTGGCGCCAGCCGGAACAGACCGCAGCGACCCTGGCCGGCGGCTGGCTGCATACCGGCGACATCGCGCGCGCCGACGAGGTCGGCCGGCTGTACATCGTCGATCGCAAGAAGGACATGATCGTGAGCGGCGGCTTCAACGTCTATCCGCGCGAGATCGAGGACACGCTGTCCAGCCATCCGGCCGTCGGCATGGCGACCGTGGTCGGCGTGCCCGACGACAAGTGGGGCGAGACGGTCCTCGCCCTGGTGATCCGGCGCGAGGGCGCGGCCGCTGCGGCCGATGAACTGATCCGTCATGTCCGCGATCGCAAGGGCCCGCTGCTCGCACCCAAGCGCATCGAGTTCGTCGATTCGCTGCCGCTCACTCCGCTGGGCAAGATCGACAAGAAGGCGATCCGCGCCGGCTACTGGGCCGGCCGGGAACGGGGCGTCGGCTAGGAGTCTGCCGCCGGCTTGCCGATCCGCAGCGGCAGCGACGAGAAGCCGCTGGCCGGGTAGAACGCCATCACCGCCCGCTCGTCCGGGACGAGTTCGATGCCCGTGGTGCGCCCGAGCAGTTCGTCGATCACGATGCCGAGCTCCAGCCTGGCGAGCGGCGCGCCCGGGCAGACGTGGATGCCGGCGCCATAGAGCAGGTTCAGCGCGGGATCGCGGTCGAGCCGGAATTCGTCGGGGTCGCCGAAGACCGCCTCGTCCCGGTTCGCCGATGCCCAGAGCAGCGCGAGCCGCGAGCCCGCGGGCAGGCGGTGCCCGGCCAACGTCGCCGGCTTCGTCATCACACGCCGGTTCATGATGAGCGGCGCATGGATGCGCAGGATCTCGTCGATCGCCGCCGGCACCAGCGAGCGGTCGTCGCGCAAGCGCTGCTGGATCCCGGGATGGGCGGCGAGATACTCCGCGATGATGCCGACGGAAGCGGCGATCGTGCCGAGTTCGCCGACCGTCCAGTTGCGCAGGATGCTGACGATCTCGTCTTCGGTGAGCGGCCGGCCGAGCGACTCGTCGCGTAGCAGCCGGGTGGTGACATCCGCGGGCGCGGCGTTCCCGGCGCTGCGGCGCGCCGCGAGCAGCTCGCGAATGTAGCCGTCGAACTCGCGCGCGACCTCATCCATCGCCACCTCGTCGCGCGCGAGCGTCGCCAGGTGATTCTTGCGCGTCCACAGGCGCAGCGGCTCATGCAGCTCGTCGGGCCAGCCCAGCCAGGCGCACTGGATCTCCAGCGCGAAGGGCTGGGCGAACTCGGCTATCAGCTCCACCTCGCGGTCGTCGGCCAGCTCATCGACGAGCCGGATCGCGATGCGCCGGCATGCCGGCGCGAACGCTTCCATCTCCGTCGGACCGAAGTACGGTTCGATCAGGGCCCGGAAGGCGGTGTGCTCGGGCGGATCCATGCCGTTGGGCACCGACGGATAGCGCGAGACGGCACTGCTGAACGTCTCGTGGTCGTTCAGGACCCGCAGCACATCGGCATGCCGGAACAGCGACGAATAGCCGTAGCGACTCTGCGCGAGCGGACAGCGACGGCGCATGTCGTCGAACGCAGCCACCTGGTCCCGAAGCACCGCCTCGGACCGCGGGTCCCATCGGGGAGGAGCATTGCTGGTCATGTAACGGGATTCCTGCTCTCGATCAGCCCATGTTACCCGGGCTGCCCGCCATGATTCCTTGATTCACTTCTACCGGATACGGCGTCGGAGCGCCGCGGCCCGCCTCAGGCTCCGGGCCTGCCCCGATCCCGGAAACGATCGCGCAAGGCCTTGCGATTGAGCTTGCCGACCGCCGTCTTGGGAATCTCGTCGACGAAGATCACCTCGCGCGGTTTCTTGTAGGAGGCGACCTGTTCGGCGACGCGTGCGATCAGCGCCTGCGCATCCGCCGTAACGCCAGGACGCAGCGCAACCACGGCGACGACGGCCTCGACCCATTTCGGATCGGGAATCCCGATGACCGCGCATTCGCGCACCGCCTCGTGGGTGAGCAAGGCATTCTCGACCTCGCTCGGATAGACGTTGTAGCCCCCGCTGATGATCATGTCCGAGGTGCGATCCTTCAGGTAGAGGAATCCATCGGCATCGAACTGCCCGATGTCGCGGGTACGCACCCAGCCGTCGGCAAGGAAGGTCGACCCGGTGAGTTCGGGCGCTTCGTGGTAGCCCGAGACGCTGCCTTGCATCCGCACCGTGATCTCGCCGGGCTCGCCCGGCGGGACATCCTCACCCTGCTCATCGAGCAGGCGGATCTCGACATCGATCGCGGGCTGGCCGCAGGATGCCAGCCGCTCGCCGACGTGGTCCTCGGGACGCAGCACCGTCAGGCACAGGGGCGCTTCGGTCTGGCCGAAATACTGCCAGAAGCGATGCTGCCCCCAGGCCTGCATCGCGCGTTCGATGACCTGGCGCGGCATGGGCGACGCGCCGTAGATCACCTGGCGCAGGCTGGAGATGTCGGTGCTGCGGAACTCCGGATGCTCGATGAGCATCTGCAGCATGGTGGGCACCATGTTGACCGCCGTGATGCGCTCGCGCGCGATGGCTTCCAGGAAGCCGGTCGGCTCGAAACCGGGCAGGATGACGGTTCGCGCACCACGCAGCCAGAACGGCACCACGAATGTACCGCTCGCATGGATCAGCGACGCGGCATGCAGCATCGCATCGTCGCAGCGAATGTCCATCAGGTTGAGCATGATGTTGCGGCAGATCCCGGCGTACGAAGCCTGGGTATGGCGCGCGGCCTTGAGGCTGCCGGTGGTGCCCGAAGTGAAGAGCGTCAGGACCACGTCCTCGGGCCGCGCCTGCGTGTCCGGCTCGTCGGCCGGCATGCCGGCGGCGATCGCCAGGAGGTCGTCTTCCTCGCCCACGCCGAGCCCGAAGCAACGCAGCCCGGGCATCGCATCGGCCAGTTCGCGCGCCAGCTGCGCGAGACCGGCGCCGTACACCAGGGCCCGACAGCCGGTCTCCTCGAGCATGCGCCGGTGCTCGGCGAGCGACAGGCGCGAATTGAGCGGCACCCGGTTGATGCCGGCCTTCACGCAGGCGAAATCCATCGGCACGCTGTGCAGGCCGTTGTTCAGCAGCAGCGCCACCCGGGCGCCGCCCGCCCCCTGGGCGATGAGGGCGTGCGCGATCCGGTTGGCCAGCTCGTCGACTTCGGTGAAGCTCATCGACCGGCCCTCGTGGACCACGGCAACGCGCGGGCCGTGCTGGCGGGCGCCGCGGCGGATCAGCTCACGATAGGTGGGCAGTGTCCGGCTGCGGTGGATGGCGTCGAGATCACGAGTATTGGTCATGTGCACCTCAGGTCTGGGCATGTTGCACGCAATGCATCACGGTTCGAACCGGCCATGCCGGCCGGCGCCGGCCACGAAGCGCTGGGCGCCGGCCGCGCCCTCGGCAGCGACGATCGGGGCGCCGAGTCGCCCTTCCTCGCGCAAGGCCTCGGCCAGGGGGAGATCCCACTGCGCATAGGCCGATGCCCGGTCGGCCAGCATGCATTGCTGCGGAAAGGCGGCGAGCCGGCGGGCGATGTCGCGCGCCTCGGCAAGCGCCTGGCCGTCCGGCACCACCCGGTTGGCCAGGCCCATGCGCAGGGCTTCGTCGGCATCGACCGGTCGGCCGGTGAGGATCATGTCGAGCGCGCGACCCATGCCGACGATGCGCGGCAGGCGCACCGTGCCGCCGTCGATCAGCGGTACGCCCCAGCGCCGACAGAACACCCCGAAGACCGCGTTCTGCGCGGCGACCCGCATGTCGGCAAGCAGGGCGAGCTCCAGCCCGCCCGCCACCGCATGGCCCTCGACCGCCGCGATCAGCGGCTTGGCAAGCGCCATCCGGCTCGGACCCATGGGCCCGGTTCCACCGCCCTGCGGATCGAGTTCATGGACCCGGGCGGGATCGCCGATCGCCGAGAGATCGGCGCCGGCGCAGAAAGTGCCCTCGGCACCGGTGAGGATGGCCACGCGCAGCGCATCGTCGGCCTCGAAGCGCCGGAAGGCATCGCGCAGCGCCGCCGCGGTAATGCCATCGACGGCATTGCGCTTGCCCGGCTGGTTGATCGTGATGATGCAGACCGGGCCATCGGTCTCGAACAGGACGGATTCCATGAGCTGTCTCCCGGGCTGGCCGCGACACCCGCCGCAGCCTGTTGATGCGTCGCAAATCTTCATGCAGTCTAGGAATTGTTTCCAGATGACACAATACAGTCCATGTCCGGTAACAATCAGGTCGCAGCGGATCTCGGCGCAGAGGCTCTCGCGGCGACAGCCCCGATCACGGCCGCCGATCTCGTGCTGAACCTGCTGCTCGGGCACGGCGGCTCCTTGTCCGTGCATGCCCTGTGCCGCGCCGGCAGCCTGTTCGACATCCGCCCGGGCACCATCCGCGTCGCGCTCACTCGCCTGCATCGCCAGGGCAAGATCAGCAGCACCGCTCGTGCCCACTACGCCTTCGCACCTGGCGCCTCGGCCCTGGCGCGACGGCTCGAAGGCTGGTCACGGCACTTCGATCGACCCCGGGCCTGGAACCACCAGTGGATCGGCATCCACGACGCCAGCGTGCCGCGCTCCGAGAAGATCCTCTGGCGGCGACACACCCTGGCGATATCGCTGCGCGGCTTCGCCAGCCTTGCGCCGCGCCTGCATGTACGGCCCGACAACCTCGCGGGCGGTGTCGAGGGGGTGCGCAACGCGCTGCTCGAACTCGGGCTTGCGCCGCAGGCCATCGTCTTCGGAATCGAATCCCTCGACGAGCGTCGCCATGCGCAGGCTTGCCGCCTCTGGGATCGCGCCGAGCTGCTGCGCGGCTACCGGACCCTGCGCTCGAGCCTGACGAAGCATGCCCGCGCCCTGCACCGCCTGCCGCCGGACCAGGCGGCGCGTGATTCACTGCTGATCGGCCGGGCGGCGATCGCCCGATTCATGCGCGACCCGATGCTGCCGCCGGAACTGGCGCCGGTCGCGGAACGCGAGGAACTGCTCGCCGCCATCCGGGACTACCAGCGTACGGCGCAGCGGATCTGGATGAAGTGGCTGGAGGCGAACGCGCCGTAATGCGCGAGTCAATCGTCATGCCGACCATCCCCGGTTGTCAGCTCCCGGAGCCGGACCTTGTCGAGCTTGCCGGTGTTATTCTTCGGCAGCTCCTGCAGAACAATGAATCGCTCCGGAATCTGCCAGCGAGGCAATCGTGAAGCTAGGTATCCGGCCAGGTCGAGCTGAGCTTCATCGCGATCCTCCACCAGCGACACGAACGCGACGGGCCGTTCCTGCCAGACTGGGTCGGGGACACCCACGATCGCGGCTTCACGCACACTGGGATGCTGCACCAGCGCTGATTCAAGCTCCAGGCTGGAAATCCATTCGCCCCCGGACTTAATCAGATCTTTCGCACGATCGACGATACGCACATAACCATCTGAGTCGATCTGCGCGATATCGCCGGTCTTCAGCCAGCGCCTGCCATCCGAATCCGTATCGAAACTGTCAGCGCCTCCTCGTCCATCCTCGGCGTCGAGGTCCAGATAGGCATCGGCTACCCACGGTCCACGAATCTGCAGCTCACCCACTACGCCGCCGCCGGCCGGAACGATCGTTCCTTGAGGCGTCATGACACGAAGCTCGCAGCCCGGTAGCGGAACACCAGGCGTCAATCGCTGCTGGCTCCAGCTGTCGTCCGACAGCCAGGAACGTCGCGTGGATACCAAGCCGAGGGGTGACACCTCGGTCATGCCCCAGCAATGCTGCACTCTGATCCCGAATCGTGCGTAGCCATCGATCAGGTCCGACGACACCGTGGCGCCGCCGATCGGCAACCGCGTCAGGCCTCGCAGCCGCGACGGATCGATTTCGCCGCTGCGAAGCTGCTCCAGCAGGTTGATCCACACGGTCGGGACGGCAGTAGCCAACGTGGCGCGCGTATGCTCGATGAGCGCCACCAGCGTCTGCGGGTCGGACTGGCGCCAGCTCAACGCCTGGCTGGCGCCTGCCAGCGCGCAGCCGTACGGAAAGCCCCAGCCGACCGCGTGGAACATCGGCACCACGGTCAGGCAGACATCCTGCTCGGACAGCGCGATTCCGTCCGCGAACAGCATCGACATGGCATGCAGAACGACCGATCGATGACTGTATACCACTCCCTTCGAACGCCCTGTCGTACCCGATGTGTGGCAGATACCGCAAGCCGCCTGCTCGTCGACATCCGGCCATTCAAACGCACGAGATCCGCTGGCGATCAGTCCCTCATAGTCCTCCGCATCCACGCGATCGTCGTTGCCTGAAGCCTCTTCCGCCACGCGCACGATCAGTTTCAGCGATCTGGGTCGCTTGACCTGATGCAATGTCGGAAGCAGCGATGCGTCAACCAGTATCGCGACCGGCCGGGTATCGTCGAGTAGTGCATTGATCGTGTCGGCCGGCAGTCGGGCATTAACCGTATGTAGTACGGCGCCGATCCCCGGGATCGCAAAATAGGCCTCCAGATGCTCCTGGCTGTTCCACATCAGCGTGGAAACGCAATCGCCCTGGCGCACACCGGCACGACGCAAGGTATCGGCCAGTTGACGGCTGCGCTGCATCAGGCGCCGATAAGTGACGGCCCGGTCCAGACCTTGGCGCCGCGTCGTCACCATCTTGTTCGGAAACTGCGACTCGACCCGCCGGCACAGCATGGCCACGTTCAACGGATAAGGCTGCATCAGCCCTGGGCGGATCATCAAACGGCTCCCTCAGGCGAAGTAGGCCGCACGGCTTCCCGACCAACGATCTGTCGCATCATCTCGGATGTGCCGTCCAGGATTCGCACCACCCGCGATTCGCGCCACATGCGCTCTATCGGGTAGTCGCGACAGTAGCCATAACCACCGAACAACTGCAGCACATCATCCGCGACACGAAACACCATGTCCGCGTTGGCGAGCTTGGCCATGGCTGCCCAGTAGCGACGACGATCCGGGTCGTGGTCGAAACGCCAGGCGGCATCATGGGCCATAAGCTGACCTCGGTGAATCTCCGTTGCGAGATCGGCCAGCTTCCATTGCATCGCCTGATTCTCCGCCAGGGCTGTGCCGAACTGGCGGCGGCTCGACACGCGCTGTTGCGCGAGCGATAGCATCTCCTTGGCAAGTCCGCTGCACCAGGCAGCCCAATGAGTCCGGCCGTGGTCCAGGCACAGCAAGGCCAGCTCGAAGCCTTGCCCTTCAAGGCCAATCCGATTTCCGACCGGAATCGCGCAATCCTCAAACAGCAACTCGTTATGGAACGATCCGTTACCAGCCAACATATCCATCGCCGGCCCAACGGACAGGCCCGGCCGGTCGCGCTCCACGATGAATGCCGACAGGCCGCCACGACGATCATCGGCATCGGTCCGAGCGATCACGGTGAAGCAATCGGCAATCTGGCCATTGGTTATGAAGATCTTGCGGCCGTTCAGCACATAGTGATCGCTCTTACGTCGAGCCGAAGTCGCAATGCTGGCGGCATCCGAACCCGCACCCGGTTCAGTCATCGCCAAGGACGCGATCATCTCCCCTTTCGCCAGCCGCGTGAGGAAGCGCCGCTTCTGGTCATCGCTACCCGCATGCTCGATCGCCTTGCTTCCGATGTGCACATTGACACCGCAGGTGTAGTAGTAGGCGATATGGGCAGCAGCCAGCTCTTCGATCGCCAGGCAGCTTCCGAGCATCGACAAGCCAAGGCCGCCCCATTCGGTCGGTGTATGGGTGCCAAACAGACCGGCTGAGCGCAGCAGCGCGATGCTTTGCTCGGGAACACGGCCTTCGAGTTCGATCTGTGCTGACAGCGGTACCAGTTCAGACTGGACCAGTTCACGTACCTGATCCCGCCACCGGCATAGCGCAGGATTCAGGTAGGGGCTCGTGCAAGCACTCATGATTACTCGCGCACCAGCGGGCAACGCGACTGCGACAGAGGTAGCGCAACCTTGTCACCATCGAGCCGCTTTATCACTTTGTAGTAATCCCAAGGCTGCCGTGATTCGTCCGGCGTCTTGACCTGCATCAGATACGCTTCGTGAACCATGCGTCCATCCTCCCGAATGAATCCACTGTCGGTGAAGACATCGTCGATCCGGGTGTGCTTGAGCTCTGCCATCACCTGATCGGCGTCCTTGGTTTGAGCCTGTCTGACGGCGCCGAGGTAAGTCGACACTGCCGAATAAGCGCCCGCCTGCGCCATGTTGGGCATGCGGCCCATCCGTTCGAAGAAACGCTGTCCAAACTCGCGCGTACGATCATTCAGATCCCAGTACCAGGCGGTAGTCAGGTACATCCCCTGGGCTACTGGCAAGGTCAGGCTATGTACGTCGTTGTCGAACATAAGGAGACCAACCAATGTCTGCTTCGGTGTCAATCCGAACTCCTGCGCGCTCTTGATCGCATTGATCGCATCACCGCCAGCGTTTGCCAAGCCGATGACCGAAGCGCCGGACGTTTGAGCCTGCAGCAGGAAGGACGAGAAATCTGCGGTATTAATCGGATGACGCACGGAGCCCTTGACCGTGCCGCCGCTATCGATCACCGCCTTGCCGGTATCGGCCTCAAGCGCGTGGCCGAAGGCGTAGTCAGCAGTCAGAAAGAACCAGTTCTCGCCTCCGCTGGCCACCAGAGTGCGCGCAGTCTCGATCGACAACATATAAGTGTCGTAGACATACTGCACGGTGTACGCCGTGCATTCCTCGTTGGTAAGCCGCGTAGTGGCGGCACCGACATCGAAGTTCACACGTCGCTTTTCGGCGGCCACCTTGGCTATGGCAAGGCCCGTTGCCGAGTTTGCGCCGTTCATGACCATGTCGATCCCATCGACGTCGATCCACTGCCGCGCACGCGCACTGGCGATATCAGCCTTGTTCTGATGATCGGCCACCAGCAGCTCGACCGACCACTCTGGCGACTGCTTCAGGAAATCCTCAATCGCCAGCTGTGCCCCGACTTCGACACCTTTGCCACTGATGTCCGAGTAGACACCGCTCATGTCAGCGAGTACGCCGATCTTGAGCGATTGGGCTTCTCGCGCAGGGACAGCTGCGGAGAAATTTGTCAGCCCGACCAAGCTGACGGTCAGCGCCAGATGACGCAAGAATCGATATTGCATCGTTGTCTCCTGTGATGTTCTTGCGATCCTAGGCGCGACTGTTTCGATAGAATTTGTCGGAATGGCCAATCAATTTGTCAAATAGGTCACTTATGTACGGCAAGAGCGAGCACTTCGAAGACTACGAATCGGTTGACGCCGCAGTAGTTGCAATGGCACTGCAATTGCCCGATGCCAGCCACCGCAGCCTGTCGCGTTGCGCTCGCGCACGCGTGGTGCTGGTCCAGTCCGGCGCCTTGCAGATCGTCATAGGGAATCGGTACTGGCTGCTCGGTCGCGACGGCGGCTTGTTCGTTCCCGCCGAGGCCGATGCACGGCTGGAAGCACGTGGGCGCTGCCGGCTGATCGTGCTGTTCGTCAATCCGACGCGCATGGCTCAGCGTAGCAGTCGACCTGAGCGGGTGTCGCCGAGCACACTGATGTCTACGCTTGCGCAGTCACTGTCCGAAGTGCCGATCGCGCGAGCCAGCGAACCTCGCAGTCGACGTATCGCCCGGCTGTGGCTGGATGAGCTTCGACTGCTGCCGCTGCAGGGAATTCACCTACCGTGGCCGCAGACGCTCCGGTTGCGCGCGCTGTGCGACAAGCTGTCACGCGACCCCTCCCAAGCGCCGAGCCTGTCACAAGCGGCGGCGAGCTCGGGCGTGTCGCCACGCACGCTAAGCCGCCGGTTCGTGCGGGAAACCGGAATGACCCTGGCAGCCTGGATACGCCATGCACGCGTTCTGGTGGCCCTGACTGAAGTAGCCAAGGGTACGAGTCTTTACGACGCGGCGATCGTCGCCGGCTTCGCGGACGCATCGACGCTGTGCAACGCGTTCAAACGGGTAACCGGTGTACCCATGCGCCGCTGGTTCAAGCCGACCGACAGTCAGTGGATGTTCGACGAAGCGACATTTCAGCGAACCTGAGCTTACGCCTTGCAGATTGCGCCAGCACCGCTCGGGTGAGGCCGATTCCGGTCTGATGGAGTCTTGCAGCGTGGTGCGCCGCACGAACGGATGTGCCGAGGCGCGATTTTCCACTCATGGCGGGCAATACGTCACGCTACGGCCATCGATGCGGCAGACGACACCCGCCCGCCGATCCAGAATCGGCGCAAGAACGAAACCGGGTGCGAGCAATGAAACGCAAGTTGCATGGAGCCCTGCTTGCCGGCGCGCTGGCCTTCGCCGCCGGCGCACACGCCGGACCGCCCACCTATCTGGACTGGAGCGTCGGGGCCGCGAACGACGGATCGGGGGTGTACGCCGCCACCTCGAACGAAAGCGGCTCGGTCTTCGGCCAGGCGTGCTCCTTCAACGGCAACTGCGAATACCGGGTGCTGACCTCGACGAACTGCGAGCCCGATGCCGTCTATCCCGGACTGGTGACAAGCGAGCATGGCGCGGCCAGCGTCAGCCTGATCTGTCGCAATGCGAGCGAGAGTGGCCACCATGTCTTCGCCATCGCTCCCTTCGCCGACATCGATGCGCTTGCGCGCAAGGCGAACCGCATGGGACTGGTCATCCCGACCGAGAGCGAACACTTCCATGTCATGCGCTTCAGCATGATGGGCGCGAGCGCCGCCGTCGGCTTCATGCGCGATGCGATCTCGCGCGGGCTCGACACGATGCCCGCCCCGTCACCGGCCCCCATGCCGCGCGACATCATGCTCTAGCCTCGCGCCGCATCCGGCCAGATCCCCAGCGGCGCGGACGGTTGTCGTTTGCCTCGACGCCCGGGCATGGCATCCTGAGCCCGGCTTCGCCGAACCCCGGCGGCGCGCACCGAGGAGACAGTCATGATCGAGATGAGCGTCGACATCCCGACCCCCGACGGCGCGATGAACTCCTACATCTTCCACCCCGAGCGCGATGGTCCGCATCCGGTGGTGATCCTCTACATGGATGCGCTGGGCCTGCGCGAGGAGCTCTCGGACATGAGCCGGCGCATCGCCAGCGTCGGCTACTACGTCCTGATGCCCAATCTCTACTACCGCTCGGCCCGGTCGATCGATGTGGATGGACGCCGGATGCAGGACCCCGCCTACGCGGAGCGGGTCGCCCTCATGTGGCAGTACAACCGGGCGCTCACCAACGCCATGGTCGACCGCGACACCGAGGACGCCGTCCGCAAGGCAAGCTCAGCATGGTCGGCTACTGCTTGACTGCTCCTCGCCCTGAAGGACGGGGATTCCCACTTCACAGAACCGAGCCGATCTACACCGAAATGCAGACAGGTCTTACAGGTTCTCCATGGGCTGACACCGCGAGCCCCGCGGCCAGAACATTGCGCGCTGCGTTCACGTCGCGGTCGTGGGTGCTGCCGCACCCCGGGCAGGTCCACTCGCGCACCTTCAGCGCCATCGTGGCAACAGTGTGTCCGCAATCGCTGCATTGCTTGCTCGATGGATACCAGCGGTCGATGCCCACGAGCGTGCGCCCGTACCAATGCGCCTTGTACTCCAGCTGCCGCACGAATTCCGACCAGCTCGCATCGCCGATCGACTTCGCCAAGCACCGGTTCTTCTGCATGTTCGATACGGACAGGCTTTCCACGGCGATCACCTGGTTCTCGTTGACCAGCCGGGTCGAAAGCTTGTGCAGGAAGTCCCTGCGCGTGTCCGTTACCTTGGCATGCAGCCGAGCCACTTTCCTCTTCGCCTTCTTACGGCGAGTCGATCCCATCTCCTTTTTCGCCAGTCGGCGTTGCAACTTCGCGAGCCTGGCCTCGTGCTTGCGGAACGTATTGGGCGCGGCGATCTTCTCGCCGCTCGAGAGGATGGCGAAGTGCGTCAGGCCGAGGTCGATGCCGACCCGCCCTGCCGCGGTCGGCAGTGGTGCAACCATGTCGTCGCACAGCATCGAGACAAAATACCGCCCTGCCGTATCTCGCGATACCGTGACGGTTGTGACCCTGGCTTCCTTTGGCAAGGTACGCGACCAGCGCACGGCCAGCGGCGCGGCCATCTTCGCCAGCCGCAAGGCCTTGCCATCCCACCGGAAGGCGCTGGTCGTGTATTCGGCCGACTGCGGGCCGTCCTTGCGCCTGAAGGCCGGGTACTTCGCCCGTCTGGCGAAGAAGTTGGCGAACGCAGTTTGAAGGTGGCGCAGCGCCTGCTGCACCGGGACGCTGCTGACCTCGTTGAGCCAGGCGAACTCGGGATCGCGCTTCAACTTCGTCAGGGCAGCGGAGGTCGCGTGATACCCGACTCGTTCCTGTCGCTGGGACCAGGCATCGGTGCGCAGTCGCAGCATATGGTTGTAGGCAAAGCGCGCGCATCCGAAGGTGCGGGCAAGGATCTGTTCCTGCTCGGACGTCGGATAGAACCGGAATCGGTACGCGCGCTTGATGTCCATGGTTCAAAGCGTACCAGCAGATCGCGCGAATTACTGTATTTAAAACCAGTAATTCGACCTACCCACTGCGCCCTATCCCTCGCCGCCATGAATGGTGGCGTTTCTCGGGCGTTCCGATGAGCGGGCGCTTCGTGTTCCGCGCGGCCGGCGCGCATCCGGACCGGGTGGCGGCATCGGCCTCGATCTACGGCGCCGGGCTCGTCACCGGGCGTGACGATTCGCCGTACCTGTCGGCCGGCGACATCGAGGGCGAGATGTACTTCGCCTGCGCCGAAACCGACGCCTATGCGCCGCCCGAGATCCTCGAGAAGCTGCGCGGCGTGATCGATGAAACCGGCATCAACGCCGCCATCGAGATCTATCCCGACACGCATCACGGCTTCGCCTTTCCGAACCGGCCCGT
>JBAYRO010000067.1:0-16962 GCA_041676645.1 Burkholderiaceae bacterium | reverse complement strand
TGCTTCGAGATCACCGAGAGCGTCGCCCTGCACGATATCGGATCGACCCGCAGCTTCGTCGATCGATTGCGCCGATGCGGGGCAAAGCTCGCGCTCGACGATTTCGGCGCTGGCTACACCTCCTTCAACTACCTGAAGGAGATCCCGGCTGACCTCATCAAGATCGACGGCAGTTTCGTTCGTGACATCAACCGCAATCCGGCCAATTACGCGATCACCCGGATGATCGTGGACCTCACCCATGAACTCGGGATGGAGAGCATCGCCGAATGGGCGGAGACGCCCGACACCGTCAAGGCACTCATCGGGCTGGGCGTGGACTATGGCCAGGGCTTCGGCCTGGCCCGGCCGATGGACAAGAGAATCGTCACCGCGGCGAACTCCGGGCTGGAACTCGTCAAGGACCAGCGGGTCGCCGAACTCATTTCGCGAGCACGGGACGTTCGCATCCACATGGTCTGAGCTTGCGCCCCGCGGCGCAGCAATTCTCCTGCCGGTTTATGATTGGTCGCTCATAGTGGACCCCGGCAACCATGGATTCGATTTCCTCGCAGACCCGTTCGGACGGCACCGTCGTCATCACCATCGATTTGCACGAGGCGGATGCGGCCAGCGCACTGACGGCGCTTCGTGCCGGTGTCCGCATGCTCGTCGACGGCAGCGTCGGCGCCTCCTCCGACGAGAAGAACGGAATCCTGCTCCGCATCCTTGCGGACAGGGATGTGCCGAGCATCGATCCGACTGCAGTCCTCGCAGATCGATCCGCGGAAGAGCTGCATGCCGAGCTCGATGAGCTCGTCAGCCAGCTCATGCGCGTGGAGGACTCCAGCCTGCCGATTGTTGCCATCATCGAAGGCACGATACTCGGTGCAAGCCTGGAAGTGGCGCTGGCATGCGACCACCGGATCATGGTCCGGTCGCCCACCGCATGCCTGGGCATGCCGGCGCTGTCCCTCGGCTTGCTGCCTGCCGCCGGAGGCGTCGGCCGCCTGCTTCAGCGCATGGACGTGCGATCGGCGATCGAGTTTCTCGCGCGATCCGACGCGATCGACGGCGACCAGGCCCTGGACCTCGGCCTGGTCGACGAACTGGCCGAGTCAACCGCGGCGGCTGAAACCATGGCATTGGCCTGGCTCGCGGGCCATGCGCGACATCCGGATGCAGGCGCCCGCTCGTTCGCCCCCGAAACCGATTCCACCGCAGTGCAGGCGGCGACCGCCCTGGCAATGGCCGCACTTCCCGGCCGACGCCGTGCCGCCATCACACTGGCGGCGGTCGCTTCGGCCTGGACAAGCCAGGAGCGCGATGCAGCCGCGGCCACCGAGCTGCGGCGCGTGATCGAACTGGCCACCCACAAGGACACCCGGAACTGGCTGTCGACACATTGGCAGCCCGGCGATGAAGCGGCCGGAGGACCTCGCTCCGAAGAATCCCTGTCGTCCGAGCGCCAGCGCGGCGATCGCCATTGTCCGGAACTTGCGACGATGAGAATTCGTGCGGCCGGATTGCTCGAAGCCATGGCATTGGTCGGCGATGGCGTACCGGCTGCGCGAGTCGAGCACTTTGCGGCATCCGCCGGCATGGAACGCGGTCCGCTGCTGGTCCTCGATGAGATCTCGCTGGCGCCCATCGACGCCGCCCATCATCAGGCGGAAGGTCATGACCACGGGCACCACGGTCATGATCATCACCATGGCCATGGCGAAGCCCATGGGCACGGGCATGGCGACGGCCACAGTCACGGCCACGGCCACGGCCACGGCCACGGCCACGGCCACGACCACGACCACGACCACGACCACGACCACGACCACGACCACGACCACGACCACGACCACGACGGCCATCAGCATGATTGCGGTCACGATCACGGCCATGGGCAGGATCTGGATCCGGCAGGCTGGCCGACCGTACCGGCTTCAGCCGTCTACGTCCTCGAGAAAATGGCCCATGGTTTCGGTCGGATGGGACGTACGGCGGGGGGCGGCTTCTACGACCACCCTGCCGGATCCACTCCCTTGCTCTGGTCGGGCCTCGAGCAGTTCGAGCGCCCCACGCCGGGGCTCGACGACGAGGTTTGCGCCGATCGGCTAGTCTTTGCCCAGGCGGTCGAGGCCTTGTCCAGCTTCGAGACCGGGCGGGTCGACGATGCGACGGAGCTCGATCGCAGCGCCCGCGCCGCCGGCTTTCCCGACACCGGAGGCATCTCCGGCTTCATCGCGAGACGAGGCAAGGCCTCGTTCACTGCACGCTGCGCCGAACTCGCGTCCCGCTTCGGCGACCGATTCGCGCTACCGGCCGACGCGCTGGAGCGTCTGCAGGGCGACAACTGAACTGAACGACTGATCCGATACTGCACAGACATGGCAAGAGAGAGCAAGAGAGTCCATCCCTACCGCGAACCCGTCTCGCCGCGCCCGGCCGCGACCGTCCTGCTGATGCGCGACGCCGGCGCCGACTTCGAGATTCTCATGACGCGGCGCTCACCGACGGCGAGCTTCGCGCCGGGAGCGTTCGTATTCCCCGGCGGTGCCCTCGATGCGGCGGACGGCGCCGCCCGGGCTCAGTCGCTGGCCCGCTTTCGCGCAAGCCAGGGTGAGCAGCTGCGCGCCTTTTCGATCGCCGCGATCCGCGAGGCTTTCGAGGAGCTCGGAATCCTGCTGGCCTACGGCAGCGATGGGCGCCTCGTCCGCCAGGACACGATCGAACGACTCGACCGCGACGACGAGGCGTTCTTCGACCAGATCGAGGCCGAATCCCTGCTCCTTGCCGGCGACAGCATGCACTGGTATTGCCACTGGGTGACGGATCCCGACCTACCGAAGCGATTCGATGTCCGCTTCCTGGTAGCCCGCGTTCCCGATGGCCAGTCGCCGGTGGCCGATGAAGCCGAACAGTTCGAACCCACCTGGATCTCTCCGCGCGAAGCCCTCGATGGCCATGAATCCGGCCGGATCCCGATGATCTTCCCGACCATCCGGACCTTGCGCCGCCTTGCCGAGGTGCGCTCGGTCGAGGAGGTCTTCGCGCAGTGCGGCGACGATGCGCCGCTGTTCTTCTCGGCGCCACGCGGCGGTCTTCGCAAGGGCGAGATCGAGCGCTTCTCCGAGCATGAATCCCCCTATGGTGAGCTCGAACTGGTCTGCCCCGACGGACAGATCCTCCACAGCCTCGACTGGCAGCACGAACTGCCCGTCAAGCTCACGCGCAACATCCAGCGCCTGACGGCCCCGAATCCGGGGGTCATGACCGGCCCGGGCACCAACACCTACATCGTTGGCGATGCGAACGCCGGCTATGCGGTCATCGACCCGGGTCCGGACGACCCCGTCCATGTCGAACGGATCGCGAAGATCGTTGGCGACAAGCTGCGCTACATCATCTGCACCCACTCGCATCCGGACCATTCCCCCGGCGCCGAGCCGCTGAAGGCGCTCGCCGGGGGCACGATCATGGGCCGGCCCACCGCCGAGTCGGTTCGCGAGCTCTGGCCCTTCGATCCCGAGCATGTCCTCGAGGATGGCGAGCGGATCCAGGTCGGCGACTCCACGCTCCGTGTGCTGCACACCCCGGGGCATCAGTCCAACCATGTCTGCCTGCTGCTCGAGGAAGACCGCCTGCTGTTCACCGGCGACCACATCATGAATGGCTCGACGGTGGTGATCAGCCCACCCGATGGCGACATGCATGCCTACATGAAGGCGCTCGAGCGATTGCGCGAGGAACCGGTCGACTACATCCTGCCCGCCCACGGACATGTGCTCGGCGCGCCCGTCGAGGCGATCGACGGCCTGATCGCCCACCGCCTCGGTCGCGAGCGCAAGGTGCTCGCCGGACTCGACAAGGTCGGCCCGGGCGCCACCATCGACAAGCTGCTGCCCGTGGTCTACGACGACGTCCCGACCGCACTGCACCCCGTGGCCGCGCGATCGCTGCGGGCCCACCTCGACAAGCTGGTCGTCGACGGGCGCGCCCGGATCGCCAACGAGGCCTGGACCCTGGTCGCCTGACGAGGCGCGGTGACGCCGGGCTCTGCCGTCGGCCCCGCGCTTCCAGCAGTCGGCACAAAAAAGCCGCCCCTTCTCGGGGCGGCTTTTTCACGACTGTTCGCGCGGCTTACTCGGCCGGGGTGCCCGCAGCGGCATCGTCAGCGGCCGCAGCCTTCATCGACAGGCGCAGCCGGCCCTTGTCGTCGGCCTCGATCACCTTGACGCGGACCACCTGGCCTTCCGACACATAGTCGGACACCTGGTTGACCCGCTCGTTGGCGATCTGCGAGACGTGGAGCAGGCCGTCGCGACCCGGCATGACCTGGACGATGGCGCCGAAGTCCAGGATCTTGAGGACGGTACCCTCGTAGATCCGGCCGATCTCGACTTCGGCGGTGAGGTCCTCGATCATCTTCTGGGCGCGCTTGGCGGCATTGCCATCGACCGCGGCGATGGTGATCGAGCCGTCGTCCTGGATGTCGACCTGGGTGCCGGTCGTCTCGGTGATCTGGCGGATGGTGGCTCCGCCCTTGCCGATCACGTCGCGGATCCGTTCCGGGTTGATCTTCATCTTGTACATCCGCGGCGCGAAGTCGGAGAGCTCTTCGCGGGCGCCGCCGATGGCACGGGTCATCTCGCCGAGGATGTGCACCCGCGCCTCGCGCGCCTGCGACAGCGCGACCTGCATGATCTCCTTGGTGATCCCCTGGATCTTCATGTCCATCTGCAGCGCGGTGACGCCTTCCTCGGTACCGGCCACCTTGAAGTCCATGTCGCCGAGATGGTCCTCGTCGCCAAGGATGTCGGTCAGGACGGCGAACTTGTTCTCGTCCTTGATCAGACCCATCGCGATGCCGGCCACATGGCGCTTGACCGGCACGCCGGCGTCCATGAGGGCGAGGCAGCCGCCGCAGACCGAGGCCATCGAGGAGGATCCGTTCGATTCGGTGATCTCGGAGACGAGGCGGATGGAATAGCCGAAGTCGTCGCCGGAGGGCAACAGGGGCGTCAGCGCCCGCTTGGCGAGCCGGCCATGGCCGACCTCACGGCGCTTGGGCGAACCCATGCGGCCCGTTTCACCGGTGGCGTAAGGCGGCATGTTGTACTGCATCATGAAGCGCTCGCGGTACTCGCCGTTGATCGCATCGATGAGCTGCTCGTCGCGCGAGGTACCCAGGGTAGCGACCACCACCGCCTGGGTTTCACCCCGGGTGAAGAGCGCCGAGCCGTGCGCGCGCGGCAGCACGCCGGTGCGGATCGAGATCGGCCGTACGGTACGGGTATCGCGTCCGTCGATCCGGGGCTCCCCGGCAAGGACCTGGTCCCGGACGATGCGCGACTGCAGGTCGAACAGCATGTTGCCGACCGTCGTGCGGTCCGGTTCCGGCGCGCCGGCGGCCTGCGCCTCTGCCACGAGACTGGCCAGGGTGGTCGCCTCGACTTCGCGGATCTTGCCGGTACGCTCCTGCTTGTTGCGGCTGCGATAGGCTTCACGCATCGGGGCTTCGGCCAGCGCGGCCACCTTGCCCAGCAGGGCTTCGTCGGTCCTGGGCGCTTCCCACTCCCACTCGGGCTTGCCGGCGACCTCGACCAGTTCGTTGATCGCGTTGATCACGACCTGCATCTGCTCGTGGCCATAGACCACGCCACCGAGCATGATCTCCTCGGAAAGCTCGTTGGCTTCGGATTCGACCATCAGCACGGCGCCCTCGGTGCCGGCCACGACCAGGTCGAGCTGGCTGTCGGCCATGCGCGAGGTCGGCGGGTTGAGCACGTAGCTGCCATCGATGTAGCCGACCCGGGCGGCGCCGATCGGCCCGTCGAACGGAATGCCGGAGATCGCCAGCGCCGCCGAGGCGCCGATCATCGCCGGGATGTCGCTGTCGACTTCCGGGTTGCTCGAGAGTACCTGCAGGACGACCTGCACCTCGTTGTAGAAACCCTCGGGGAACAACGGGCGGATCGGCCGGTCGGTCAGGCGACAGACCAGGATCTCGCGCTCGGTGGGACGCCCCTCGCGCTTGAAGAAGCCGCCCGGAATCCGGCCGGCGGCATAGAACTTCTCGACGTAGTCGACCGTCAGCGGGAAGAAGTCCTGGCCCGGCTTGGCCTCCTTGCGGGCGACGACGGTCGCCAGGACCACGGTATCGTCCATGGTCACGACCACCGCGCCGGTGGCCTGGCGAGCGATCTCGCCGGTTTCGAGGGTGACCGTGTTGGTACCCCATGTGAAGGTTTTCTTTGCGATTTCGAACACTCTCGTTCCTCTTGTTTGCCCGCGCGGTCGGCCCGGCGGCGCGGTTCGCTCTGTCGTCGGCCCGTCAGCCCGAAGCAAAAAGCCCGCAAGCTGGGCTTGCGGGCTTTGCATGCATGTTCATGGACCCGGTACGGGACACATCAGTTGCGCAGTCCGAGGCGCTGGATCAGCGCCTTGTATGCTTCGAGATCCTTCGACTTCAGGTAGTCGAGGAGCTTGCGCCGGCGGCCGACCATCTTCAGCAGGCCGCGCCTCGAATGATGATCCTTGGCATGGGTCTTGAAGTGGCCGGTGAGCTCGATGATCCGGGCGGTGAGCAGCGCCACCTGCACCTCCGGCGAGCCGGTGTCGTTATCGGAACGCCGGTACTCGGCGACGATCTTCGCCTTGTCGATATTTGCAACGGACATTGAATTCCCCAAAAGACTTGCGGCCGGGCTGGGTGACCGGGCCGTGCATGAAACCTGAATACCGAGCGACCACTGTGCCAGCCGGACAGATCGCCGTCCCGCTGCTGCCGGGCTCGGTGACCGGCCGGACTGGAAGCGTCGCACCGATGAAAATTGCCCTGCACACCGGGTGGTGTACAGGGCAGGCGAATATTACAGCATTCCGACCGTGCTGGCGAGCCGCGCGATGCGCCGCGCCGCCCTTCCCCGCGCCTTCCGTCAGGGCGTGGTGATCTGCGGATTCAGGCGCTCCACCGGCGACTGCAGGCGGTTGATCGCGTTGACATAGGCCTTCGCCGACGCGACGACGATGTCGGGGTCGGCCCCGACACCGTTGACGACGCGGCCGGCCTTCTGCAGGCGGACCGTCACCTCGCCCTGGGCCTCGGTGCCCCCGCTGATCGCGTTGACCGAATACAGCGTCATGTCGGCGCCCGATCCGGCCATCGACTCGATGGCCCTGAGGGTCGCGTCCACCGGCCCGTTGCCGGTCGATTCGGCGGCGGTCTCCTTGCCGTCGATCGACAGGATCACATGGGCCCTGGGCTGTTCGCCGATCGCCGAGGACTGCGACATCGCGATCAGGCCGATGCGCTCGTCCGGCCGCTGGCCGGTGATCTGCTCCGACACGAGAGCATGGATATCCTCGTCGAAGATGTCCGCCTTGCGATCGGCGAGATCCTTGAAGCGCTGGAACGCGGCATTGACCTCGGCCTCGGATTCGAGCTCGATGCCCAGCTCCTGGAGCCGCTGCTTGAAGGCGGTGCGACCCGAGAGCTTGCCGAGGACGATCTTGTTGGCGGCCCAGCCGACATCCTCGGCACGCATGATCTCGTAGGTGTCGCGCTGCTTGAGTACCCCGTCCTGGTGGATTCCGGATGCATGCGCGAAGGCGTTCGCCCCCACCACCGCCTTGTTCGGCTGGACCACGAAACCGGTGATGCTGGAGACGAGGCGGCTGACCGGCACGATCTGCGTGGTGTCGATGCCGACGTCGAGCCCGAAGTAGTCGCGGCGGGTCTTCACCGCCATCACGATCTCCTCCAGGGCGGTATTACCCGCCCGCTCCCCGAGCCCATTGATCGTACATTCCACCTGCCGAGCTCCAGCCATCACACCTGCCAATGAATTAGCCACCGCCATACCCAGATCGTTATGGCAATGCACCGACCAGACGGCCTTGTCGGAATTGGGGATGCGTTCGCGCAGGTCGCGGATCAGTGCCCCGTAGAGCTCCGGAATCCCGTAGCCGACGGTGTCGGCGATATTGATGGTGGTGGCGCCTTCGTCGATCACCGCCTCGATCACGCGGCAAAGAAAATCCGGATCCGAACGGCTGCCATCTTCCGGCGAAAACTCGACATCATCGGTGAATTTGCGGGCAAACCGCACCGACAACCGGGCCTGTTCATACACCTGCCCGGGCGACATCTGCAGCTTCTTCTCCATGTGGAGCGCCGATGTCGCGATGAAGGTGTGGATCCGCCTGGATTCCGCATTGGCGAGCGCCTCGGCACAGCGGGAGATGTCGCGGTCGTTGGCCCGGGCCAGCGAGCAGACGGTGGAATCCCGGACGGCATCGGCGATCGCCCGGACCGCCTCGAAATCGCCATTGGACGAGGCCGCGAAGCCCGCTTCGATGACGTCGACACGCAGCTTCTCGAGCTGCCTGGCGATCCGCAGCTTCTCTTCCTTCGTCATCGATGCGCCGGGACTCTGCTCGCCATCGCGCAGGGTCGTGTCGAAGATGATCAGTCTGTCTGCCATGCTGGGTCTCCTCGGTCTGCGCAGCGCTGGGCGACCGACCGCCCCGGCTTCGCCTCAGGTTCGTGGCAAGGTGACGCCGGTCTGCCCCTGGTACTTGCCGGCCCGATCGGCGTACGAAGTCCCGCAGACCTCGTCGGATTCGAGGAAGATCATCTGGGCGCAACCCTCGCCGGCGTAGATGCGCGCCGGCAGGGGGGTCGAATTCGAGAACTCGAGGGTCACGTGCCCTTCCCATTCGGGCTCCAGCGGGGTCACGTTGACGATGATGCCGCAGCGGGCGTAAGTGGATTTGCCCAGGCAGATCGTCAGGACGTTGCGCGGAATCCGGAAGTACTCGACGGTGCGGGCGAGCGCGAAGGAATTCGGGGGGATGATGCACACCGGCCCTTGGAAGCTCACGAAATTCTTCTCGTCGAAGGCCTTCGGGTCGACGATGGTCGAGTTGATGTTCGTGAAGATGCGGAATTCATCCGCGCAGCGCACGTCGTAGCCATAGCTCGAGGTGCCGTAGGAAACGATCCGTTCGCCATCCCGCGAGCGCACCTGGCCGGCCTCGAAGGGCTCGATCATGCGGTGCGACTCGGCCATGCGGCGAATCCAGTGATCCGATTTGATGCTCATGGGCGCGATTCTAGCGCCGAATCCAGCGTCTCGATGCCGTGTTTCCCCGGTCTCGTGCCATGTGGCCGAGCAGCCGCGGGGCTGCCACCGTACCAAAGGGATACAGGAACCCGTTCTTCTGGAAGAATGGGACGGATCCGGCGCCCATACGCAGGCCGCCGGAACAAGGTGCCCGCGTCGGCGGCGACCGAACCGGATGCCGCCAGTCGCTTCAGACCCAACCGGAGGAGGCCCCATGGACGACAAGACCGTTACCCTGACCGTCAACGGCAAGCAGTCGACGCTGACGATCGACCCGCGAACCCTTCTGCTGCAGGTATTGCGAGAAAAGCTCGGCCTGACGGGATCCCACCAGGGTTGCGACACCGCCCAGTGCGGCGCCTGCACCGTCCATGTCGATGGCCGCGCGATCAAGTCCTGCTCGATCCTCGCCCTTCAGGTCGACGGCCGCGCGATCACCACGATCGAAGGCCTCGCCAGCGGCGACGAACTGCATCCGGTCCAGGAGGCGTTCCGGGAGTGCCACGGCCTGCAGTGCGGCTTCTGCACACCCGGCATGGTGATGTCCACGGTCGCGCTGCTTGCCGATAATCCGCAGCCCAGCGAAGCCGAGATCCGCGAACACCTGGACGGCAACATCTGTCGCTGCACCGGCTACCAGAACATCGTCAAGGCGGTGCAGCATGCCGCCGGCGCCACCGCCTGAACCGCCCAGCGAAGGAGGGATCGAGAGATGACCGACATGTCGAATTCGCCGATCGGGCAGCGCGTCGTCAGGCGCGAGGACCAGCGCTTCCTCACCGGCACCGGCCGCTATACCGACGATATCGTGCTGCCGCGGCAGACCTGGGCCTGCTTCGTGCGCTCGCCGCATGCCCACGCCCGCATCACATCCATCGATACCGCGCCCGCCGTGTCCAGCCCGGGGGTGCTCGCGGTGTTCACCGGCGAGGACCTCGCCGCGAGTGGCGTCAACGGCCTGCCCTGCGGCTGGCTGATCCACAGCAAGGACGGCAGCCCCATGAACGAGCCGCCGCATCCGGTGCTCGCCGTCGGCAAGGCGCGCTACGTCGGCGACCCGGTCGTGCTGGTCGTCGCGGAGGACCAGGCCAGCGCGCGCGATGCCGCCGAGCTCGTCGAGGTGGATTACGAGGTGCTCGATGCGGTGGTCGACACGGCCGGCGCGGAAAGCGCGACGGCGGCGGTCCACGACGACGTTCCCGGCAACCTCTGCTACCACTGGTCGCACGGCGACGAGGCCGCGGTCGACACAGCCTTCCAGGGTGCGAGCCATGTGGCCCGGCTCGAGCTCGTCAACAACCGGCTCATTCCCAACGCGATCGAGCCACGGGCGGCCAATGCCGAGTACAGCCGCCACGACGACAGCTACACCCTGTACGTCGCGAACCAGAACCCGCATGTGGAACGCCTGCTGATGTGCGCCTTCGTACTGGGCATCCCGGAATCGAAGCTGCGGGTGATCGCCCCGGATGTCGGTGGCGGCTTCGGCTCCAAGATCTTCCTCTACAACGAGGAAACCGCCCTCGTCTGGGCAAGCAAACGGGTGGGCCGACCGATCAAGTGGACCGCCGAGCGCAGCGAATCCTTCCTTTCCGACTGCCATGGTCGCGACCACGTCACCACCGCCGAGATGGCGATGGACGACCAGGGCCAGTTCCTGGGCATGCGGGTCAGGACCACCGCCAACCTCGGCGCCTACCTGTCGACATTCTCCTCGGCCGTGCCGACGATCCTCTACGGCACCTTGCTCGCGGGCCAGTACAAGACCCCGGCCATCCATGTCGAGGTACGCTCGGTGTTCACCAACACCGCACCGGTGGACGCATACCGGGGCGCCGGCCGCCCGGAAGCGACCTATGTGGTCGAGCGGCTCGTCGAGCAGTGCGCCCGCGTCATGAAGATGGATCCGGCCGAGATCCGGCGGCGCAACTTCATCACCGAGTTCCCCTATGCGACGCCGGTCGGCCTGACCTACGACACGGGCGACTACGGCGCCACCCTGGACCGGGCGATGGAGCTCGCCGACGTGGCCGGCTTCCCGGCCCGCAAGGCGGATTCGGCCAGCCGCGGCAAGTTGCGCGGCCTTGGCTACTCCTGCTACATCGAGGCCTGCGGCCTGGCGCCATCGAACATCGCGGGCCAGCTCGGCGCCCGCGCCGGCCTGTTCGAGGCGGGCGAGGTGCGCGTCCATCCCACCGGCACGGTGACGGTCTTCACTGGCTCGCACAGCCATGGCCAGGGCCACGAGACCACCTTCGCGCAGGTGGTCGCCGACCGTCTCGGCATCCCGATCGACAATGTCGAGATCGTCCACGGCGACACCGGGCGGGTCCCCTTCGGCATGGGCACCTACGGCAGCCGCTCGCTGGCCGTCGGCGGTACCGCGATCGTCAAGGCGGTCGACAAGGTGATCGACAAGGGCCGCAAGATCGCGGCCCACATCCTCGAGGCGGCCGACGACGACGTCGAGTTCGTCAACGGGGAATTCCGGGTAGCGGGCACCGACCGCAAGCTCGCCTTCGGCGAGGTTTCGCTGGCGGCCTACGTGCCGCACAACTTCCCCCTGGACAAGCTCGAACCGGGCCTGAACGAGAACGCCTTCTACGATCCGACCAACTTCACCTATCCTGCCGGCAGCTATGTCTGCGAGGTCGAGGTCGATCCCGAAACCGGCGTCACCCGCATCGAGCAGTTCGTGGCGGTCGACGACTTCGGCAACATCATCAATCCGATGATCGTCGAGGGCCAGGTCCACGGCGGCGTCGCACAAGGCCTGGGGCAGGCGATGCTCGAGCAGTGCATCTACGATCCCGAATCGGGCCAGCTGCTCACCGGCTCGATGCTCGACTACGCGCTGCCCCGGGCGGCTGACCTGCCCAATATCGTCCTCGACACCCGGGTCACGCCCTGCACCCACAATCCCCTGGGCGTCAAGGGTTGCGGCGAAGCCGGCGCGATCGGCTCGCCACCGGCCTTCATCAATGCACTGACCGATGCCATCGGGGTGACCGATGTCCGGATGCCCGCCACCGCGGAACGAGTGTGGCAGGCAATCCAGGCGCGCGCCTGAGCAGACAACAGGGAGATTCGAAACATGTACGAATTCGACTACGCGAAGCCGGGCAGCAGCGCCGAAGCGGTCGCCTCCGCAAGCGAGGACACCCGCTATCTCGCCGGCGGACAGAGCCTGGTGCAGTCGATGCGACTGCGCCTCGCCTCGGCGAGCACGCTCATCGATCTCGGCGCGATCCCGGACCTGTCGGGAATCACCACCGACGCCGGCTCGGTGCGCATCGGCGCCATGACCACGCACGCCGCCGTCGCGGCGTCGGACGATGTGCGGCGCGCGATTCCGGCGCTGGCCGAACTCGCCGGCGGCATCGGCGACCCGATGGTGCGCAACATGGGCACCATCGGCGGCTCGCTCGCCAATGCCGATCCGGCAGCCTGCTACCCCGCCGGGGTACTCGGCCTGGGGGCGACCATCCAGACCGATCGTCGCGAGATCGCCGCCGACGACTTCTTCCTCGGCCTCTACGAAACCGCGCTCGAACCGGGCGAACTGGTCACGGCGGTCAGCTTCCCGATTCCGGAGAAGGCCGCCTACATCAAGTTCAAGCAGCCGGCGTCGCGCTTCGCGCTGGTCGGGGTGATGGTCTCGAAGGGCGCCGCCGGCGTGCGGGCGGCGGTCACCGGGGCCAAGGCCTGCGCCTACCGCTGCGCCGAGATCGAGGCGGCGCTCTCGAAGGACTTCTCGGCAGCCGCGCTCGATGGGCTCACGCTTCCGAGCACCGACATCAATGCCGATCTGCACGGCAGCAGCGAGTATCGGGCGGCGATGATCGTGGTCATGGCAAAGCGCGCGGTGGCCGCCGCGCTCGCACGCTAAGGCCCTGGCCGTTCCGCGGGCGCGCATCCCGGCACGGGTGCGCGCCCTCTTCATGACTTCGCTCCATCCACCTCCCATCTCGACCAGACCCATGGCAGCAGACGATCCGATCCGCTCGGTCGACGACGCAAGTACCCGGCTCGCGGCGCACGGCTACCTCGCCGGCCGCGAGCTCGCGACGGCGGTCTTTCTCGCGGCGCGACTGCACCGCCCCCTGTTCCTGGAAGGCGAGGCCGGCGTCGGCAAGACCGAGCTCGCCAAGGCGCTCGCCCTGGTGCTCGACACCGAGCTGCTGCGACTGCAATGCTATGAAGGACTCGATGTCGCGCAGAGCGCCTACGAATGGAACGTCGCCCGGCAGATGCTCGAGATCCGCCTGGCCGAAGCCAGCGGCAAGGCCGCCGAACCGGGCTTCGCCGCCACGCTCTACCGGCGCGAGATGCTCATCGAACGGCCCCTGCTGCGCTCGCTTACCGCGCCGCGGCCACCGGTCCTGCTGATCGACGAGATCGACCGTGCCGACGAACCCTTCGAGGCCTTCCTGCTCGAAGTGCTCTCCGACTACCAGATATCGATACCCGAGTTCGGCCCGATCCGCGCG
This sequence comes from Burkholderiaceae bacterium, assembly GCA_041676645.1. Lineage (GTDB taxonomy): Bacteria > Pseudomonadota > Gammaproteobacteria > Burkholderiales > Burkholderiaceae_E > JAMLIN01. The sequence goes on along the minus strand of JBAYRO010000067.1, from coordinate 3,368 downwards.
CAGGAACCGCCACTGGTGATCCTCACGTCGAATCGCACCCGCGAGATCCACGACGCCCTCAAGCGCCGCTGCCTCTATGCCTGGGTCGACTATCCCGACGCGGCCCGCGAGCTCGAGATCGTCCGGCTCCGGGCGCCGGGAGCCAACGAGCGGCTCGCGCGCGAAGTCGTCGAGTTCGTGCAGCGCACCCGCACGATGGATCTCTTCAAGCTGCCCGGCGTGGCCGAGACGATCGACTGGACCAATGCGCTGATCGCCCTCGACGCGATGGCACTGGATCCCGACACCGTGAGCGACACCATCGGCGTCCTGCTGAAATACCAGGAGGATGTCGAACGGATGCGCGCCGGCGACCTCGGGGCCATGCTCGACGAACTGCGCGCGCTCTCCCCGAGCCTTCCCCAATGAGGCCCCAGGAGCCGGAATGCCTCCGGCTCGCCGATCGAGCCTGAGCGATGGCGCACCGGATCCTCGACAACATCACGCACTTCGTGCGGATCCTGCGCCGGGCGGGCCTGCCGGTCGGTACCGATCGTGCCCTGCGAGCGGCGCAGGCCCTCGAGGCGGTCGGCTTCGATCGACGGGCCGATGTCCGTGCCGCGCTGATGGCAACACTGCTCACTCGCCATGAGCAGCAGGAGATCTTCGATGCGGCCTTCGAGGCCTTCTGGCGCGATCCGAAACTGCTCGAACGCATGATGATGATGGCCCTGCCCACCATTCGCGGGCGTGGTCCCGAACCGGAGATCCCGAAGCGCCCGCGGCGAGTCGAGGAAGCGCTGCAGGCTGGCGCCCCGCCGCGGCGCAAGGAGCCGCCCCGCAGCGACGAGGCGATCCGCTTCGATGCCCTGCTCGGCCATTCCGACCGCGAGCGCTTGCGCAAGGCCGACTTCGAAGCCATGAGCGCTGATGAATACAAGGCAGCGCTGCGCTTGGCGGCCACGATCGAACTGCCGCTGAGCCCGGTGCGGGTGCGACGCCTCAGCGCTTCGTCGCGTGGCCGCGTGGACCTGCGTCGAACCCTGCGACGAATGTCCCGCGACCCCGATACCGTCGTGCCCGCGCGCTCGACGCATCGGCGGCGCCCGCCGCCCCTGGTGATCCTGATCGACATCAGCGGCTCGATGGAACGCTACGCCAGGGTGTTCCTGCACTTCGCCCACGGCCTGACCCGTCGCGATCCGCGCATCCGCACCCTCGTCTTCGGCACCCGGCTCACGGTGCTGAGCCGGACGCTGCGCCATCGCGATCCCGATACCGCGATGCAGGCGGCGGCCGAACTGATCACCGACTGGAGCGGCGGCACCCGGATCGCGACCAGCCTCGCCGAGTTCAATCGGAAATGGGCCCGACGACTGCTGACCGGCAATGCCGCGATGCTTCTCGTGACCGACGGGCTCGATCGCGACGAGGGCGGCGACCTCGGCCGCCAGGCCGCCCTGCTCTCACGCTTTGCGCATGAACTCGTCTGGCTCAACCCCTTGCTGCGCTTCGACGGCTTCGAACCGCGGGCATCGGGCGTGCGCGCCCTCCTCCCGCATGTCGACCGTTTCCTGCCGGTGCACAATCTCGATAGTCTCCACGCCCTCGGCCATGCCTTCGCATCGGCCCCGGGCCGGAGTCCCGATGCGGTGCGCAAGGCCCGCCGCACTTCCAGCCGACCCCCGTCGCCGTCAGCACGAGGCCGACCCGAGGAGCGATAGAACATGAAACTCGAAGGACAGAAGACGATCCCCGCCTCGATCGAGCGGACCTGGGCGGCCCTGAACGACCCCGAGATCCTGCGCGACTCCATCACCGGCTGCGAATCGCTCGAACAGACCGCCGAGGACGAATACGCGGCGGCCATGAAGATTCGCATCGGCCCCGTCAATGCGCGCTTCAAGGGCAAGCTGAAGCTCTCGGACATCGTCCCGCCCCGGTCCTACCGGATCGCCTTCGAAGGCCAGGGTGGTGCGGCCGGGTTCGGCAAGGGCAATGCCGACATACGGCTCGAGCCCGCCGAGGACGATGCCACGCTGCTCGCCTATGTTGCCGAAGCGCAGGTGGGCGGCAAGATCGCCCAGATCGGCTCGCGGCTCGTGGACGCGGCGGCGGCCAAGATCGCCGAGGATTTCTTCACCGCCTTCGAAGCCCGGCTCGCCGCCGAATCGACCGACGCGACCGCAAGCGGCGAGCCTCCCGCCGCGCCCGGCGGCACCGACGCGAAGCTCGCGGGCGATGCAGGCTCCTCGCAGCCGACGCAGAAGGCTGCCGCGGCAAGCCAGGCCGCCGTCGCGAATGCAGCCGCTGCGCCCGGCGCCAATGGCAGCCAGGGTTCGAGCAAGGTGCTATGGTGGGTAGTGGGCGCAGCGGTCGTCGCCGTGCTGGCCTACGCAATCCTCGCCTGATCGGCGCATCGCCCGAGCCATGGCGAAAGCCGGAGAATCCCCATGGACAGCCTCGATCGACAAGTCCTGAAGCAGGCGCGCCAATGGCGCGCCGCGGGCCATGACACATGGCTGGTCACCGTCATCGAAACCTGGGGCTCGGCGCCTCGTCCGCCGGGCGCCCTGCTCGCGATACGCGGCGATGGCCTCGTGGCCGGTTCGGTCTCGGGCGGCTGCGTCGAGGACGACCTGATCGAGCGGGTCCGTACCGGCGAGCGGGTCCACCGGCCCTCCCTCGTGCTCTACGGTGTCAGCAAGGAAGAAGCGGCGCGCTTCGGCCTGCCTTGCGGCGGCACCCTGCGCCTCGTCCAGGAACCGGTCGTGGACACCGCCTGGATCGATGAGCTCCTGGAACGCACCAGCCGCCATGAGCTGCTGCGCCGCACCCTCGACATCGAGACCGGCGAGATCACCCTCGACCGCGTCGGACGCGAGCAGACCTTCGAGTTCGACGGTCGCTTCGTGCGCACCATGTTCGGACCACGCTGGCGCATGCTCGTGATCGGCGCCGGACAGCTGTCCCGGGTGCTTGCCCAGATGGCGCTCGTCCTGGACTTCGAGGTCATCTGCTGCGACCCCCGCGAGGAATACAACCTCACCTGGGACATCGCCGACACCGAGTTCACGGCGGGCATGCCCGATGATGTCGTCGCCGCGATGAAACCCGACGCCCATACCGCCGTGGTCGCCGTCACGCACGACCCCAAGCTCGACGACATGGCCCTGCTCGAGGCGCTGAAATCCGACGCCTTCTACGTCGGCGCGCTCGGCTCGCGCCGCAATACGGCCGCCCGCAAGGAGCGCATGGCGATGTTCGATCTCGAACCCCACGAGATCGATCGCCTGCACGGCCCGGTCGGCCTGGACATCGGCAGCCGCACGCCGGCCGAGATCGCGGTATCGATCCTCGCCGAGGTGATCGCGGTGCGCAATGGCGTG
>JBAYRO010000066.1:0-16966 GCA_041676645.1 Burkholderiaceae bacterium | reverse complement strand
TCGCCGTCACGGTCGTCGAGCAGGGCCCGGCCCTTCTCCCTCGCCTGAAGGCGCCGTCCCTCTCGGCCTACTTCGAACGGTACGCCGCGAGCCGAAACGTTCACGTGCTGCTGGACGACACCGTTGCTGCGTTCCATGGCCGCGATCGGGTACGCGAAATGGAGACCGTATCCGGACGACACCTGCCGTGCGATCTCGTCATCGCCGCGATCGGCGTCGAACCGGCCACGTCGTTCCTGGAGGGCAGCGGCATCACGCTGGATAACGGCCGGATCGTCGTCGACTCACTGCTCGCGACAAGCGCACCCGACGTCTTCGCGGCCGGCGACGTGACGACCTTCGACGATCCGGTGTTCGCGCGTCGTCGCCATATCGAGCACTGGGACAACGCGGTCAAGCAGGGACGTCTTGCCGCCCGGAACATGCTGGGGCAACGGCTGCCGTACGACGATGTCTCGTATTTCTTCGGTGAGATCGGCGAGATCGGCTTCAACGTCGTCGGCGCGACCGACGAAGGACGGGAATGGATCGCACGGGGCGATCTCGACGCCGGATCCTTCGCACTCTTCTATCTCCGGGACGACGTGCCTCGTGCCCTGTTCTCGATCGGTCGTCCAGCCGACGAGACACGCCTCGTCGAAGGATGGATCCGTCACCGCGTGAACGTGGGGACGGTCAGGGAATGGCTGCGTGATCCCTCGTTCGCTCTCGAGCGGGTTCCTCCGCAGACCGCGCTGATCCTCCAGGGAGGCGGGGCGCTCGGTGCATTCGAGTGCGGCGTCGTCAAGGCGCTCGAGGAGGGGCGGATCTTCCCGGACATCGTCGCCGGCGTGTCGATCGGCGCCTTCAACGGCGCGATCATCGCAAGCCATCCACGGCATGCGACCGAAGCGCTGGAAGCGTTCTGGGCCGATCTCTCCGTGGCGGTGATGCCATTGCCCTTCGTCTGTGATGAGCGGGTCGCAGCGACGATGCAGATCCTGATGTTCGGCGTCCCGGGATTCTTCACGCCGCGCTGGATTCCTGCCCCCGGCACGCTGCCGGAACTGCCCGCGAACTGGACCAGTTTCTACGAGACCGCGCCGCTGCGGGAGTTGCTGGAGAAGTACGTGGACTTCCCCTCGCTCGGCACGAGCCCGGTACGCCTGCTGATCAGCGCCGTCGACGTCGAAACCGCCGGGTTCGAGATCTTCGACAGCTACGTCGACGAGCTCACCGCGGATCACATCATCGCGAGCGGAAGTCTCCCACCGGGATTCCCGTGGACGCTTGTCGACGGCAAGGCGTATTGGGACGGCGGCATCGTGAGCAACTCGCCGCTCGACCTGGTCAACGAGCGCTGCGGTCCGGACGGCAAGCGCGTGTTCATCGTCGATCTCTTCTCGGGCAGCAGTCCGCTGCCTTCGAACCTGACGGAGGTACTCCTGCGCCGCGACGAGATCGTCTACTCCGAGCGGGTGCGCAGCGACCTGCGGCACCGGGAGAAGGTCGGCGCCTATCGCAAGCTGATCGACCGCATCCTCGATCGTCTCGAACCGGCCGAGGCTGCCCGGATCCGGCATCAGCCCGAATACATCCAGTTGATGGGCGACGGCGCCGCGACGCGCATCACCCGCTTCGCGCGCAACGGGAGCGGTCAGCGGACCGCATCGCTGCACAATGATTTCTCGGCCCGCGCGATCGGGATGCACCGTGAGGAGGGCTATGCGGTCGCGAGGAAGACGCTTGGAGTCGGGTAACGCGTTTCCAGCTTGTCCGGGCCGCCCCCTTTTCCAGGAAACCCCGGGGAGCCACGGAGTCACGATTTCGGGCCGAAGGCGCGATCGGCCAGCCTCACCGACCAGGCGGCGGACTGCACCTGCACGACATAGGCGAGCGCGATCAGCAGCGCGGCTTCGGCGCCTTCGGGTCCGAAGAGATTCATGGCCAGCGCCAGCGCGATGGACAGGTTGCGCATGACCGTACCGTAGGTGAGCGCAATCGCATCGCCGCGCGGCAGCAAGGCGCGACCAAGGCCGACCGCCAGAGCGTAGTTCACGGCGTAAAGCGCCAGCAGCGGCAGGATGAACCACAGGATCATGGCCGGCTCGGACGCCAGGACACGAGCCTGCAAGGCGATGGCGACAAAGGCGATGCCCAGCACGCCAAGGGTGGAAAACGGCGGAAACTTCGGCGCCTGATCCTTCTGGAAACCCTGCACCCCGTGACGGCGGATCAGCCAGGCGCGCGTGAGCTGGCCCGCAAGCAGCGGCAACGCGACGATGAGAAGGATCTGCCCGAACACCGAGGCGAGGTCGACCGGAATCTCGGCCCCGGCCAGCGCCTCGAGGTAGAACGGCGTCAGGAGGGAACCGAGGATCAGCCCCAGCACCGTCATCTTGATTGCCGCAGGCAGGTTGCCGCCCGCCATGCCGGTCCAGGAGATCGTCATCCCGCTCGTGGGCAGCAGCCCCGCCAGCAACAGGCCCACCGCCGCGAAAGGCCGGTCCGGAAAGAACACGAGTCCCAGCCCGAAGGCGACAAAGGGGATGATCCCGAAATTCACGCCCTGCGCCAGCAGCTGCACCCGCGCATTGCCGCCTTCGCGCAGCTGCGACAGCTTGAGCCCGACCATCATCGGATAGACCATCAGGAAGGTCAGCGGGATGATCAGGGTCTTGAGCCATGCGGCCGGAAGGACCAGGCCGTAGACCAGGCCCAGAACCATCGCCGCCGGGATGGCGATGCTCAGGTTCTTCGTGATCGCCTGGATCAGGGGCATGGGTCGGGAAGGCAGGGATGTCGGGCGCAAGTGTCGCGGTCTTCCCTATGGTCGCATTTTCCCCCAATGGTGCGAAGGAAACAGTTGACCAGCGCGCGGACTGCTGCTTGAATCTGCGCTCCTTTACAGGGGAGTAGCCGGCGCTGGCACAGCCACGCGCCGCGGCATCGTCACTACGGTGTGGTCGCACTGGCAAGCGATCGTCACCCGGTGCCGCGAATCCCGGGCGCGTCCGCGCAGGGATCGGCAAGACCGGCAAGGGACCTCCGTCAAGCTCGTCGTCCGGCGCCTGCCACGCCGGTCAAGAGGTCTCCCCGATGTTCTCCGTCGGCACGCCGCTGCTGTGGTCACTGTTCACCCTGTTCGTCATCGCCGCGCTGGCGGTCGATTTCCTGGTCCTCAATCGTCGCGGCACGCGGGCCGTCTCGATACGCGAAGCCACGATCTGGTCGCTCGTCTGGGTCGCGGTCTCCTTCGCCTTCGTCGGCTGGCTCTGGTGGTACCTGGGCGGCACTTCGACCGACCCGGCGGTCCGCGAGCTGGCCGACACCAAGGCGCTCGAGTTCATCACCGGCTACCTGGTCGAGAAGGCGCTCGCGGTCGACAACATCTTCGTGTTCCTGATGCTGTTCACCTATTTCGCGGTGCCGGCCGAGTTCCAGCGCCGCGTGCTGATGATCGGCATCATCGGCGCCGTCGTTCTGCGGGCGGTGATGATCCTGGCGGGCGCCTGGCTGATCTCGCAGTTCCACTGGATCATGTACGTCTTCGGCGCCTTCCTCGTGTTCACCGGCATCAAGATGTGGTGGGCCGCCGGCCAGGAGCCGGACCTCGATGCCAATCCGGCGCTGCGCTGGGTGAAGCGGCGCATGAAGATCGCCCCGGACTACGACGGCGAGCGCTTCTTCACCATGGTCGACGGCGTACGGATGGCGACGCCGCTGCTGGTCGTCATCATCCTGATCGGTTTCGTCGACGTGGTGTTCGCGGTCGACTCGATCCCGGCGATCTTCGCGATCACCCGTGATCCCTTCATCGTACTGACCTCGAATGTCTTCGCAGTCCTCGGCCTGCGGGCGATGTACTTCCTGCTGGCGGGCATGCACGAGCGCTTCCACCTGCTGTCCTACGGGCTGGCGATCGTGCTGGTGCTCATCGGCACGAAGATGCTGCTGATCGACATCTACAAGATCCCGGTGGCCTGGTCGCTCGGCGTCACGATCGTGGTGCTCGCCGCCACGATGCTGCTGTCGCTGCGCATCCCCGCGCGCCCCGGCCAGGCCGGCAGTGCCTACCCCTTCGGCGCGAAGAAGCGTGAGTCGCAGGCCGCGCGACAGGAACGACCGTAGCGGGCGGCGCGGTGGCGCGGCGACATCCGACCGGCGACCGGGGCGATCAGCCGTCCAGCGCCTCGGCGAGCGCTTCGTCGAAGGCCCGAGCGCGCTCGAACTGCACCCAATGCCCCGCCTGCGGCACCAGTCGCAGCCAGCGGAAGTCGGGCGCGATCGCGAGCGCGGGTGCCAGGCGGTCCTGCAACCCCCGATAGAGCACATCCTGCTCGCCCCAGATGCCGAACACCGGGCAGCGGACGTCGGGCAAGGTGCGCCGCAGGATGTCGGTGCGCGAGATCCGGCGCAGTTTCATGCGGTCGCGCGGCAGGTTGGCGGCATGCAGGGCAAGCGCGAGGTCGTCGATCGATTCCGGCTGGGCCAGCATCAGCGCAGCCAGGTTGGCGCGGTGCGTGCGGTCGAGTTCCGGACCGGGCTCGAGGTGCAGCCACGGCTTGAGCGCCGGCTTCCATCCGGGATTGATGCCCAGCGCAGGGGCGCCCGACAAGACCAGCCGGCGCACCCGCTGCGGCCATTGCGCGGCAATGAACGTGGCGACCATGCTGCCGAACGAAAAGCCCACCAGGTCCACCGGGGCATCGCCGAGCAGGGTCTGCAGCGCGGACTCCACCGGTTCCGGCAGCGCATCCGCATCGCCGCCCGTGGGCGGGAGCGCGGACTCGCCCGAGCCCGGCAGGTCCGGGATCCACACCTGGCGGCCGGCGGCGACCAGCGCCGCGATGTTGCGCACCCAGTGGTTCCAGCTTCCCGAGCCACCATGCAGCAGCACCACCGGAGCGCCCTCGCCCCAGCACCGCCAGGCCATGGTTCCGTCGCCGCAGGGCAGCTCGAAGCGCTGCGCGGCGGCGTCGATCAGGTCGACATCGGCAAGGCTGCGGACGGTTGCGGGCAGGCGTGACTGGGGATGCATGGCGCCAATCATAGCGGCTGGGACGGCTCCGCTGGCCCCGGCACGAGCACGCGGGAGACCTGCACGATCGCCACTGCGGCATAGGGAAGGAAGGCGGGCACCCACATGAACAGTCCCGCCAGCTGCTGGTCGGCCAACGGGGTGAGGCCGAACGCGAGGGTCGTTGCGAAATGGGCGACGAAGAGCGGCTGGGGAGCGAACACGAGCAGCGCTCCCAGAAGGCCCATCTGCATGATCGTCGCCAGCAGCGCGACGATGGTGGCGCCCGTGTTCACCCTGGCCGCGAATACCTCGCGCCAGAACAACCAGGCGGAGAGGAAGAGCGTGGCCTGCATGAGCCAGTACGCCGGATCCGACGACAGCGCGAACGCATAGGGAACCGGCGCATGCCAGGCCCAGACCACCACCGCATGCAGGATCGTGACCAGGGCAAGCGACAGCGAAGGACCCCCGCGCCACGGCAAGGCGATCGCCAGCAGCGGCGCGATGCCGCCGATCAGGACCAGGTGATGAACGACCCGGGCGGAGAACAGGGCCGCCGACAGCGCGCAGAGCGGGGAGATGAAGGCGACGAAGGCCAGGAGGCAGGCAGCGCTCGAGCAGCTCGCCCCCGCCCTGTCGCGACGTCCGGCATGACGCCATATCGCCCAGCCTGCCGCCAGCGCTCCGATCAGCCAGGGGTCAAGGTTCCAGCTGACCCAGATGTCCTGCGGTACGGGAGCCGGCCCGCAATAGGTGTCGTAGATCGCGATCTTCATGTGCGCCCCTTGCCGCGAAGCGGGTCAGTCGCTCGTATCGACGGCGACCGTCTGGTGGTAGACCAGCTTGCCTCCCAACCAGGAGGCGACCGAAATCATCACGGCGGTCAGCAATGACAAGTAGAAAGGCCAGGGCTGCATGCCGACCCCGTGATCCGGGAGTCGCATGACCCAGTTCAGCGAAGCCAGCGACAACATCATCACCGCCAGCAGCGCATGGCACCATGCGGTGACCAGTTCTCGGATCCTGGCCACCGACAGCAGGTCGACCATGCCCGGCACGGCGGCGCACCAGCCGCCGATGGTGCCGACACCGGCAAGCCAGACGCCCGCCCGCGCCCAGAACGGGTCGCCCACGAGCAGGAATGCGGCGTCGACCAGCACCACGCCGAGCAGCGCCGCGACCGGGAAATGGACCAGCATCGGATGCAGCGGATGGCCGAAGAAGGCGGCACGGCTGTGGATCGGCTCCCGATCCTCGTCCTTGCGGGCATCGTTCATGGGCATGGCGGCAGCACCAGGACGGGCAGTCCGACGAACAAGGTTGCGACAGCGGCCACGAAATACAGGCAGCTCGATACCAGGCCAATGAAGCGCTCCCGCGACGGCGCGTCCGCGGGCAGGCTCATGAGCGCCCGACGCAGTGCGACACCGGCCATCGCCAGCCATGCGGCCGTGCCGACCGTGAGCACCGCAAGGCCGAGGTTGATGCCGGTGAAGGCACCGGCATCGCGGGGCGGTGCGGCGGCCATGCACGCCAGCGACAATCCGCCATAGGCCGCAACGAACCAGACTGCCCACAGGGCCAGCCCCAGGAACAGGTGGGCGGCGTTCGATACCCGCATCATCGCAAGCCCTCGAATCCCATCGGCGCCAGCACGAGCGCCGCGATGCCGATCCAGACGGCGCCGGCGGTGAATCGCCACCACGGCGCGAGCACCGCGAGTTCGTAGGGCGCGTGCCTGCCGACGAGGCGCCGCCGGACTCGCAATACCTGCAGGATGCTCAGCAGGCAGCCCAGGCCCATGTGCGACAGCAGGTAGACCAGCATCACGAACATCACCGCATCATGCGCATTGCGCGTCGGTTCGAGCGGCGCCGTCGCCAGCACGGCGAGAAGTCCGCCGCTCGCCAGCAATCCGGCAAGCAGCACGATGCCTGCCTGTCGCGCCAACGCGCGCGCATCGCCCGATGTGTCGCCCGGCATGTCGCGGGCGCGGCGCAGGCTCGACACGATGCGTCCCTGTTGAAGTGCGGAAAACGCGACCAGGACGCCGATGGCCACGAGCGCCGCCAGCGACAACGGCGGCTGCTCGGGACCGATCCAGTGAGGCGCGGCGGTCCACAGGTAAAGCCAGCCGAAGACCAGCGAAAGATAGAGGGCGGAATCGGCCAGCAGCGTGAAACCCATGCCCCATCGGCCGGGACCGTCGAAGGTTCGCGGATGCAGCGGCAGACCTGCCGCCTGGCTTGCCGCCTCCATCGTGTCCATGGCAAGGCCGTTCTCCCAGGACCAGCGCAGCAGCAGGCCCACGCTGGCGAGCAGCGCGGCGACAGCGACCAGCCAGGACTTGGACAGCAGGCCGAGGCAGACCCCGGCAAGCCCCAGGGCGGCAAGCAAGGGCAGCCATGAGCTGCCGGGCAGCATGATGATCTCCCGCGCCAGGCCCGAAACCGGGTCGACCCCCGGCGTTTCGCGACGACCATGGCGCGCATGCATCAGGCGCCGCGCAAGGGCCGTGGGCTGCCCGTCCGCCATGCCTGCATCGCCGGACGCTTCGGGCATGCCCTGCCACAGCGGGTGGCGGGACTCCACCTGCGGCAGCACGGCGAAGTTGAACGGCGGCGGCGGCATCGGCATCGCCCACTCGAGCGTGTCGGCCCGCCAGGGGTTCGCCGGCGCTCGCTCGCCCCGGCGGGCATGCAGCAGGTAATCGATCAGCACGACGACGATGCCCGCCGCCATCACGAAGCCGAATATCGAGGACAGCAGGTTCGGCAGGTCCCAGCCCATGCCGGCCGCGTAGGTGTGGACCCGTCGCGGCATGCCCAGCAGGCCGGTCCAGTGCATGATCAGGAAAGTCCCGTTGAAGCCGATGAACGTCAGCCAGAAGCCCCAGCGGCCCAGCCGGTCGGACGGCATCCGCCCGCTGAAATGCGGCATCCAGTAGTAAAGCCCGGCGATCAGCGGGAAGAGCATGCCGCCGACCAGCACGTAGTGCATGTGGGCGACGACGAAATGGGTGTCGTGGACCTGCCAGTTGAAGGGCACCAGCGCCAGCATCACGCCGGTCAGCCCACCGGCCACGAAGATCACGACGAAGCCGAACAGCCAGAGCATCGGCAGTCGCGGTACGGGCCGGCCCAGCCATAGCGTGGCAAGCCAGGCGAACAACTGGATCCCCGTCGGGACGGCGATGAGCATGCTGGCGGCCGAGAAGAATGCCAGCGCCAGGTGCGGAATGCCGACCGTGAACATATGGTGGACCCACAGGCCGAAGCTGATGAATCCGGTCGTGACGACCGCGATCACCGCCCAGCGGTAGCCCACCAGGGGCCGGCGCGCGAAGACCGGCAATACCGTCGAGACGATGCCGGCTGCCGGCAGGAAGATGATGTAGACCTCGGGATGGCCGAACAGCCAGAACAGGTGCTGCCACAGCAGCGGGTCGCCACCGCGCGCGACGTCGAAGAACGGCATCCCCGCCGCGCGTTCGAGTTCCAGGAGAATGCTGCCGAGGATCAGGGGCGGGAACCCGATCACGATCATCAGTGCCGTCACGAGGATGTACCAGCCGAACAGGGGCATCCGGTCCAGCGACATGCCGGGGGCCCGCATCCGCAGTATCGAGACGATCAGCTCGACACCGGCGGCGACCGCCGCGATCTCGGCGAAGGTGATGCCCAGCAGCCAGAAATCGGCGTTCACGCCAGGCGAATACACGTCGCTCGACAGCGGCGTGTACATGAACCAGCCCGTATCGGGGGCGAGGTCGAACAGCAGGCTCGCGGTGATGATCAGGCCGCCGAACAGATAGCACCAGTAGCCGAATGCGCTCAGGCGCGGAAACGCCAGGTCGCGCGCGCCCAGCATCTTCGGGATCAGGTAGACCGCGAGCCCCTCGAGCATCGGCACGGCGAACAGGAACATCATCATCGTCCCGTGCATCGTGAACGCCTGGTTGTAGGCGGCGGGCCCCATGAACTCGGCCTCCGGCCGCGCCAGCTGCGCGCGCAGCAGCATGGCCAGCACGCCGGCGATCAGGAAGAAGAAGAGCCCGGTGACCATGAAGCGCAGGCCGAGCGCACTGTGGTTCACGCTGCTCGCCCATCGCCAGCCCCGCGGGTTCGCCCAGACGGCCTCGAGGCTGGCGCGATCCGGCGACTCGACATGCGCGGTCGTCATGGGCGCACGGTTCCCTGGCGCTCGCCGAGCCATCGGTCGAACTCGTCGGTCGGCATCGCGTGCACATCCAGGGTCATGCGGGCGTGCTCCAGGCCGCAGAATTCCGCGCAAGCTCCCCGCAGTCGACCCGCCTTCGTCGCTTCGAGCCGGATGACGTGGATGCGCCCGGGTATCGCATCGATCTTGCCGCCGAGACTGGGGATCCAGAACGAATGGATCACGTCCCGGCTCGAGGCATGGACATCCACCGGGCGATCGACCGGCAGGCGGAACTCGTTGACGAACGATTCCTCCACGCCCGGATAGCGGATCTCCCACCACCACTGATGGGCGATGGCTTCGATGCGCAGCGGCTCGGGACCGGTATCGCCCGGCAGCAGTCGTTGTCCGATGGGAATGCCGAAGGCCAGCAGCACGATGATGCTGGTCATGGGCAACACGATGCCGCCGCCGATGATCCAGCGCGAGGCAATGCGCCGCTCCTGCTGCGGCGTGCGCCCGCGCGGCGCGCGCCGCATCGCGTAAAGCCAGATGGCGCAGACCAGCGCCAGCACGATCGCGCTGAAGCCGGCCATCCACCACCACAGCGCAGCCACGGCCTGCGCGGCCGGCCCGGCCGGATCGATCATCGACTGCGGGCCCGAGCAGCCGGCCAGGAGTGCGAAGACGCCCGGGATCCTCGCGACGAGGAGTCCCTGCCGGCCGGGCGACCTGGCCGCGCTCATGGCGCCTTGCGAAGCACCAGCCATGCCACGGCGAGGATCAGGCACAGCGAAACCAGGGCGAGGGCCGCGCAGTGGTGGGCCACCCCTTCGTCGGGCCGGTGCTCGAGGCGAACGATGAGCAGGCCGGCCAGGGCATGGCAGCCGACCATGGCGGTGACCGCCGCCAGCTTCAGGACCAGCCATCCGGCCAGCGGCTGTTCCACGAAGATGATGGCGGTTCCGGAGCCGATGGCGAGCAGCGCGACGGGCGTCGCCACCAGCGTGAACAGCCGGTGCGACATGTGCCAGGCGGGCGTCGGCGCATCGCCGGCCGCGACTCGTCCACCGGATTGAGCGATCAGGGCCGGCAGGTAGAGCAGGAGGCCGCACCAGCAGATGATCGCGGCGACATGCAGCATCTTGAGCCAGGGCATCGTCGGGTCCCATGAAGCGCATCCCCGCGCCGGAGCCTGCGGCCCTGGCCCATGGCTCCCAGATGCTGGCTGGCTGGCGGCCCGTCGAATCCGTTCACGCGGCGAGAGTCGTGCGTTGCGCGTTGAGCCGGGAAACGCAGGAATCGTGCCCGTCCAGACCGGAACCCTGGCAACCCTCTCTGCCGAAAACGGCTGCGGATGGCTGGGCGCGCCTCTTGCCGCCCAGTCTCCACCGCTACCGTCGACTGCTCTTCGGAGTATTCCCCCCAGCCAGACCATCACCCGGAGACCTTTGCATGAGCGACTCGCCGACCCATCTCGCGCCGGAAAATCGCCAGCGCAGTCTTTGGTACCGAATCCTGCTGGTCGTCGCGGCGCTGTCGATGCTGCTCGGCATGACGATGGCCGGACTCGGCGCCTGGCTCACCATACTGGGCGGATCGGTCTACTACCTCGTCGCCGGCATCGCGATCGTCGCAGCCTGCCTGCTTGTTTTTCGGGGGCGGGTCCCTGGTGGCCTGGGCGTGTTCGCGACGGTCGTGGTCCTCACGCTGGCCTGGTCGCTCTGGGAAATCGCGGCGAAGGGCTGGATGCCGGCCTGGGGATTCGATCTCGCCGGTCGCACGGGTGTCCTGCTGGGGCTGCTCATTGCGATGACCGGCCTGCATGCGCTGCACCGTCGAAGCTCGCGCGCCCATGGCCACGGGGCCATGCCGGCCCGGTCGGGATCCCCCGCCAGGTCCGGGAGCATCTCCAGCAGTCACGCAAGGATGTCCTGGCTCGTCGGACCGATCCTGTTGATGGCGGGCGGAATCTCGGTCTACGCCGCACTGCGGGACTCCGGCGCGCGATCGCCAGCATCGGCGGCGGAGGACACCGTCGCGCCGAGCGGCGATGCCGCGCCTCCCGCCGTCGGCCGCGCCGCCGTGCAACGCGATCCGGACGAATGGACAGCCTATGGCGGATCGAACCTCGGCCAGCGCTATTCCGAGGCCGCCGAAATCACGCGCGAGAACGTGGCCCGCCTGAGCAAGTCATTGGAGTTCCGCACCGGCGACATGCCGCCGAACGAGCGTGTGTACTACTCGTTCCAGAACACGCCGCTGAAGATCGACGACAGCCTCTATGTCTGCTCGAACAGCAACCAGGTCTTCGCGCTCGATCCGGCTACCGGCGAGCAGCAGTGGCACTTCGATCCCGAGGTCTCCGCCGAAGCGATGGAGCCTCTTTTCAGCGTGGCCTGTCGCGCGGTCGCGTACCACGAAGCCGGTAGCGACACGGCGACCGGCGACGATTGCACTCGCCGCATCCTGCTCGCGACCGCCGACAGCCGCCTGATCGCACTGGATGCCGGCACGGGCGTCCCGTGCGCGTCCTTTGGCGACGGCGGCACCGTGGACCTCGCCGAAGGCATGGGCAACCAGGCGATCGGGCTTTCATCGAACACGTCCGGCCCGATCGTCGTCGGCAATCGCGTCATCGTCGGCCAGCAGGTCAGCGACAACCAGCGGCGGGACGCGCCGGGAGGCGTGGTCCGGGCCTACGACATCGCGTCGGGAGAGTTCGCCTGGGCGTGGGACGCCAAGCGCATCGACATGCCGCGGGAACCGCTCGCCGAGGGCGAGGTCTGGCCGCGCGGCACGCCCAACGTCTGGAGCCTGATCTCGGCCGACGAATCCCTGGGCCTCGTCTACCTGCCGACGGGTAATTCGACCAACGACCATTTCGGCGGAGACCGCACGACCGAGGAAGACGAATTCACTTCCGCCATCGTGGCGGTCGACGCCGAGACCGGCGAAACGCACTGGCATTTCCGGACCGTCGACCACGATCTCTGGGACTACGACCTGGGCGCCCAGCCGACCCTGATGGACATGGACATCGACGGCACGATGCGTCGCGTGGTGCTGGTGGGAACCAAGACAGGCTCGATCTACGTACTCGACGCAGCGACCGGCGAGCCGCTGCGCCCAGTCGAGCGCAAGCCGGCGCCCCAGGGCGCGATGCCCGGCGACTGGACTGCGCCGACCCAGCCTCAATCCACCGCGCTGCCGAACTTCGCGACCAAGCCCGGGCGCGACCCGGAAATGATGACCGCCGCGCATGCCTTCGGGCTGACGCCGGTCGATGCGCTGCTCTGTCGCATCCAGTTCCACCGGATGCGCTATGAAGGAATCTATACGCCGCCGACCGACCAGGGCCTGGGCATGCTGCTCTATCCCGGCACCATCGGGGGCCTCAACTGGGGCGGGCTCTCGGTCAACCCGGAGCAGCAGATCCTCGTCACCAACAACAGCCGCCTGGCCAATCGCGTGCAACTGGTGCCACGGGACCAGGTCGCCGACCAGGCGATCGGCGACGGCGGCGCTCGCCCGGACCAGGAGGTGGCACCGCAGGCCGGCTCGCCCTATGGGGTCGATCGCCCGATCTGGCTCTCGCCACTCGGCGTACCATGCAACTCGCCGCCCTGGGGTTACCTCTCCGCCACGGACCTGCGTACCGGCGAGCTGCTGTGGAGCCAGCCGATCGGGACCGGTTACGACAGCGGTCCCCTGGGCATTCCTTCGCGCCTGAAGATCACCATTGGCACGGCCAGCATCGGCGGGTCGGTGAATACCCGCAGCGGGCTGACCTTCATCGGATCGGCCCAGGACAACTACCTGCGCGCATTCGACACCCGCTCCGGCGAATTGCTCTGGGATGCCCGGCTACCGGCAAGCCCGCAGGCCTCGCCGATGACCTACATGCACGAAGGTCGCCAGTACGTGGCCGTCGCCGCTGGCGGACACGCGCGGCTCGAGACGACGCTGGGAGACCATCTGATCGTGTTCGCGCTGCCGCAACAGGTGCAATAGGCCGATGCCCGGCAGGCGATTCGCCGGAGCTCAGGGCTGCGCGCTACCGCCACCGAGGCCGCGTGCGAGTGAGCGCAGCCGGCCGGCGACACCGGGCTGCGGGACGATGCCGGCGAACGCCCGTCGCAGCAGCCGCGTCAGCACGGCGGCGCGGCGCCGGCGCAATTCCCGCGTGATCACGGCGAGCTCATCGCTGCCGAAGGTCGCTCGTACCCTGGTGTCGCGCCGGGCGCATCCGTTTTCCGCTGCCATGGATCTCCTCCGTCCTGCCGGTGTCGAATCGGCCGATGTCGGCTGCCCTCGATTCTCGGCCGGCACCGGGAGGTCGTCGCGACGCAGGCGAAGGCTTTTTGCCTGAACTTGCTCCCCATCTGTGGCAATCTTTGCTGAACTTGCCAAGCGGAGGAGCCGAGGTCGATGGACGCGAGGATCCTGCGGGCCATTCATCTCATGGAGTCCCGCATGGACGGGAGCCTGAGCACGGAGGCGATCGCAACCGAAGTCGGCCTGTCCATCTTTCATTTCCATCGGCTCTTCGTGCGCTGCGTGGGCCAGACGCCGGCCGACTACCTGCGCCGCATCCGTCTCGACGGTGCAGCGCTGCGCCTGCGGTGGACCCGCGAATCCGTCGGCGCGATCGCCACCGCGGTCGGCTACACCAGCCAGGCGGCGTTCACCCGGGCCTTTCATGAACGCTACGGCCTGTCCCCGCTGCAGTTTCGCAAGGACTCCGTGCTTTGGCCGCCGTTGCCCGTCGATGGTCGACTCGGCCATGCCGCGATGGAGCAGGACCGCACCGCGCACCGCTGCATCGGACGGCGCTTCTTCGGGCCACTCAAGCTCGTGCCACGGCGCTGGCGCAGTTTCATCGATGAATTGCCGGACTTCGTCAGGCTTCGCGCCACCGGACCGTGCATCGGGCTCGTCTACGACGATCCGCGCTTCACGCCACCGGAGCAGGTCCGCTACGACTGCTGCATCGTCATCGACGACCTCGAGCTCGGCACGGATGCCGCCCACCTGGCGCGCCGCGAGCTCCGGGAACTGCGGACGCGTCCCGGTCGATACGTCTGCCAGCCGCACAGCGGCGGCTACATCGATGTCGGCAAGAGCTACAGTCGCCTGCTCGACCACTGGATCGCAGGCAGCGGCTATTCGGTCACCGAGGATCCCGCGATCGAGTGGTACCTGGCGCCACCGCTCGTGGACGCCACGGAGCCACTCGATATCCTGCTGATGCTGCCGGTACGCTAGACACCATGGTCGCCCGGGTCATGGTGGGCGACCATGGTGTCTAGGAAGCCGGGGGTTCGATGAAGCGGTAACCGAGCCCGTAGACGGTCTCGATCGCGTCGAAGGCGGGATCGACCGCCTCGAACTTGCGCCGGATCCGCTTCACGTAGGACGTCACGGTCTGGACGTCCACTACGAGGTTGGCTTCGCGCATCAATGCCTCGCGATCCTTCACGTGGCCCGGCTGCCGCACCAGGGCGTGCAGCATCCAGAACTCGGTTACCGTCAGCTCGATCGGCTGCTCGCGCCAGCTGGCCTCGAAACGCAGCGCATCGAGCCGCAGCGGTCCGCGCAGCAGCGGCTCCGAGCCCTCCCGGGGCTGGGCCAGCGCGTCGATGCGTCGGAACAGGGCGGTGACACGGGCCAGCAGGTGCGGCAGGCTCACGCTCTTGGCGAGATAGTCGTCGGCGCCCAGGCGCAGGCCCGAGACGATGTCGATCTCGGAGTCGCGCGCCGAGAGCAGCACGATCGGCAGCGCCGGCGCGCGCTCGCGCAGCCAGCGGCACAGTTCGAAACCACCTTCGGGTTCGGCGCCGAGCCCGATGTCGACGATCGCCATGTCGGGCAGGCGCGAGGCGAGAACGGCCTGGGCCTCGTTCCGGTCGGCGAACTTCTGGACCTCGAAACCCTGGCGGGCCAGCGCATCGCGCAGGTTGTCCCGGATCGCGGGCTCGTCGTCGATGATGGCGATGCGTCGGCTCATGGCCTCAATGTATCCCAAAGCCTCCCCGTTCCCGTCACGCCCGCGCCACTGTCGGCGGTCTGCCCGAATTGGGCCGAAAGCGGCCCGATTCGCGCCCGCGATGCAACGCTGCGAGAGCGTGCAATGGTCTCTCCGCGGCCTGGTGCCGCCCCCGCAGGAGACCGCCGACATGCCCCGGAACACCGCCATCGCCCCATTGTTCGTCGCCCGCTTGCTGCTGTCCGTCCTGGTCCTGGTCTTCGGCACGCAGGCGCTCGCGCGGCCGGCGCCGGACCCGGGGCTCGAGCATTTGCGCGGCGTCGGCTCACCCGGACAGGACGACCGCGCGGAGCTGCTGTTGCGGACCACCCAGGGCCTCGAGGCGGCCCCGCTGCTGGCGACCGACGTGAACATCGAGGTCACCGGACCCGTGGTGCGTACCACGGTCCTCCAGACCTTCAACAATCCGGGGCAGGAATGGCTCGAAGGCGTTTATGCGTTTCCGCTTCCGGATGACAGCGCGGTAGACCGCCTGCGGATGCACATCGGCGAGCGGATCATCGCGGGCCGCATCCGTGAACGGCAGGCCGCGCGCACCGAATACAAGGATGCCGCCGCGGCCGGCCGGCAGGCCTCGCTGGTCGAGCAGCAGCGCCCCAACCTCTTCACCGCGCGGGTGGCGAACATTGCGCCGGGTGCGCGAATCGCGATCCGGATCGAGTACCAGCAGGCGATCGCAATGGTCGACGGTGCCTGGCGACTGCGGCTGCCGACGGTGGTCGCGCCACGCTACGACCCGGAGGGCGAAGTCCTTGGCCCGGGTCCGCTGCCAGTACGCCTGCCCGAGGCTGGCGCAGGCACAGGCGCGCGCGCCTCCGAAACCCGTCTCGAAGGCCCCGATACCGCCGCCACCGACATCGGCACCGGGGCGCCCGACGGCCGCGACGCCCTGTCGATAAAGGTGCGCATCGACGCCGGTGTGCCGGTCACGCCGCCAACGTCGACGACCCACGATATCCGGGTCACCAGCGAGGCCGGGCATCTTTACCGAATCGAACTGGCGCAAGGCGCGATTCCCGACCGGGACTTCGAGCTCGCCTGGGCGCCGCTGCCCGGCGAGCACCCGGCCGGCGCCTTCCGCCTCGAGCAGCACGGCAAGCTTCACTACGGCCAGCTGGTGCTCGCGCCACCGGCCGGATCGCAGCCCGGCACTCCGCGCATTCCCCGCGAAACCACCTTCGTGATCGACACATCGGGCTCGATGGCCGGCGCGTCGTTCGGGCAGGCCGTCAGCGCCCTGCGCTTCGGCATTGCGCAGCTGCAGCCCGGCGACCGCTTCAACCTGATCCGCTTCAATGATCGCCACGAGAGCCTCTATCCGGCGCCGCAGGCGTTCGATGCCGCGAGCCGTCGCGAGGCCCTGGCATGGATCAGCCAGCTGCGCGCCGAAGGCGGCACCGAGATGCGCGGCGCGATCGAGCAGGCCCTCGCAGCGGCGACCACGCCCGGCCTGGTCAGCCAGGTCATCTTCATGACCGACGGCGCCGTCGGCTACGAAGCCGACATGCTGGCTCTGGTCGAACACGAGCTCGGTGCGCGGCGCCTCTTCACGGTCGGAATCGGCTCGGCGCCCAACGGCTGGTTCATGCGCAAGGCCGCCGCCGCGGGGCGCGGCAGCTTCACTTACATCCACCGGGTAGAGGATGTCGAGGCAAGAATGGGTGAACTCCATTCCCGGCTCTCCCGGCCGATGCTCACCGACCTGGGGCTGCGCTTCGAGGGCGCGCAGCCGCTCGATCCGGTGATCCTGCCCG
>JBAYRO010000065.1:0-17048 GCA_041676645.1 Burkholderiaceae bacterium | reverse complement strand
TCGACAGCCAGCCGATGGGCTTCTATGCGCCGGCGCAGCTGGTGCGCGATGCGCGCGAGCACGGCGTCGAAGTCCGCGGCGTCGACGTGCTGGCGAGCGAAGCGGGCAGCACCCTCGAGGAACGCGACGACACCATGGCGAGGGGAATCGCCGCATCGATCGACAAGGGCGTCGACCGGCGTCCGCAACCGGCGGTCCGGCTCGGCCTCGACCGGGTGCGCGGCCTGTCGGCCGCGGGCATCGAACGCCTGCTCGAGGCGCGAGGCCGACTTCGCACCTTCGACAGCGTCGAGGATCTCGCCCGGGAAGCGCGGCTCGACACCCGCGACCTGCAGGCGCTGGCGCGTGCCGATGCCTTGCGCCGGCTCGCCGGCCACCGGGCCCAGGCCCACTGGGAGAGCGCCGGCCTCGCCGGGCTGCCGGCCCTGCTCGAGCCGGCCCGCTTCGACGAAGCGCCCACCCCGCTGCCCGAGCCCGGCATCGGCGAGGAAACCATCGCCGACTACCAGGCCCTGGGCATCCCGATGGGCGCCCATCCGGTCAGCCTGCTGCGCCGCCATCTCGATCGCTTCGGCGTGCGCCCCGCAAGCGAGCTGGCCGGATATCGCAACGGCCGGCCGGCCCGCGCGAGCGGCCTGGTCACCCACCGGCAACGCCCCGGAACCGCGAAGGGCGTGGTCTTCGTGACCCTCGAGGACGACACCGGCCAGGTCAACATCATCGTGTGGCCCGATCTCGTCGAGCGCTATCGCGCGGCGGTGCTCGGCGCCCGCCTCATGACCGTCTACGGCATCTGGCAATGCGACGCCGCCAGCGGGCAGGTCCGCCATCTGGTCGCCCGGCGGATCGTCGACCACAGCGCCCTGCTCGGCCGGCTCGCCACACGCTCGCGCGACTTTCGCTGAGCATCCCGGCGCCCGCCTGCACGGCCGCCCGAACGGTGCTAGCATGCCGACCGAGGTAAACCGATCGGTTTACCCATGCGCCGGATTGCCGCAAGCGTGGTCCGATGCGCCCCGGAGAGACAGTCTCGATGAACGACCTGCGCGCGTTGCGCCCCATCCTGCCGATCCTCATCGGCGCCTCGATGCTGCTGACGCTGTCCATGGGGCTGCGCCAGAGCCTGGGCATCTTCATACCGCCGCTGACCCAGGACATCGGCATCTCGGTGGGCCAGTTCACGCTCGCGATAGCGATCCAGAACCTCGCATGGGGCTTGTTCCAGCCTTTCGCCGGCGCCTGGGCCGATCGAATCGGCTATCGCCGCCTGATGATCGGCGGCGCGGTGCTGTACCTCGTCGGCCTGGTCATGCTGATGCTCGCGCAGGGCTTCATCGCCGTGCTGGTCGGCGCGGGCATCGCGATCGGCGCCTCGATGGCCGCCACCGGCCCCGCGATCACGATGGCCGTCTCGGCCAAGCCGGTCTCGGCGGCGGTGCGCAGCACCGTGCTCGGCATCGTGTCGGCCGCGGGCTCCCTGGGCGCCATGGTCGCCGCCCCCATGGGCCAGGTGCTCGCCCAGGCATGGGACTGGCGGATCGGGGTCGCCGGCTTCGTCGTGCTCGGCCTGGTGATGCTGCCGTCCGCCTGGTACGCCGGCAAGGTGGATACCGTGCCCGATGCCACGCCGCCCACCACCACCGACAAGCTCGGCGCGAAGGCAGCGGCAAAGGTCGCGCTGCGCACCCCGTCCTTCGTCGTGATGGCGATGGCCTATTTCGTCTGCGGCATGCAGCTGGTCTTCCTCACCACCCACCTGCCGACCTATCTCGACCTCTGCGGCATGGACCCGATGCTCAGCGCGCAGGCGCTCGGCGCGATCGGCGCCTTCAACATCCTGGGCAGCCTGTTCTTCGGCTGGGCCGGCGGGCGCTGGAACAAGCTCACCCTGCTCGGCATGATCTACTTCGTCCGCTCGCTGGTGCTGGGCATGTACTTCATCGCCCCGCCCACGCCGACCTCGACGCTCGTCTTCGCATCCATCATGGGCTTCCTGTGGATGGGCGTCGGGCCGCTGGTCGCCGGCTGGCTGGTCGAGGCCTTCGGCCTGCGCTGGCAGGCGATGCTCGGCGGCATCGCCTTCGTCAGCCACCAGATCGGCAGCACCACCGGCGCCTTCGGCGGCGGACTGATCCTCGATGCCGCCGGCTCCTACGACGCGGCCTGGCAGATCGGCGTATCGCTCGGCCTGGCGGCGGGCGTCATGCAGATCGTCTTCGCATACGTCGGCAAGCAGCCGCCCCGGCCGCCGGTGCCCGCACCGGCATGAACCGGACGAGCCGGGCGGCCCGGCCCGCCGACGTCGGGGAGCGGATTCTCGAAGCCGCCGAGCGCCTGTTCTATGGCAAGGGCATCCAGGCGGTCGGCGTCGATGCGATCGCCGCCGCCGCCCATGTCAGCAAGCGCACCCTGTACCGGCATTTCGCATCCAAGGACCTGCTGGTGGCGGCCTATCTCGAGCGCCGCGCCCACACCCTGATCTCCCACGAGGGCGATCCCCGCACGCGCGTGCTGCGGGCATTCGAGGGTCTCGAACAGTGGTTCTCGCAATCCCGCTTCCGGGGTTGCCCCTTCGTCAATGCCGTTTCGGAACTCGGCGCCGAACAGGACCATCCGGCTGTACTCGTCGCGGCCCACATCAAGGCCGAGCGACGTGCCTGGTTCGAGCAGGCCATGCGCGAAGCCGGCGCGGCGGACCCGGCGGGCCTCGCCGGGCAGCTCATGATCGTGTTCGAGGGCGCCATCGCAACCGCGCTGGTGCGTGGCGGCGGCGCCGACGTGGCCCGCTCGGCCAGGGCGGCGGCCATCACACTGCTGGCGGCGGCCGACATCGACGAAGCGCCCCGACCACCAGTAGCGTACCGGCAAGATCGGCGACGATATCGTGCCAGTCAGCATCGCGCCCCGGAGTGAACGACTGCAACGGTTCGTCGGTGCAGCCGAGGGCAAGCGCGATCGCGACGGGCAGCACCACCGAGTGGCCCGCCCCACCAGCCAGGCGCGCAGTTGTCGCATCAGGCCTCCTCCGCTTTGACACGGGCGATGACCACCGTGGGTTGCACATCAAAGCTCAATCGCGCGCCCAGAGCCTTGCGGGCAATGGCAAGGCCGGCACCAAATCGCTGTACCCAGCCCAGGGCACGCATGGCCTCGGCGAGATTGGGGTTGCGGTAATCAGCCAGCCCCGGTTGTCCGAAATTTTCGACCGTCACACTGCCGTAAGGGCCACCCGGGTTGCTGATCTCGATGCGGTCGGCAAACCAGTAGACCCGCACCGGGGCGCTGGTGTTTTCGTAGCTACGATGCAGATAGGCGTTGCGTACCAACTGCTGCAAAGCCTCGACCGGATAGGCGTCGTGCCGCTGCTCGGTCGGCACATCCGCAAAGCGCACGCTGCGCAGGTTGTGCGCGGCGAGCTTTTCCTCCGTACGCCGGATCTGCTCGCTCACCGTACCCTGGATCGTGGCTTCGTCCAGAATCTCGGAGGCCATGTCCGGACCGCCGAAGCGCAGGAACTGGCCATAGGCGCCGGGAACGTAGTCCGACGGCTTGTTGCCTAGTGTCAGCAGGCCAAGCACGGTAGGAACAGGCTCCGCCTCGTCCACGATCATCTTCGTGGCGGCAAGCTTCTGCTCGAAGCTGCGGTCATTGGCTTCGATGACATCGGGCGCCACCAGCGCTGGCAGATACTCATGCTCGAAACGCACCCGGCTAAGCTGCGCCAGATTCGCCGCAGGCACGGGCTGGATGTCGAACGGCTTGTCACGATGTCGGCGACGCTCGTTGAGGATGCGCTCGTCCTGCGCCGTAGCCAGGCCGCGTCGCGGCCCCCAGCGCACATGGATGCGTCCCCTGTAGCGTGCGGGCGGCGTATCGCAGGGCCAGACCGTGATGACAGCCACGTCATGCCCTCTTAGGTGCCGTTTCTCCACCAGCAGCGTGGGTGGTGGCACGATGTTGCCGTCGGTCTTGATATCGGCCAGTTGCCGCAGCAACTCATCGGTGACGGCAAAGCCTGGCATCGGCGTACCGTCATCGCGCACACCGATCAGCATCGCACCCGGCTCGCCATGCCCGGCCAGATCATTGGCAAAGGCGCAAACCGCCTCGCGAACCTTCTGCGGCGCCTCGCCCTGGAACGACTGCTTGCGCTCGGCACGATCGGATTCCAGATCCGCCATCATGGCTTCGAGCTGCGCATCGGTGAAATGGCTCATCACTCGTACTCCCCATCGTCATCGAACAAGGAGCCCTGCGCGGGCTGGAGTGCCTGCCTGGCGGCGATCTTGCTTGACCCATGAAGGAGACAATGCCGCTTCCATCGAGCGGAACCATCGCAAATCAATACATCCTCGGTCATCCTTCAGCATGCACACAGATGAAAAAGGGAAGTATATGGGCCGCTGGCAGTGCAACCGATGGACGGCTATCAAGGCCGGCATAACGGAAGACATCCATCGGCATGATGGATATCGAATCAAACCTCATACCCGACGCAGCGCCAGCGCCACCCCGCCCAGGGTCAGCGCGACGGCCGAGGCTTCCCTGATGCCCAAGGGCTCACCCAGGACCGCCGCGGCGGCGACCACCGCAAGCGCCGGCACCAGCAGGATGCCGGTCGAAGCGGTCACCGCGGAGAGCCGGCGCACGGTCTCGAACCAGGCCAGGTAGCACACGCCCATCGGGACGACCACCATGTAGGCGAAGCTCGCGATGCCGACCGGCGAGAGTGCCGTGTAGTCGGGACGCTCGAACACGATGCCGAGCACCAGCATGACGAGGCAGCCCAGGCCCACCTGCCAGGCGACGTCGACCAGCGGAGGGATCGGCGGCGGCTCGCGGTTGAGCACGTTGCCCAGCGCGAACAGCACCGCCGATGCGAGCGAAAGCCCGATGCCGACGAGCTTGTCGCGATCGAAGTCGAAGCCGCTGCCGCCAAGCAGCAGGGCGACACCCATCATGGCCAGGATGATGGAGACGATGCCCCGCCCGGTGGGACGCTCGCCCGACAGCGGCCAGGCGAGCAGCATCGCCCAGATCGGCATCGTGTAGACGATCAGCGCGCATTCGGCGACGGTGACCAGCTTCATCGCGACCGTGCTGAAGCCCATCCAGGCGAAGACATTCGTGAACGAGGCGAACAGCAGGCGCGGGCGCGCCGCGCGCGGCACCGCCAGCGACTGTCGCCGCGCCAGGGCGAGGCCGCCGAGCAGGACCGCGGCGATCACGCCGGCCAGGCCGCGGGCGAACAGCGGCGGCCAGTCCGCGAGGATGAGCTTGATCAGCGGCCAGTTGAGCGCCCAGCCGACGGAGGTGATGGCAAGGCAGGCGAAGCCGATCGACCGCCCGCTCATCGCCATGCCCATCCCTGCCTCCCCCGGCCGATTAGCGACCGATCCGCGCCAGTCCTCGCTCGAGATCCGCGATGATGTCCACCGGCGCCTCCAGGCCCACCGCCAGGCGGATCAGGCCTTCGCCGATGCCCGCCTCGCGGCGCGCCTCGGCCCCGATCCGGCCATGGGTCGTGCTGGCCGGATGCGTGATCGTCGTCTTGACGTCGCCCACGTTGGCGGTGATCGACAGGATCCGGCTGTTGTCGATGAGCGCCCAGGCATGGCGCCGGCGAGCCTCGTCGTCGGCGCCGGCAAGCTCGAACGAGACGATCGCCCCGCCGGTCTTCTGCTGCGACATCGCGAGTTCATGCTGCGGATGCGACGCCAGGCCGGGATAGAGCACGCGGGCCACCTGCGGCTGCGCTTCGAGCCAGGTCGCGACCGCGAGCGCATTGGCCGACTGCTGCGCCATGCGCACGGCCAGCGTCTCGCATCCCTTGAGCAGCACCCAGGCATTGAACGGCGACAGGGTCGGGCCGGTGGTGCGCAGGAAGGGCCCGAGCGTGTCCTCGATGTAGGCCCGCCCGCCGACGACGGCGCCGCCCAGCACCCTGCCCTGGCCGTCGAGATACTTGGTGGCCGAATGCACCACGATGTCGGCGCCGAGCTCGAGCGGCTTTTGCAGCGCCGGCGAACAGAAGCAGTTGTCGACCACCAGGGGAATGCCATGGGATCGCGCGAGCTCGGCGATGGCGCGGATGTCGGCGATCTCGTTGAGCGGATTCGAGGGCGACTCGAGGTACAGCAGCTTCGTCCGCGGCCCGATCGCCCGCGCCCAGGCGCTGGTGTCGGCGAGCGGCACGAAGCTCGAGGACACGCCGAAGCGCCCGAGGATGCCGAAGAGCTGCACCGTCGCGCCGAACAGTTCGCGCGCCGACACGACATGGTCCCCGGCGCGGGTCAGGCTCATGATGGTGGCCGAGATCGCCGACATGCCCGATGCGGTGGCCACGCAGGCCTGGCCGCCTTCGAGGGCGGCAAGGCGACGGCCGAACGCCGAGACGGTCGGATTGTCGGTACGCGAGTAGATGAAGCCCTCCTCCTCGCCGGCGAAGCATGCCGCCGCCTGGGCGGCGTTCTCGAACACGAAGCTGGAGGTGGGGAAGATCGGCTCGCCATGCTCCTGGTACTGGGTACGCGCGATGCCCGCGCGTATCGCCAGGGTCTCGAGGGAGAGGCCTTCAGGGAGGGGGCGTTCGAAGGGGTCCGAAGAAATCGTCACGATGGTGCTCCAGGAAACAAAAACCCGCGATCCTGGCCGAGGCATCGCGGGTTCAGCTGGGGCAACCTGGAAAGACCACCCGACAGGACCGGCTGTTCCGGTCCCCTGTTTAGCTGGATTTATTGAGCGCCCGCAAGCAAGGACAAATCAGCGCTGTCCCGATTACACCACGCGCGCTGCCCGGCAGGCAAGCGCCGGGCAGCGCGTGGCCTACTTGCTGCGCTTGACCCGGTAGAGCTCGGCCTCGCCGGGGAAACTGCCGGCGCGAATATCGCGGGCATAGCCGGCGGCCGCCTCGCCGATCGCTTCGCGCAGGTTCGCATAGCGGCGCACGAACTTCGGGCTCCAGTCGAACATGCCCAGCATGTCGTCGGTGACGAGGATCTGCCCGTCGCAGTCGGCGCTCGCGCCGATGCCGATGGTGGGAATCGCGATGGCCGCCGTCACCTCGGAGGCGATCGCGACATCCACTCCCTCGACGACGGTCGCGAAGGCGCCGGCCTGCTCGACGGCACGGGCCTCGGCCAGCACCCGCTCGCGTTCGCTCTCGGTCCGGCCCTTGGCGCGGAAACCCCCGTCGACATTGACCGCCTGCGGTCGCAGGCCGACATGCCCGAGCACCGGGATGCCGCGCCCGACCAGGAACTCGACGATCTCGGGGATGCCGTCGCAGGCCTCGACCTTCACCGCCTGGCAGCCGGTCTCGGCCATGATGCGCGCCGCGCTCTCGTGCGCCTGCTGCGGCGATGCCTCGTAGGTACCGAAGGGCAGGTCGACGACGATCATCGCCCGGGAGGCGCCGCGAGCGACCGCCTTGCCGTGCATGATCATCATCTCGAGCGTCACGCCCACCGTGCTCGGCAGGCCATGCACCACCATCCCGAGGCTGTCGCCGACCAGCAGCAGGTCGGCCTTGTCGTCGAGGATCTCGGCGATCGGCGTGGTGTAGGCGGTCAGGCAGACCAGCTTCTCCCCGTCCTTGCGCGCGGTGATCGCCGGTGCGGTGATGCGGGTGGCTTTGCTGTGTATCGACATGGTGCTTACTCCTTGCGATCAGCCGTCGCGGTGGACGGCCCCGAACAGCAGGTTCATCTGCGCCCTCGGCGTATCGTCGTCCGAAGGATCCGGCATGCCGAGCCGGGCCTGCTCGATCCGCTCGAGGTATTCCGGCGTGACATCCCCGGTAATGTAGCTGCCATCGAAGCAGGAGGTGTCGAAGCTCGTCAGGCGCGGGTTGAGTCCGGTGACGGCGCGCTTCATCGATTCGACATCCTGGTAGACGAGCGCGTCGGCGCCCAGCGCGATGCGGATCTCCTCGTCGCTGCGGCCGTGGGCGATCAGCTCGTTGCGGGTCGGCATGTCGATGCCGTAGACATTCGGAAAGCGCACCGGCGGCGCCGCCGAGGCGAAGAAGACCTTCTTCGCGCCCGATTCGCGCGCCATCTGGATGATCTCGCGCGAGGTCGTGCCGCGCACGATCGAGTCGTCGACCAGCAGGACATTGCGCCCCTTGAACTCGACGCTCATCGCATTGAGCTTCTGGCGCACCGAGCGCTTGCGCACCGCCTGCCCCGGCATGATGAAGGTGCGCCCGACATAGTGGTTCTTGAAGAAGCCTTCCCGGTAGGCGAAGCCCAGCTTCATGGCGAGCTGCATGGCGGAAGGCCGCGAGGTCTCGGGGATCGGCATGACCACATCGATCTCGCTCGCCCAGGGCTGGCGCGCGATCGTCTCGGCAAGGTATTCGCCCATCCGCAGGCGCGCATCGTAGACCGACACGCCATCGATGATGGAGTCCGGCCGGGCGAAATAGACGTATTCGAAGATGCAGGGATTGAGCGAGGCCCCGTCGGCGCACTGGCGGCTCTGGAAGTTTCCGTCGAGGTCGATGAACACCGCTTCGCCGGGCTGGATGTCGCGCACCATCCGGAAGCCCGTGCCCTCGAGGGCCATCGACTCCGATGCGATCATGTACTCGGGCCCGGCCTCGGTCTCGGCGACCCCGTAGCACAGCGGCCGGATGCCATGGGGATCGCGGAAACCCAGCACGCCGTAGCCGGCGATCTCGGCGACCGCGGCGTAGGCGCCCCGGACCCGCCGGTGCACGGCCGACACCGCCCGGAACACCGTGGCGGCATCGAGGCCGACTCCGGAGGCGGCCGACTGCAGTTCATTGGCCAGGACGTTGAGCAGGACCTCGGAGTCGGAATCGGTGTTGATGTGGCGACGATCCCGCTGGAACATCTGCTCGGTCAGGTCCTCCGAGTTCGTGAGATTGCCGTTGTGCGCCAGGGTGATGCCGAAGGGCGCGTTCACGTAGAAGGGCTGCGCTTCGGCGGAATTCGACGCCGACCCCGCCGTCGGGTAGCGGACATGGGCGATACCCGAATTGCCGGGCAGCGAACGCATGTTCCGCGTGCGGAACACATCGCGGACCATGCCGTTGGCCTTGTGCATGTTGAAGGTCTTGTTCTGCGCCGTCGCGATCCCGGCTGCGTCCTGGCCGCGATGCTGCATCAGCAACAGGCCGTCGTAGAGCAACTGGTTGACCGGGGTCCGGGAGACTACACCGAGGATTCCGCACATGATGTTTCACCCCAGATGGCGCGCCGGCCTCAGATGGCCTTGCCGGCAGTGGTTGTGAGACGCGAGGACAGATACGGATCGACGACCTCGACGATGGTGTCGAGCAGGGGTCGCGACAAGGCCTGCTGCCAGGACGGCCGCTGGTGCATGTCGAGCAGGCGGGCGGCCACCGCGATCGCGGCGACGATGAGCAGGGCCCGCGCCACGCCCACGACGACGCCCATGCCGCGGTCGACCCCGCCCAGGCCGATGCTGCTGCTCAGGCGGGCGAGCAGCGAGCCGGCCAGACGGGTGAGCAGGAGCAGCACGAAGAAGATCGCCACCAGCGCCACCCAGGGCGGGACGGCAAGACCGGTCAGCTCGAGCAGCAGCGGGGCCAGGAGCGGCGCACCGACGAAGGCGACCACCCAGCCCGCCAGGGCGAACAGGGTGCGGATCATGCCCCGCAGCAGGCCGAGGACGATCGAGATGGCAAGGATGAGCAGGACCAGGTAGTCCCAGCCGGTGAGTTGGTCGAGGATCACGGCTTGATGATCGCCGCCGACTCGATGCCGGCGAGCTTGAGCTTCGCGCTGGCGCGCTCGGCCTCCTCGCCGCTGTCGAAGGGACCGGCGCGCACCCGGATGCGGGCGCCCTGGGCCGTCAGGATCCTTTCGGTGAAGACCGGCAGCCCCGCATCGCGCACCCGCTGCGCCTGGGCCTCGGCCGTGGCGTCGCTCGAGAAGGCGCCCACCTGGACCGAGAAACGCCGCGCGGGCGCCGCGGTGCCCGCGGCGGAGCCGGCGCCGGCAGCGGCGCCACCGGCCGGCGCCTTGGCAGGGCCGGGGCTGCTGGCCGCGCCCTGGTCGGCCCGGGGGGACTGCGCTCCGGCCGCCGGGCCGGGCGCGGCGGCCCGGGAGTCGGCGGTGGTATCGGTCGATGGCGATCCGTCGGCGACATCGGCGCCGGGGCTGCGGCGCTTGGCCGGGGATCCGCTGCTCGCCCGGGGTTCGGGTACGGACTCCGCCTCGGCCTGCTCCGTTTCGGCCTGCTCCGTTTCGGCCAGCTCCGGCTCGGCGGGCGCCTGCTCGGCCGGCGCCGGATCACTCCCCGGTTCCGCCGATTCGGCGGGCACCGGGGCCATGGCGGGCGATTCGATTGGCGACTCGGCGGAGTCGGCCGGGAGTTCGTCGGGTGGCGGAACCATCGGCACGCCCACCCTGCCCTCCACGGCGCCGGCCGCACCGGTGTCGGCCCGGGGCGCGGTGTCCGGCCGCGGCGGCATCGCCTGGCCGGCATCGACGGAAGGCGTGGTTCGCGAGGGAATGGAGACCTCGACCTCGCGGATCGGTTCGCGCGGCTCGGAATCGAGGACCAGGGTGAGCACGACCGCCGCCGCGATGGCCAGCGCCGCCGCCCCGATCAGGCGGCGCCGCGCCCGCCTTGTCTGCGGAAGCGCCGGATCCTTCTCGGCTTCGCTGCGTGCTGCGCTCTTTGCCATCGGGTACGTCTGTCACCAGGGAGATCGCCCGCGCCCGGCCGGGCCGCCGGCTGCGGGTCAGCCCCGCGACCGCCGCCATCTGCCGAGGACATCGGCGACGGTCAGGAACGATCCGAAGACCACGATTCTATCAGCATCACGCACTGCACCAAGGGCGGTCTCGAGCCCCTCGAGTGGCGTGGCGACGACGGTGACGCTATGCCTGTCATCCCCCGTGCCGATGCCCCGCGCACGCAGCCGGTCGGCAAGCTCGGTTCCCTTGGCGGCCCGCTCGCCGGGCAGCGATACCGTGATCCAGTGGTTCACCACCGGCGCCATCGCGGCGATGATGGCGTCGAGATCCTTGTCGGCCATGGCCCCGAACACCGCCCAGGTGGCCGGGAAGAATCCCATCTGCTCGAGGTTGGTCGCAAGGTGCGCCGCCGCATGAGGATTGTGCGCGACATCGAGCACCACGGCCGGCCGGCCCGGCATGACCTGGAAGCGCCCTGCGAGTTCCACCTGGGCAAGGCCGCGACGTACCGCGTGCTGGGGTACCGGCAGGACATCGCGCAGCGCATCGAGCGCGGCCAGGGCGCCGGCGGCGTTGAGCAACTGGTTCGCGCCGCGCAAGGCCGGGTATGCCAGGCTGTTGCGACGATGGACGCGTCCGCCGTAGGACCATTGCTGGCGATCGCCCGCATAGTTGAAATCGCGCCCGAACAGCCAGAGATCGGCGCCGATCGCCTCGGCATGGGCCAGCAGCGAAGCCGGCGGCTGCGGATCACTGCAGATCGCCGGTCGACCCGCCCGGAAGACATGCGCCTTCTCCAGTCCGATCGCTTCGCGCGAGCCGCCGAGCCACTCGACATGGTCGACATCGATCGAGGTGACGATCGCGCAGTCGGCATCGAACAGGTTCACCGCATCGAGCCGGCCACCGAGCCCGACCTCGAGGATCACGGCGTCGAGCCCGGCCTGCGAGAGGATCCGGGTGAGCGCCAGCGTGGTGAACTCGAAGTAGGTGAGCGAGACCTCGCCGCGCGCGGCATCGACTTCCTCGAGTGCGGCCACGATGCGCGCATCATCGAGCGCCACCCCGTCGATGCGGGCGCGCTCGTTGAAATGAACCAGGTGCGGCGAGGTGTAGAGGCCGACCCGGTAGCCCGCGGCGCGCAGGATCGACTCGAGCATCGCGCAGGTCGATCCCTTGCCGTTGGTGCCGGCCACGACGAACACGGGGCAATCGAAGCGCAGGCCCATCCGGGCCGCCACGGCGCCCACGCGCTCGAGGCCGAGCTCGATGCCCCGCGGATGCAGGTGTTCGAGCCGATCGAGCCAGGCGGCGAGCTCCGGCCCGCCGTAGACCGGCGCGCTGGAAGCTGGATCGCTCATTGCAGGCTCACGGGTTCACGGACTTTCAGGAAAGCGCTTCGACCGGCTGCTTCTGCAGCAGCGCCAGCAGCTCGGCGATCTCGTCGCGCATGTTGCGGCGATCGACGATCATGTCCACCGCGCCCTTGTCGAGCAGGAACTCGGCCCGCTGGAAGCCCTCGGGGAGGGTCTCGCGAACCGTCTGCTCGATCACCCGCGGGCCGGCGAAGCCGATCAGCGCCCGGGGCTCGGCGATGACCACATCGCCGAGGAAGCAGAAACTCGCCGACACGCCGCCCATGGTCGGGTCGGTCAGCACCGAGATGTAGGGCAGGCGCGCCTCGGACAGGCGCGACAGCATGGCGTTCGTCTTGGCCATCTGCATCAGCGAGAGCAGGCCTTCCTGCATGCGCGCGCCACCGGAAGCCGCCACCGAGATGAACGGCACCCGCTGCTCGAGCGCGGCCTTGACCCCGCGCACGAAGCGCTCGCCGACGACCGAGCCCATCGAACCGCCCATGAACTCGAACTCGAAGCAGGCGACCACCACCGGCAGCGAGCGGATCGAGCCGCCCATCACCACCAGCGCTTCGGACTCGCCGGTCTGGGAAGCCGCCTCCTGGAGGCGATCGGGATACTTGCGACTGTCCCGGAACTTCAGGCTATCGACCGGCAGTACCTCGGCGCCGATCTCGTTGCGCCCATGCGGATCGAGCAGCGAATCGAGCCGCGCCCGGGCGCCGATGCGCAGATGGTGCGCGCATTTGGGACAGACATGGAGATTCGTCTCGAGATCCGCCGAGTACAGCACGGTTTCGCAGGACGGACACTTGACCCAGACGCCTTCGGGCACCCGCTTGCCGTTGCCGCTCGGCTTCTTGATCCGCGGTGGCAGCAGCTTGTCGAGCCAACTCATCGTGGCTTCTCCCTCGTGAGCATGAAATACGGGGCGCTCTCAGGCGCCCTCGCCTATTGTTTCGGACCGGTCGAGCGCCTCGCGCACCGACCCGATGAAATCCGCGGCGCGCTGCGCCGCCGCTTCCACCGGACCGTCGTCGAGCACCTGGATCATCCGGGTGCCGATGATCACCGCATCGGCAAAGCCGGCGATCGACCGGGCGGTAGCGCCATCGCGGATGCCGAAGCCCACGCCGATCGGCAGGTCGGTGGCCCGGCGCAGCCGCTCGACGCCGCCGCGCACCTCGCCGACATCCATGTGACCGGCGCCGGTGACGCCGGTCAGCGAGACATAGTAGACGTAGCCACTGGCCAGCCGCGCCACCGAAGCGATGCGCGCATCGGTCGAGGTCGGCGCGAGCAGGTAGATCGGATCGATCCCGAGCTCGCGCAAGGCGGCGGCGAACTCCCCGGATTCCTCGGGTGGGTAGTCCACCACCAGCACCCCGTCGACACCGGCCGCGGCGGCTTCGGCGGCGAACCGTTCCTGGCCCATGCGTTCGATCGGGTTGGCGTAGCCCATCAGGACGATTGGCGTATCGGCATCGGTTTCCCGGAAGGCCCGCACCAGGGCCAGCACGTCGCCCAGCCCCACCCCTTGCGCGAGCGCGCGTTCGCTCGCATCCTGGATGGTCGGGCCATCGGCCATCGGGTCCGAGAAGGGAACGCCCAGCTCGATGACGTCGGCGCCGGCCGCGACGCTCGCGCGCAGCACATCGAGGCTGACGGCGCGAACCGGGAAGCCGACGGTGATGTAGGGAATCAGCGCCTTGCGACCGGCATCACGCAGCCGGCCGAAGGTCGCCGCAATGCGCGGATTCATCGACGCGGCCTCAAAATTCGATACCGCCGCGCTGGGCAACGGTGTGCATGTCCTTGTCGCCGCGCCCGGACAGGTTGACCAGGATGATCCTGTCGGCGTCCATGTCCGGCGCGACCCGGGTCGCCCAGGCGATCGCGTGGGCCGATTCCAGCGCCGGGATGATTCCCTCGATGCGGCAGCAGTCGTGGAAGGCACGCAGGGCCTCGTCGTCGTCGACGACCTCGTAGCGCGCCCGCCCGGCGTCCTTGAGCCAGGCATGCTCGGGGCCGACACCGGGATAGTCGAGCCCGGCCGAGACCGAATGCGTCTCGATGATCTGGCCGTCGTCGTCCTGCAGGAGGTAGGTGCGGTTGCCATGCAGCACGCCGGGCGAACCGCCGTTGAGCGAGGCGGCATGGCGACCCGATGCGATGCCGTCGCCACCGGCCTCGACGCCGACCAGCTCGACCCCCGGTTCGTCGATATAGGGATGGAAGATGCCGATCGCGTTCGAACCCCCGCCCACGCAGGCGACGATGATGTCGGGCTGGCGCCCCATCAGCTTCGGCATCTGCCAGCGGCACTCCTCGCCGATCACGCGCTGGAAGTCGCGCACCATCGCCGGGTACGGATGGGGGCCGGCGACCGTGCCGATGATGTAGAAGGTGGTCCCGACGTTGGTGACCCAGTCGCGCATCGCCTCGTTGAGGGCATCCTTGAGCGTGCGCGAGCCGGAGTCGACGGGCACCACCGTGGCGCCGAGCAGCTTCATCCGGTAGACGTTCTGGGCCTGGCGCTCGACATCCTCGGCGCCCATGTAGACGATGCACTCCATGCCGTAGCGGGCGCAGATCGTGGCGGTCGCGACCCCGTGCTGGCCGGCGCCGGTCTCGGCGATGATGCGCCGCTTGCCCATGCGTCGCGCGAGCAGCGCCTGGCCGATCACGTTGTTGATCTTGTGGGCGCCGGTATGGTTGAGATCCTCGCGCTTGAAGAGGATCTGGGCGCCGCCGAGCTGCTGCGACCAGCGCCGGGCATGGTAGATCGGGCTCGGTCGGCCCACGAAATGCTCGAGCTCGTCGCGGAACTCGGCAAGGAATTCGGGGTCGTCGCGGTAGTGCTCGTAGGCGGCGCGCAACTCGTCGAGCGCGTGGATCAGCGTCTCGGAGACGAAAATGCCGCCATAGGGGCCGAAATGCCCCTGCGCGTCGGGTAGGTCGTAAGGCTTCATCGATTCCTGGGTTGCGTCGGGGCTTGCGTCATCGGGCCGCCCGCCGGACATCGGCCTGCATCACCGCGGCGACGAAACGCGCCATCTTCGCGGCATCCTTGGTGCGGGGATCGTCGCCCTGGATGCCGCTGGAGACGTCGACCGCCATCGGCCCGAGTCGCTCGATGCCCTCGCCGACCGTCTCGGGGGCAAGGCCACCCGCCAGCACGATCGGTCGATCGTGTCCGGCCGGCACGCAGGACCAGTCGAAGGACTCGCCGCTGCCGCCGTAGGCCTTCGAATCGGCATCGAGCAGCACGGCTTCGGCTTCCCGATAGCCGGCGAGGGATTCTAGCAAACCGGCGCCATCGCCGACCCGCAGCGCCCGCCACCACGGCAGCCCGGCGCGCCGGGCGGTATCGACACAGGTGGCCAGGGTCTCGTCGCCATGGAACTGCATCAGGTCGAGTCGGGCCGCGTAGGCGATCTGGGCGGCCCGCGCCGGAACCTCGTTGACGAAGAGCCCGACCGCGCCGACATAGGACGGCAGCCGGGCCCGCAGCATTGCCGCGGTCTCGACGTCGACCGCGCGCGGGCTCTTCGGATAGAAGACGAAGCCGACGAGGTCGGCCCCCAGCGATACCGCGGCATCGACGTCGGCCGGTCGCACCAGTCCACAGAACTTGATCCTTGTTCTCATGGTGAATCCCCTGCACGGCACGACCCCGGCGACGGCCCGCCCGACGACGCCGGGAAACCGACCAGGGCCGACAGGCCACCCAGGCCCGCGGCCCGGCCGACGTGCATGCCGATATCCCCATCATAATCGACACCCGCCAGGTACAAGCCCGATCCCGTGAAGGTGGCGGCGCCCCGGCGCCGGTCACGCGAGGCGAGCAGCTCGCCGATCCATTCCGGCGCCCGGCGACCGACGCCCACCGCAACCAGGGCGCCGACGATGTTGCGCACCATGTGGTGGAGAAAGGCGTTGGCGCTGAACTCGAACACCACCAGGTCGGCCAGCGGCGTCACCGCGAGGCGCTCGAGCGTGCGCACCGGCGTCCTCGCCTGGCATTGCGCCGCCCGGAAGGCGCTGAAGTCATGCTCGCCCAGCAAGCGGGCGGCGCCCGCCCGCATCGCCGCCACATCGATCGGCCGGAACTCCCAGCCGACCCGCCCGGCGAGCAGCGGATGGGCCACCGGCGCGCAGTGCAGCAGGTAGGCGTAGTGCCGGCGCAGCGCCGAGTAGCGCGCATGGAAGTCCGCGGGCGCGACGCGCGCATCGAGCACCGCGACCGCATCGGGAAGCCGGGCATTGACGCCGCGCACCCAGGCCTGGAGCGGGCGCTGCGCCGGCGTGTCGAAATGGACCACCTGGGCGCAGGCATGCACGCCCGCGTCGGTGCGTCCCGCGCAGGCCACCCGCACCGGATGGTCGGCGAGTGCGGCGAGCGCGGCCTCGAGCGCATCCTGCACCGTGCGGCCCGAAGGCTGGGTCTGCCAGCCGTCGAAACGGGCGCCGTCATAGGCGAGGGTCAGGGCGATGCGCTGCACGAGGCCGGATCCAAATAAAAACGGGGAAGCCAGGCTTCCCCGTGAAAAGGTCCCTGGCTGGACCTAACTTATCTTGGAAAGCATCGATCGTGCTTTCTGTTGTTGTTCCGAATCGCCGCCGCGGACCACTTCCTCGAGCAGTTCGCGGGCGCCTTCCTTGTCGCCGATTTCCTCGTAGGCCGATGCCAGGTCGAGCTTGGTCGCCATTTCCTGCCAGCGATTCGCATCGCCGCCCGCCCCCGGCCCGGAGAGGCTCTCGGGCGAGAGGTCCAGACCGATGGACGAGAGGTCGACGGCCGTCGCCTCGACATCGACCGGCCCGCGCAGGGTCTCGAGCGAGGGGATGTCGACGTTGAAGTCGCCCAGGTCGGCCGCCGCTTCGCTGACCGCCCGTCGCACGCCGGTGGTCGTGAAACCGTCGTCGTCGCCGAGGTCGAGCGAAGGCAGGTCGATCCGCCCGTCGAGGGCGCGGCTGAGATCCGATTCGGCCG
>JBAYRO010000064.1:0-17225 GCA_041676645.1 Burkholderiaceae bacterium | reverse complement strand
TTGATGCTGAGGTGTGCATGAGAACCACCGTGACGATCGATGATGCCCTGTACCAGAAAGCGCTGGAGGTCGCAGACCCGGCGATGGACAAGGCCGATCTGTTCCGCGAAGCCGTCGAGGTCTTCGTGCGGGTCCAGGTTGCGAAGCGCCGTGCGGCCCATGGCCTGGCGGAAAGGAGTGGGAGTCGAACCCACCAGGGATCGCCGGGCGACCCCTACCGGAGTTGAAGTCCGGCCGCCCCACCGGGGACGCATCCCTTCCTTCGATCGTTTCCCGCGCCCCAGCGTTGCCGGCGCGCTATCGCTTGTCTCCTTTCCCACCGAGGCGTTCCGCCAGGGTCCGGGCCACCGATCGTCCGTCGGCCACGGCGTCGGCGATCCAGCCGCCGACGCCGGAGCGTACCTGGCCGATCGCAAAGAGCTTGGGCACCGCGGTCTCGAGCCGGTCGTCCACGACGAGGGCGCCGCGTGGGTCGCGGGCGACCTCGGCCGGGGCCAGCTCGCTGGCGGGCTCGAGCCCGACCATGGGGAAGATGCCGGTGCAGGCGAGCTCGCGCGTGCCGGCGGGCCCGGTGATGCGAGCGGCGGTGACGCCGTTGTCGTCTCCGAGGATCTCGTCGATGCGCGTGTCCGGGACGAGGGTGATCTTCGCTTCGTCGCGCAGGCGCGCGAGGGTGTCGGGCGAGGCATCCATCGCGCTGGCGGCGTGGACGAGGTACACCGCGGCGGCTTCGTCGGCGAGCACCAGGGCTTCGTGGGCGGCCCATTGCGTGCCGCCGGCGACGATGACGGTCGCCCCGGCGAACATCGGTGCGTCGCAGTCGGCGCAGTACGAGACGCCGCGGCCATCGAATGCTTCTTCGCCGGGGACGCCCAGCCTCATGATCCGGGCGCCGCTCGCAATGGCCACCGCTCTTGCGGTCAGCGTGTCCGTCTCGCTCGCGACTTCGAAGAACGCGTCGGTGCGCCGGATGGCGGTGACAGCCGCGCCGATGCGTTCCACGCCGGCCTCGGAGAGGGCGTTCGCGAGCGAGACCGCATGTTCGACGCCAGAGCTTTCGCCGGCTTCGTCGAGGCTGTGGAGCCGATTCAGGTTGAGGGCCAGTCCGCCGCAGAACGCGGACTCGAAGATCGCGACGTCCAGCCCGAGGGCGGCGGCCTCCTGCGCGCACGCGAGTCCGGCGAAGCCCTCCCCGACCACGATCAGGTCATGTTGCGGCATCAGGATGTGTCTCCGTATGGTCTTGCCGATTCGATTCCGCCGAGTATGTCATTGAAGTCCTTGCCGATCCGGCGTCGGTCGCCGAAGCGCTGCGTGATGCCGAGCCGGTCGAGCAGCTGCAGGTACTGGATCGTCAGGCGGCGTCCCGTCCCGATGGCATCACGCAACTCGCCTGCCAGGAAATAGCCGTCCTCCCCTTGCCCCGCTACCCGGACGGCGTGTGCCGCCACCTCGGCCAGGGTTTCGCGCAACGCGAATCGGGTGTCAGTCAGTTGCAGGACCTCGCCGCCGCGGCTCTTGCGATGCAGGAAGTCGCTCATCGCGGACTCCGGTTCACGCAGGCGCGCGGCCAGTTCGGCGACAAGGGGCGCCTGCACGCCACACTTCCTCAAAGTACGGCGAACCCTGCGCCAGAGCCGCTCGTCGACCGGATTCGCCGTCGTGTCGTGCTCGCGCAGGCGCGCGATGCCGTGCGCCAGGAGGATCCGTTCTTCCTCTGCCAGCGAGCGCGCCAGCGCTTCGAAGGCCGGCGGTGCCAGGGTGGCATGCGTTGCGCGACGCAGCTCGACAAGCGTCATCCCGTCCGACTGCGGCTGCGCGGCGTGATGCGCGGCCAGCGTCGACAGGATGCGGGCGGCGAATAGATCCGCAGCGGCGCGCGTGATGCCGATGCGCTGCTCCTTGCCGAGGACGACGGCGTCGGCGTCGTGCAGCGCCTGCTGCAGCGCCGCCGGGCCGATGTTCAGGTTGCGCGCTGCGGTGTCGATGACGACGCCTTGCTCGGTGATCTCCAGCAGTCCGGCCAGGATGCGCGCCGCGGACCCGGCCTCGAGCATCTGCAGTTCGGCGGTGCGCAGCGGCGCGCGGCGCTGTCGCCGCGGCGCGAAAGGGTCGAGCACGATGCCGCCCCCGACCGTGCGCCGGGCGCTCTGGTCGCGCACCACGAAGTGGTCGCCGTGCAGCGCCGGCACCGCGCGATCGACCACGAGCTGGGCGAAGCCCTCGTGCCCGGGGGCGATCTTGCCGGCCGAGGGAATCGCGACACGCGCCGGGACGTCCGCGGTGCCGATGTGCAGGTGCACCGGTGTCCAGTGGGCGAGTGGGCTCGCCTCGTCCGGCAGGATCCTGAGCAGCGCATCGATGCGCCGGCTGGGCGCATGCAGGGCGGGATGCACGAGCCAGTTGCCGCGGCCGGCCTCG
Organism: Burkholderiaceae bacterium; assembly: GCA_041676645.1. Classification (GTDB taxonomy): domain Bacteria; phylum Pseudomonadota; class Gammaproteobacteria; order Burkholderiales; family Burkholderiaceae_E; genus JAMLIN01. Next base: position 14,804 of record JBAYRO010000064.1, on the reverse strand, counting down.
TCCACCGACGCGCCGGACAGGTTGAGCGCGCAGCGCTCGCCGACCCTGGCGCTGACGGCGGGGGCGTCCTGCACCCGTATCCCGCGCACCCGGACTTCGCGTCCCCCGGGCGAGACGACCAGGTGGTCGCCCGTCGTCGCCGTGCCGCTGGCCACGGTCCCGGTGACGATGGTGCCGTGGCCGGAGAGGGTGAAGGCCCGGTCGATGCTCATGCGGAACCGGCCCGTGGGGTCGGCGGCCCGCGTCGCGGATGCGGCGAGCGATGCCAGCCTGGCGCGCAGGAGATTGAGCCCGGTACGCGTCCTCGTCGACACGAAGCAGACGTCGCTGCCCTCGAGCCTCGTGCCGGCCAGCAGCGCCCGAGCCTGGGCGGCCACCTCTTCCTGGCGGCTCGAGGGGACCAGGTCGATCTTGGTGATCACGACGATGCCGTGCCCGACGGCAAGGAGGTCGAGGATGTGCAGATGCTCGATCGTCTGCGGCATTACCCCGTCGTCGGCGGCGATCACCAACAGCGCGGCATCGATGGCGCCGACGCCGGCAAGCATGTTGCGGATGAAGCGCTCGTGGCCCGGGACGTCGACGAAGCTCACGCGCACGCCGGGCGCCAGGTCGGCATGCACGAAACCGAGGTCGATCGAGATGCCGCGCGCACGCTCCTCGGGCAGGCGATCGGCGTCGACTCCTGTCAAGGCATTGAGGAGGCTCGTCTTGCCATGGTCGATGTGTCCGGCGGTCGCGACGATCATGCGCCGAGCTTAACGGCGACGCACGGCTGCGGCCATGTCCCGGTGGTGTCGCGGCGCCACGTTGCGATGGCATGCCGGCGGCCGCCCGCGCTTGCTTGACAGTCCGACAAGCCGGGGTATAGCCTCGTTCACGCCCGTCTCCGATCGCGCCTGGATGCGAGGGCGCGATTCGCGAGGCAGATATCCCAACAAGGTCACGGAGACACCCATGCGGATTGTCAACCCGGTGTTCGCCACGGTTGCGGGCGGGACTCCGGCTACGGTCGCGAGCGAAAGCCCGGCTGCGAGCCAGGAATCCGGCGCGGACTGGCGTACCGCACCGATGCTGATCTTCGGCAACAACAAGCCGAATGCCAAGGAGCTGCTGCAGGGGATAGCCGACAAGCTGTCGGAAATCCGCAGCGGCGCGCCGATCGACTACATGTTCAAGCCCAGTCCCAGCCAGGGCGCGCCGGCAGCGATGCTGGACGGGATAGCAGCGAAGTACAAGGTCGCCCTGCTCGCGCTGGGCGACTGAGGTTCGTGTTCGTCGTGGAGTTTCCACGACAGTATGGAATTGAAGCGGCGGGGCGTCACAGCGGTGGTCGTTGCGACGGAAACCTTTGCTCCTTTGATTCGGGCACAGGCGAAGGCACGGAAAGTGGAGCCGGAGCTTGTCATCGTGAAGCATCCGATTGGCGGGCTGAACGCCGAGGAACTGAAGGGTCGGGTCGACGAGGCTCTCAAGGGCCTTCAGTCCTACCTCGATTGAATTCGGAGACAGCATGGACCTGCTCAGCAGCCCGCAGCTTCTCGAGATCGATTCGCTTTCCGCGGAAGAATGGGTGGAGTTCGCCTACAGCCACCCATGGCATGATGGCCTGCCTGTCGTTCCGCCGACGGAGCAGGCCGTCGCGCGCTTCCTGGAAACCTGCCCGCCGGGCCTGGCGCCGTTCGACCCCGTTCCCCCTCGCCAGGCGGTTCCGACCCTCGAGAGCCTTGCCGCAAACTCGGTGATGGCGGGCTGCAAGCCCGAGTACTTTCCGGTGGTGCTGGCAGCATTGCGGGCCGTGCTCATGGAGCAGTACAACCTGCACGGCACGCTGGCGACCACGCATTCGTGCGCGCCGATGATCATGGTCAACGGCCCGGTGCGGCAACGGCTTGGCATCGCCTGCGGGGCGAACTGCCTTGGCCAGGGCTTCCGGGCCAACGCCACGATCGGACGGGCCCTGCAGCTCATCCTGCTCAACATCGGCGGCGCCAGGCCGGGCGACATGGATCGCGCGACGCAGGGTTCGCCTGCCAAGTACACGTACTGCTTCGGCGAGAACGAGGAAGAGAGCCCGTGGGATCCGTACCATGTCCGGCTCGGGTTCGCACCTGACGAGAGCGTCGTCACGCTCATGTCGGCCGAGGGGCCGCACAACATCAACGATCACGCCAGCGTCACCGGGGAGGGCATCCTGACCACCATGGCTTCGGTGATCGCGCAGTCCGGGGCGAACACGATCTACGGCGCCGGGCCCAGCCTGTTGCTGGTGGGGCCAGAACACGCTGCGACGTTGAAACGGGACAACTGGACGGTGGAAAAGATCCGGGAATTCCTGTTCCGGAAGGCCCGGGTGCCCGAGGCCAATGTCTCGCCCGCCAACCGCGCAAGCTATGCGGAAACGGATCGCGTGCCGCTCGAGGGCGGATACACCTATGGCCCGTCGCCGGAGTCCCTGCACATTGCGGTTGCCGGAGGCCCCGGCAAGCACTCCGCCTGGATTCCGAGCTTCGGCTACACCGATGTCGCTTCGTGCCGGATAGGGACGCCGGCACGATGAACATCACGGTCGGATCCGACGACGCCCTGTTCTTCGATGACGGCCATCCGTGGGACGACGCGCAGCGCCAGCTGATGGACGCGGGGTTCGGGGATGGCCTGCCGCTGGTGGTGCCGACGGCTGCACGCTTCGACGAGATGCTGCGCGATGCGGCTTCGCATGCCGTCGGGTCGATGCCGCCCCTGTTCGGCGAGGTGAGCGCAGAAGCGGTAGCGTACTGCTGTGTGCTGGCGGGATGCGTGCCGGGAGAGCTGCCCGTGGTCCTGGCGGCTGCGGCAGCGACGCTCAAGGATGAATTCAACCTGCTCGGCCTGCTGACCACCACCGGGTCGCCGACGGTATGCATGGTGGTCCACGGTCCGATCGCCCGGCGGCTGGGGATGAATGCCGAAGCCAACTGCCTTGGGCCCGGGAACCGGGCGAATGCCTGCATGGGCCGCGCGCTGCAGCTCGTGCTGCGCAATGTCGGCGGCGCCCGTCCCGGAACGACCGACATGGCGACCATCGGGCAGCCGGGAAAGTATGTCTTCTGTCTCGCGGAAGGCGAGCATCAGCTGCTGCCTTCGTTTGCGCACAGGCGTGGTATCCGCAGCGGCAGCAGCGCAGTGTCCGTCCTGGGCATCTCCGGGACGCTGGAGGTCCTGCCGACGGATCCGAGGACGGATGCGGAATCGATCCTGGCGGCTATTGCCGACGCGATGCATGGCGCCCGGATCGGCGGCGCTGCCGGACGGGAGTCCGAATGCGGCGAGCAGTTCCTGCTGGTGCCGTCCGAGATCGCGGACGGCATCCTGGACGCGGGCTGGACGCTGCAGGACGCCCAGCGTTTCATCTGGGAGCGGTCACCGCCGGGACAGTCGGGCGAACCATGGCCGCTCGCGAGGAATCCGGAATCGATCCACTGCATTGCGGCCGGGGGAAGCGGCATCAAGATGTGCGCACTGATCCCGTGGGGTGGTGGCTCGGATTCCGTCACCCTGGAAGTCAACTGAACAGATAGCGATCCCATTGCCTGCGGGCTGGGCCTTCCACTTCAGGAGTCGTTGCCATGTCCCAATCGTCCGTCCTTCGATCCGCCAGAGGCCTCTTGATCGCCTTTGCGTGCTTCATGCTGCTGGCCTTGTCCGCGACCGCCCATGCGGCCCCGACCGTGCTCAAGATCGGCTGGCCGTCGGCGGACAGCCCCACGGACCCGTACGCCATTGCCGCCCACTACTTCGCCGAGGAGATCGAGAAGCTCGCGCCCGGGCAGTTCAAGGTCGAGTTCTTCGGCAGCAACCAACTGGGCGACGAGGCCCAGATGGTGCAGAGCCTGCGCATCGGCAGCCTGCAGATGGGCGTGCTGACGATGACTCCGATCGGCAAGACCGTTCCTTCCTTCCAGCTCAACGACCTGCCGTTCCTGTATCCCACCGCCGAGCAGGCCTTCAAGGTCCTGGACGGAAAGGCCGGCGAGATCATGGCCAAGGATCTGGCCGACAAGGGGATCATCAGCCTCGGCTTCGTCAATGCGGGGTTCCGGTACGCCATCAACAACGTGCGGCCGATAGCCAAGCCGGAGGACCTGGACGGCATCAAGCTGCGCGTGCAGCCGAGCCCCATCTACCTGGATGCCTTCCGGGCGCTCGGCGCCAATCCGGTACCGATGCCCTGGAGCGACGTGTTCACGGCCACCCAGCAAGGGGCGGTCGATGGGCTCGAGATCCCGCTGGCGGTCATCTACTCCAACAAGTACGCCGAGATCACGAAGTACCTGTCGCTGACCCGCCACTCGATCAATACGCCCGCCCTGGTGATGTCGGGCCAGACCTTCAAGAAGTTGTCCGAGGAGGCCCAGAAGAACATCCGCACCGCGGCCAGGAATACCGTGGCCCGGCAGCGGGAGAAGATGACCGAGATCAACGCGGGAATCCTGCAGAAGCTCAAGGACGCCGGCATGCAGGTCAATGATGTCGAGGATCCCGGTGCGTTCCGCGAGCGGGTCGCCGAAATCTACGAGCAGTTCCGCGACGCCATCGGTTCGGACGTCCTCGATGCGGCGCTGGCGGCGGGCAAGCAGTAGAGCACGGAGCGGATGGGAACGGGTCGTCGGGGGAGGGGATGGGCGTAGTCCGTGATGCGGAAGCCTGGCTGGCCGCGCTCGTGCGGTTCGTGATGGTCACCGTGGGGGTCGTCATGGTGTCCAGCCTGCTCCTCGGGGTGTTCTTCCGCTACGTCCTCCAGGATTCGCTCACCTGGAGCGACGAGGTCGCCATGCTCTGCTTTTCCTGGGTGACGCTGCTTGCCGCAGCGCTGCTCGTGCGCGAAGGCGGGCATGTCCGGGTCGAGCTGATCGAGGCGGCGCTGCCCTGGTCACTGATCCGGGCGCTGCGGATCCTCATCGGCCTGGGGATCTTCGGCGTGGGCCTGTACATGACCTGGTCGGGCTGGAGCTTCCTGGAGCTGACCCAAGGCGAGTATTCCGCGGCCATCCGGTATCCGGCGGCGTGGCGAAACGTTTCGTTGCCGGTGTCCGGTGTGCTGATCATGATCTTCTCGATCACGCATGTCCTGGCGTCGAGCGCTCCGGGTACGGACGGAGATCCGGGCAGCGCGGCATGAGCGACCTGGCCATATTCCTCAGCGTCGGACTGATCGTGCTGCTGGCGCTCGGCATGCCGGTCGCATTCGTGCTGGGCTTGCTGACGATGGGCGGCCTGTTCATCGCCGAGATCGACCCGATGATGTTCGCCCAACGGGTGCTCGCGGGCACGGACATCTACAGCCTGCTGGCCATCCCGGGCTTCGTGCTCGCGGGGGATCTCATGGGGGCCGGGGGCTTGTCGCGCCGGCTCGTGCGTTTTGCCTCCGTCATCTTTGGCCACCTGACCGGCGGACTCAGCATCGCGACGGTCATTGCCGGCACTTTTTTCGGCGCGATCTCCGGCTCCGCCCCGGCAACAACGGCGGCCGTGGGCAGCGTCATGATCGACGAGCTCGAGCGCAAGGGCTACGAGCGCAGCTACGCGGCGGCGCTTTCCACCTCGGTCGGGCCCTTGGGGCAGCTGATTCCACCGTCGATCCCCATGGTCCTCTGGGGGGTCCTGGCGGAGGAGTCCATCGCGAAGCTGTTCCTCGCCGGTGTCATCCCGGGGCTGCTTGCGGCAGCGGGCTTCGTGGGTGTGAGCATCTGGTATGCGCGCCGCCACGGCGTGGCTCGCGAACTCAAGCCCAGTCGCGCGGAGTTCTGGTTCGCCATGCGCGACGGCATATGGGCGCTGCTGGCGCCGGTGATCATCCTGGGCGGCATCTACGGTGGGGTGTTCACACCGACCGAAGCATCGATGGTCGGCGTCATATACGGGGTGGTGGCAGGCTGCTTCATCTACCGGGAACTCGGCTGGCGGCAGCTCTACGAAACGACGCTCCAGAGCTTCAAGATGAGCGGAATGATCGTGTTCATCGTGGCAATGGCCTACGGATACGCCTACCTGATGGCGAACGAGGGGATTCCGCAACAGGTCGTCGGCATGCTCCTGTCGCTGTCGGACAACCCCATCGTCATCCTGTTGTTGATCAACGTCCTGTTGCTCGTCCTGGGCGCGGTCATGGATACCGCGTCGGCGATGGTGATCCTCGTCGGGGTCCTGACGAGCGTCGGAGCCCACCTGGGCATCGACCCCATCCACCTGGGCGCCCTGGTGGTCGTGAACTTTGCCGTTGGCATGGTGACGCCGCCTGTCGGGTACTCGCTTTTCGTCGCATCCGCGATCAGCGGCGAGAAGATCGAGGCGATCACGACGAAGCTGGGGCCGTTCATGCTGGTGCTCATCGTCCTGATCCTGCTGATCACCTATGTGCCCGCGTTGACGACCTGGCTGCCGGGGATGCTCTACTGATCCGGTCAGCCCTCCTTCACGACCCCGCACGCAATCCGCGAGCCCCCGCCGCCGAGCTTCGACGGCTCGTCGGAGAAATTGTCGCCCCCGGCATGGATCATGACCGAGCGTCCTTCGAGGTCGGCGAGTTCCAGCCTCGGCGCCAGTACCGGCTGGGTCGCCACTCCCTCGGCGTCGACGTACAGCGGCGGCAGGTCGCCGAGATGGCCCTCACCCCAGGGGGCGCCATGCCGGCCGGTGCCTTCCGGATCGAGATGGCCGCCCGCGGCGCCGGCGGCGGTGGGCTTGCCGTCGGTTTCCTTCGCCGCGCAGTCAGGATTCTCGTGCACATGGAAGCCATGCAAGCCGGGGGGCAGGCGTTCGAGGTCTGGTGTGAACACGACGCCGTACGGTGTTTCGGCCACCGTGATGCGACCGATGTCCGGACCCACTCCGTCCCTGGTCACGAGGTTCATGATGATGAAGGTGTCCGCATGCGCGGCCGGCATGGCGGCCAGGGCGAGCAAGGCGGATGCGGCGAACAGGGAAAGTGCTTTTCTCACGGGTGTCCTCTCCGTTGGAGAGGACTTCCCAGCAAGTCGCATGACCGCGGTTCAAGACGAAACTGCTACCGCCTTGCGGGTGGTGGCGTTCTTGTCGAGTCGGTGTCCCGCGGTGCCTTGACGGCCATGAGACGCTCGAGCCCCGGGTTGGGGCTGGGCGGTGCGTCGAGCAGGGCAGTGAACTGCTTCAACCTGTCGGCGTCCAGGCTGAAGAGGATCTGGTCGAGCACCACGGCCTGCGCCTGATCGCAGGCGGCCTGGAGCATGAAGTCCGAACGACTCTTGCCGAGCAATGCGTATCGACCAGCCGCTTCAATAGTCGAGCCCGAACTGCTCGAGGATTTCCTCGTTGCCCATCGTGTCGAAATCGTCGGGGATCTGGAACTCGGACGCGAGGAAACTCAGCCGATCGGGAACGACCGGTGCCGGCGCTGCCAGTGCTTCGACCTTGACCAATGGCTTGCCTGCCTTGGCGATGATGAAAGGTTCCCCATCGAGTGCCGCCTCGATCAGGCGGGACAGATGAGTCTTGGCTTCATGGATGCTGACGGTTTTCATGGCGAGAGCCCATTCGCTGACGGACTTGGTCCAATGGACTATGTCTAACACGGAAGATCTCTCCGTACTCTCGTGCCATCAAGCCATGGCACGCGTCCGGGTGCTTGCCGAATCCCACCATGCGGCGAGACCGGTCAGCCCGGCAGTGAGTACTACCATCGCCGCTCCGATCGTCAGCACATGGCTGACCGAGCCCAGACTCTGGGCGGCGGCGGCCATCGCCGCCGGCAGTACGCCCATGCCGAGATAGAAAATGGTGTGGAACACGCCCATCCCGACCGCGCGGGTCTCGGGTCGCAGGAACTGCGCTGGCGCTGCGATCAGGGTGCCGACGGGCAGCCCGATCACCAGGCCGGTCGCCAACAGCAGTGGGACGCCGGGGCCATGGACATGCATCGCGACCAGCACCGTGGCGGTCAGGGCCAGCGACGCCACCGCGATCAGGATGGGTCGGCCGGTGCGTTCGGCGAGCCAGCCGCCGCCCGGCACCGAGCCGATGATCAGCAGGGTCATCAGGGCGGTGAGCCGGTTGGCCTGGGTGGCATCGGTGCCCTGCTCGATCATCACCAGCGGCAGGAAGCCGGCGAGCGCTGCGTAGACGACGTTGAAGACCATCCAGGCGGCGCCCGTGATCAGCAGCAGCTGCCATTCACGCCGTTGCAGCGCGCCCAGGCCGGCGCCCCGTTCGGCGGCGGCCGATCCCGGTGAGCGATAGCCGACAGCGAGCAGCGCGAGCGATGCGGCGGCCGCCACCGCGGTGATGCCGAAGGCGGCGCCGGTGCCGTGGGCGCCCGCGACGTCGCCGAGCGTCAGCAGGGCGAGAGCGATGCCGATGGGCCAGGTGTTGACCAGGATGGACATCGCGAGCACCAGTTCATGCCCGGCGAACCAGTCGGCGATCATCTTGGTGGCGATCACGCTGAACAGCACGCCGCCCGCGCCGCACAGCAGGCGGCCGGTGGCAAGCATGGCGGTGTCGCCGGCGAACGCGCAGGCAAGGCCGCCGAGCATCATCAGCGCCATGCCGGCGAGCGCGATTGGCTTGGCGCCAAAGCGCGCGCCCAGCAGGCCGCTGGGCAGCGCCAGCGCGATGCCGGGAAAAAGGTAGAGCCCTATCAGCCAGCCGATCCAGGTCAGGTCCACGCCGTACTCGGCCTGGATCGAGCTGCCGGTCGCGCCGACAGCCTGGAACTGGAAGCCCATGGCGAGCCGGGCCAGGCTGAGCAGGATAAGGGCGCGCCAGCGCGGCGGGATCGCGTGCCAGCCAGCCACCGGCCCAGCCATGTCGGAGTCCGGACCGGCTTCGGTTTTCAGACCGCCTTCACCTCCCCCTTCTCCCACTGTTCCTTGAGCCGGAACTTCTGGATCTTGCCCGAGCCCGTCATGGGGAAGGCCTCCACGACGAACCACTGCTTCGGCGTCTTGTGCGGCGAGAGGTTCTCGCGCACGTAGGCGGTGAGCTCGTCCTGGTCGATGGCGGCGCCGGCGGCCGGGCGCACGAAGGCGGCGACGGTCTCGCCGAGGCGATCGTCGGGCAGGCCGACCACGGCGACTTCGCCGACGCTCGGGTGCTTGAAGAGCAGCTCCTCGAGCTCGCGCGGATAGATGTTCTCGCCGCCGCGGATGATCATGTCCTTGAGCCGCCCCTCGACCGTGCAGTAGCCGCGCTCGTCCATCGAGCAGAGGTCGCCGGTATGTAGCCAGCCCTCGGCGTCGATCGCCTCGGCGGTGGCATCGGGGTTCTCGAAGTAGCCGAGCATGACGTGGTAGCCGCGGGTGCAGTATTCGCCGATCTGGCCATGGGGCAGGGTTTCGCCGGTGGCGGGATCGATGATCTTCACCTCGACATGCGGCATGGGCGGCCCGATGGTGTCGGCCTTGTCCTCGATGGTGTCGCTCGGGCGGGTCATCGAGGCCACGGGCGAGCACTCGGTCTGGCCGAACACGATGGTGAAGGGCGCGCCGAGCTTGTCCTCGAGCTTGCGTACCAGGGCCGCGGGCACGGTGGAGCCGCCGGAGCAGATCGCGCGGGTCGACGAAAGATCGGTGCTGGCGTAGTTCGGGTGCTCGGTCATGGCGATGAGCATCGTCGGCACGCCCATCATGGCGTTGATGCGATAGGTCTGGAACAGCTCCAGCACGAGGCCGGGATCGAAGGCTTCCACCAGGACCTGCGTGGCTCGCTTGCTTACCGCTCCCAGCACGCACAGGACGCAGCCGCCGGTATGGAAGAGCGGCATCGTGGTCAGGGTGACCGAGCCATCCTCGATGCCCAGGCGGTCCAGGGTGTGGGCGCCGTTGTTCACGATGCCGCGATGGTGCAGCAGCGCGCCCTTCGGGAAGCCGGTGGTGCCCGAGGTGTACTGGATCATCACCGGATCATCGGGTTTCACCGTCGGCAGCGCCACCGTGGTGCCGTCGGCGGCAGCGAGGAAGTCCTCCCAGGTGTCGAGCGCGATGATCTCGCGCAGCTCGGGACAGTTCGGCGCCACCTGCCGGACGGTGTCGAGCATCGGGTTGCCCCGGAAGCTCGGCAGCACGAACACGCCGGCCGATCGCGACTGCTTGAGCACGTACTCCAGTTCGGTGGCCCGGAAGCCCGGGTTGACCGTGACCAGCACGAGGCCGGCCATGGCGGCGCCGAACTCCAGCATGAGCCACTGGGGTACGTTGGGCGCCCAGACGGCGATCCGCTCGCCCGGCTCGAAGCGGCTGCGCAGGGCTCGCGCGGTGCGCAGCGACTGCGCATGCAGCTCGGCGTAGGTCCACTGCCGGCGGGCGGCCGGGTCGGCGACGCCGGCGATGAGCGCGACCCGGTCCGGCGTGGTCTCGGCCGCCCAGGCAAGGAGTTCGCCCAAGGTGAGGTCACGGATCGGTGGTTCGCCCTGGCCCCTGGCGTAGGAAAGTCCCGCGACGGCGGCGCGCGCTGCGCTCTCTGGCATGTCTCGCTCCTTGGTGGATGCTGGCCGACGCCTCTCGTGGGCGGCCCTGCCGGCAGATTACTGAAGCGGCCCTGCCGGGACAAGGGGCGCCTGGCGGGCCGCCTGCTCCAGCGGTGCCGTGACGCCATCGAACACCACCCCCTCGTACCCCATGTCCGCGATCCCGCCGATGATCTTGCGGTACTTCGGCATGCCGCCGTTGTAGATGAAGTAGCGGATGCGGCCGGCCTCGTGGCCTTCGACGTTGGAGTTGTAGCCGGTGAACCAGCTCTTCGCCTTGCGCATCAGCAGCTTCTGGTACATCTCGGCGACATGCGCGGTCCAGCGCTCCTCGGCCTCGCGGGTCGGCTCGGCGCGCTCGAGTCCGCGTGCGCGCATGTGCTCGATGAGCCGGGTGCACCAGTCGACCCCCACCTCGATGCCGCGCGGATAGTTGGTCGAGGCCGAGCCGCTCTGCGGGCCGTTGGGCATGAGCAGGTTGGGGAAGCCGTGGATCATCATCCCGACGAAGGTCGAGGGGCCGTCGCGCCATTTGTCGCGCAGGGCTTCGCCGTCGGTGCCGCGGATGTCGATCTGGTCGTAGGCGCCGGTGATCGCGTCGAAGCCGGTGGCGTAGACGATGATGTCGAACTCCAGCTCTTCGGCGCTGGTGCGGATGCCGTGCTCGGTGATCCGCTCGATCGGTGTCTCGGAGATGTCGACCAGGCGCACGTTGTCGCGGTTGTAGGCCTCGAAGTAGCCGGATTCCATCGGCACCCGTTGCACCCCGAAACCGTGGTCGCGCGGAATCAGCTTCTCGGCCAGCGCCGGATCCTTGACGCGGCCGCGGATGCGGTCGGCGAGGTACTCGGACAGTTCGGCGTTGGCTTCCTCGTCGCTGAAGATCTCGAGGAAGTTGGCCAGCCAGATCGCGAAACCGGGCTCGTCGTAGAGGCGGTCCCAGAAGGCGATGCGCTCCTCGCGCGGCACTTCCCGGAAACCCCGGCGGTCGGGTTCATGCACGAAGCCATAGGGCGAGCGATCGCAGGTGGCGAAGATCTCCTCGTAGCGCGCCCGGATCTCGTCCATCTCCGCTGCGGTGATCGGCCGGTTGTTGAGCGGCGCCGCCCAGTTGGGCCGACGCTGGAACACGGTCAGCTGGGCCGCCTGCTTCGCGACTTCCGGGATCAGCTGGATCGCGGTGGCGCCGGTGCCGATGACCGCCACCCGCTTGCCGGCCAGCTCGAGCGGCTCATGCGGCCAGTCGAAGGTATGGAAGGCGCGCCCGCGGAAGCTTTCGCGGCCCGGGATGCGCGGCAGGGTGGGGGTCGAGAGCAGGCCGACCGCCATGATCACGAACCGGCAGGAGAGTTCCCGGCCATCGGACACCTGCAGCCGCCACAGGCCGTCGGCCTCGTCGAAGCGGGCCGACTCGACCCGGCAGCCGAACTGCATGTGGCGACGCAGGTCGAGCCGCTCGGCCACGAAGTTCAGGTAGCGCAGGTTCTCGGGCTGGGGCGAGAAGTGCTCCTTCCAGTGCCATTCGGCGAGGATTTCCTTCGAGAAGGTGTAGCCGTAGGTATAGCTCTCGGAGTCGAAGCGGGCGCCCGGATAGCGGTTGTTGTACCAGGTGCCGCCGAGGTCCGGCGCCGCCTCGAGGACCGTGGCGCTGATGCCGAGGTCGACGAGCCGCTTGATCTGGTAGATGCCGGCGACACCTGCGCCGATGACGATTGCTTCGAAGTCCGCCTGCGCCGATCGCGCCATGCCTGTCTCCATGCCGGCCCCTGCGGGGTCGGTCTTCATGCGTGTCCTGTGTTGATCAGCGTCCAGTATGGCGCAGGCTGGCCGTCGGCGCGAGGGGCACCGTCCGCAGGCGGGCGGTGCAGGAGGCCTTGCATCGGGGTTCGGGTTGCCCTTGCACGGTTCGGGTTCCCCTTAAACTCGAGGCACCGGCCGATCCGGCCGAACTACAGCGGACCCTGCATGAGCGAACACACCGTGATCGTCGGAGGCGGCGCCGGCGGCCTCGAGCTTGCCTGCAAGCTCGGCCGCAAGTTGGGCCGTGATGCGGTCACCCTGGTCGACCAGCATCTCTTCCATGTCTGGAAGCCGTCCCTGCACGAGGTGGCGGCCGGTACGCTCGACATCCACCAGGAGGGCCTCTCCTACGAGATGCTTGCCCACGACAACGGTTTTCGCTTCGTGTTCGGCGCGATGATCGGGCTCGATGCCGTCGCGCGCGAGGTGTCGGTGGCGGCGGTCCACGACGAAACCGGCGACGTGCTGGTTCCGTCGCGCCAGGTTCCGTACGACGTGCTGGTGATCGCGGTGGGCAGCACCTCGAACTACTTCGGTGTGTCGGGCGCGGCCGAGCACACGGTGTCGCTGAATTCCCCCGCCGATGCCGAGGCCTTCCGGCTGGCGATGCTCAAGCTGCTGGTCGCGGCCGAACGGCACCGGGCCGCGGATGTGGAGGCGGCGGTCGATATCGTGATCATCGGCGCCGGCGCCACCGGGGTGGAGCTTGCCGCCGAGTTGCGCGAGGCGAGCGTCGTGCACTCCCACTACGGATTCCGTCGCATCGATCCGGTGCACGATGTCCGGATCACCCTGCTCGAGGGTGCGGACCGCATCCTCGCGCCGCTGCCGGAGAAGGTGTCGAAGGCCGCCGCGGCGCTGCTGGGCGAGCGCCAGGTGCGCATCGAGACTGGCTGCCGGGTTACCGAGATCACGGAGAGCGAGGTGGTCGATGCGCAGGGCCGGCGCTTTCCGGCCGACCTCGTCGTCTGGGCCGCCGGCATCAAGGCCCCGGAGCTTCTCGGCACGCTCGGCCTGCGGACCGCGCGCAATGGTGCGATCGAGGTCGGCCCCGACCTGCGGGTGGTGGGACATGATTCGGTGTTCGCGCTGGGCGACTGCGCCTTCTTCGTGTCGCCCGATGGCACGCCGGTGCCGCCGCGCGCCCAGGCCGCCCACCAGCAGGCAAGCTTCCTGTACAAGGCGCTGGTGGCGCGTGCCCGCGGCGACCGTGGCGCGCCCCATGGGCGCTATGTCTACCGTGACTACGGTTCGCTGGTTTCGATCGGCACGCGCGATTCGGTCGGCAATCTCATGGGCAATCTGTTCCGCTCGACCTGGTTCGTGCAGGGCCTGGTCGCTCGCATCATGTACACCAGCCTGCACCTGATGCATCACCAGGCGGTGCTCGGCTCGGTCCGCACCGGCGTGCTCGCGATCGCCCGCTTCCTGGTGCGCCGCGCCACCCCGCAGGTGAAGCTGCACTGACGACTTGCGAGAGGGCCGGGCTTGCCGGACCATTCCAAGAAGGAGGCGCCATGCCGATCGCGACCCATCTCTTCATCGTCAACGCCAGCGTCCCGCCCGATATCGGTGTCTTTCGCAGGATCGCCGAGATCGCACCGTCGGGGGGCTGAGGCCTTGGGCTCGAGTTTTTCGCCGGCGCCGACGCCGGATGCCGCTGCCATCGAACAGGACTGGAATCGTCGACACCTCGAGGCCGATGCGCCGCGGCCCGCCTTCCGGGTCTGGCGCTATGCCCGACCGGCGATCGTGCTGGGGGTTTCGCAGCGCGCGCGGCTCGACGCCGTTCGTGAACGGGTCGGCGCTGGCTTCGACGTGCTCGTGCGCGATTCCGGCGGCGGGGCGGTGCTGGTGGGGCCGGGCTTCGTCAGCCTGTCGGTGGCCTTGCCCCACGGCCATCCGGGCGCCGCGCAGCGGGTCCATGACAGCTATCGCTGGCTGGGCGACATCCATCTGCGGGCGCTCGCGATGCTTGGCGTGGACGCCCGGCTCGTCAGCCCCGAGGAGCTGCGCGCCAGCGCCGCCGAGCGACGTGCGACGGATATCGGCTGGGCCTGCTTCGGCGGCCTCGCCCCCTGGGAGGTGGTCTCGACCGATGGCCGCAAGCTCTCGGGCTTCGCCCAGAAGCGCGGCCGCCACGGTGTGCTGCTGGTGGCCGGCACCCTGGTCACGCTGCCCGACTGGCGGCTGCTTGCCGATGCCCTCGGCGAATCGCCGGATGCCGCGGCGCTCGGCCGGCAGACGGTGTGCGCCAGCGAGATCGCCGGCCGACCGGTCGATCCGGCGGCCTTTGCCGCCGCCCTAGCAACCCACGTCGGCAAGCAGGTGTAGCGGGCCCACGTTGCGGACGATGTCGATCTGCTCGATGTGGCGCACGAAGATCGCGCCGCCATACGAGAGCGAATTGATCGATATGCCTTCGAAGCGCTCGCGACTGCGCGGCACGACGAGCATCCAGCCATCGCCCACCAGCAGGTTGGCCGCCGGCAGCAGCCCGGCGGCATCGGCGCGCAGCCCGAGT
>JBAYRO010000063.1:0-17463 GCA_041676645.1 Burkholderiaceae bacterium | reverse complement strand
GGCGCCAGCGCCAGCCAGTTGTAGGCGCCCAGATGGTGCCCGGCGCCGGTGCGCTCGAGCTTGGCGAGCGTGACCGGATCGAGGCTGCCCAGCAGCTGCGCGGCGATGCGCTGCTCCACCGCGGCTTCGCGCAGGTCGATCGAGCGCAGCGCCCGGCCGTAGAAGCCGACGTCGACGATGCCGTCGCGCAGCGCCCGGCGCAGTTGCGCGAGGAAGTCGGGATAACGGGTGCTGCGCTCGAAGAGCGTGGCCGGCGCGTCCGGTTCGAGACGCTGCGCCAGCGCGAGGTGGGCGTCACGGGCGGGGCCGGCGCGCTCCAGGATCGTGAGCATCTCGTCGGCAAGCGCTTCGAACAGCAGGTCCAGGCCCCGTTCGGCGCGTCCACCGGCCGATTCGAGCGAGCCCAGCCAGTCGACCAGGGAGGCCAGCATCCGGTCGGTGAGCAGGCCGCGGAAGTCGTGGATGCGATGCTCGCGGTCGACGCCGAGGAAGCGCAGGTTCAGCCCCCAGGCCCGGGTGAGCTGGGCGAAGATCGGGTTGCGCATCAGCGACAGGCGCGAGGCGAGCGGCAGCAGCACCATGAACAGGCGCCAGTCCGACGAGGGGTTGCGGAAGACCAGCGCCCGCGGGCTGTCGATGTAGGAACGGGCGAGGTGAGCGAGTTCGGGGCCGACGCTGCCGTCGTCGCGCAGTTCGTCGTCGATCGGGTAGCGATCGACGCGCAGGGATTCCGCGTCGTTCAAGCCGTCGCTATCAGTGGCGCCCGGCCGGAGGGAGCGATAGCCGACGTGGGGGCCGTTTCATTTCAGTCGGAGCGCTTCGCCGCGATCAGGAGGCCGCCGCCGATCGCGACGATGGCGCCGGCGATGGCGGTGCGCATCGCCGAGCCACGAGCGAGGGCTTCGATGACGAACAGGACGCCCGCCGTCAGGACGATGCGGGCGGTGGAGGCGGTGCGCTGCGCGGGGCTGAGCCGGGTCATGGGCTTAATCTACTCCACTTCCTTTGCTACCGGGGGAAGCCGGTACTGGCGACGATGGGTCTCGCCGATGGTATAGGCACGGGAGCCCGCCCGCTGGAGGATCGGCTGTCCGGCGGCGGCTTTGCCCGGACGGACGACGGCGCAGTACCAGCCGGGCTGGCGGGCGAGCACCATGTCGCGGCCCGCTCCCTCGTAGAGAAGCAGGTCGAGCTTGTAGCAGGGCCGTCGCGGCGTGGTGACCGCGAGCACGATCCCGCCGATCTCGAGCCGGTCGCCGGTCCAGACGTCGGATTCGAGCAGGCCCTCGACCAGCAGGTTCTCGCCGAGGCTGCCCGCGCCGCCCGGGAAGGGCACGTCGGCCCGGGCCGCGCGCTGCGCCCAGGCGACATAGTGCTCGACCGGGTAGACGTAGACGGCCTTGTCCTGGCCGCCATGGACGCTCAGGTCGGCCTGTTCGTCGCCGACGACGCCGAGGCGACCGAAATCGACCTCGACGGGATCCTCCAGGGTGCTGCGGGCAGGCTTGACGATGCCCGAGAGCACATCGACCGCCTGGCCGGCGACCTTGCCGCGCAGCCGTGCCGCCGGGCCGGCGCAGATCGCGAGCAGGCGTGGCGGTCGGGCACCTCGGGCCGCGGCTTCGTCGGGTTCGGGATGGGCGGGTGCGGGCGCGCCGGCGATGGCCTGCGCGATGGCGGTCTGGTGGCTTGTGTTCATCGGCCGCCATGCTAACGCGGCTTGACCGCTTGTCGCGAACGCGGAGAATCCACCCCGATCATCGCCGACGCTCGCCGGCAAGGCGGGCGCGGCGTCCTGAGCGCGGACGCCCCGCCCCGCGGCCGGAGACCCTGAACTTGCCCAAGCCGAATTCATGAACGGCGCGCCGACGCCATCCGTCGACGTGGCCCGCTGGTGGCGATCGGTCAGTCCGCAGACCCTGCGGGCCGACCTCCTGGCCGCCCTCCTGGGCGCCCTGCTGGTGCTGCCCCAGGGCGTGGCCTTCGCACGGCTTGCCGGCCTGCCGCCCGAGTTCGGGATCTATACCGCGCTGGTGCCCTGCGTGGTCGCGGCGCTCTTCGGCTCCAGCCTGCATGTCACCTCGGGGCCCACCAATGCCTTGTCGCTGGCGATCTTCGCGATGCTTGCGCCGCTGGCGGCGGTCGGTACCGGGGAATACCTGCAGCTCGTGCTGGCCACCACCTTCCTGGTCGGACTGATGCAGTTGCTGGTCGCCGGCCTGCGCCTGGGCGTGCTCGCCAACTTCATCGCGCCTTCGGTGCTCACCGGCTTCACCTCGGGCGCCGCCTGCCTGATCGGCTGGCATGCCCTGCTCGGGCTGGGCGATCTCTACCGCCAGGCGTCCGGGCCGGCCGTGGTGGAACCCGCGATCGCGGTGCTCACCATCCTCGTGACGGTCGCCATCACCCGCTGGCGGCCGCGCTGGCCGGCAATGCTGATCGCGCTGGTGCTCGCCTCGCTGGCGGCGGCCGTGCTGGCGGCCGCCGCCGGCGTCGTTGCGCAGCCGCTCGGCGCCCTGCCGCGAGTCCTGCCGCCCCTGTCGAACCCCCTGGCCGCCATCGATCAGCTGCCCTCGCTGGTGGGCATTGCGCTCGCGCTGACCCTGATCTCCCTGGCGCAGTCGATCTCGATCGCCAAGGCGATCGCCCAGCGATCGGGCCAGGTGCTGCGCACCAATCGCGAGATCCGGGGCCAGGGCCTGTCGAACATCGTCGGCAGTTTCTTCTCGTCCTATGTCTCCTGCGGCTCGCTCAACCGCTCGCTGCCCAACTACGAGGCCGGCGCCCGCACCCCGCTTGCCGCCGTGCTCTCGGCCGGGGTCCTGCTCCTGCTGGTCGGGATGGCGGGGCCGCTGATCGGCGCGATTCCGCTCGCCGCCGTCGAGGCGCTGCTGCTCTATGTCGCCTGGCAGCTGATCGACCTGCGGTGGATCCGCGAGATCGTGCGCTTCTCGCGCGGCGACGCGATCACCCTCGGCGCCACCTGGCTGGCGACGATGACGATCCGCATGGAGCTCGCGATCCTGCTCGGCATGGCGCTGGCGCTCGGCTTCTATCTCGACCAGAGCTCGCGCCCGGCGATGCGCCGGATGGTCCCCTGGGGGCCGCGTCGACGCTTCACCCCGATCTCGCAGATCGACGAACCGGTGCAGGAGTGCCCCCAGCTGGTGCTGCTGCGCATGGAGGGGTCGGTCTATTTCGCCGCCGCGGGGCATGTCCGCGACGGGCTGCGCAGCCTGCGCGAGCGCAGCCCGGACCAGAAGCACCTGCTGGTCATGGCCAGGAGCATGAACTTCATCGACCAGGCGGGGGATCGGCTCTGGCGCAGCGAGCTGGCCACCCGGCGCGCCGTCGACGGCGACCTGTACTTCCACCGGCCACGTGCGCCGGTGCTGGCGGCCTGGCAGCGCAGCGGCATGACGGAGGCGCTCGGCGACGGGAACATCTTCGAAACCAAGAGCGAAGCGATTACCCACATCGTCATGAAGCGGCTCGATCCGGAGATCTGCGCGCGCTGTACCGCGCGGATCTTCCATGAGTGCCCGCCGCGTCCGCCGACGCCGTCACCGCCGGCGACACCGTCGCCGAGACCGCCCTCGCCGGCCCGCTGACCGCGGCCGAACCGCTTGGCGGACGGCGCCGGCCTTCAGGCGAGGACGGCGGCCACCGCGCGGTCGAAGAGCTGCTCGCCGGCCAGGACCACCTGTTCGCGCCAGCGGCCCGCCTCGGGGCGGAAGGCTTCGAGGAGCTCCGCCTTGATCGCCCGCGTCAGCGGTTCGCCGGGGTCGGCGGGTCGACCGTGCGCATGCAGCCAGTTGTCGGCCCGGACCGCGCGCAGGATCCGGTCGAGCGGATGGGTGCCGAACTCCGGCGAGACGAAGGCCGAGCGGCAGCCGGCGGGCAGGCGCGCGGCCACCGCGTCGGCGAGCATGCCCTTGACCGGTGGCGTCACCGCATTGCCCTCGGCCACGGCGATCACCGCTTCGCCGAACACCGAGCGCTCGAACTGGAGCGCCGCGGAGCCCGGCGCCGCCGCCGACAGCAGCTGGTATTCGCCGGATGGGCCGAGCCCGGTGTGGATGTCGATCCAGGCGAGGGTCTCGAGCGCGCCGAACCAGTCGGCGACGAGCCCGAGCAGGTGCGTGGTCGCCGTTTCGCGGCGCCTGCCGCCGTACTGGACGCCGGCCGGATAACGGTACTGGCCCTCCGAGACCACCTGCTGGAAGTCGCGTTCGCCATGGCGGGCGATCCAGGCGCCGAGCGCATGCCAGCGCCCCGGCTCGCCGGCCGGGTCGAGATCCGGTGGATTGAGCAGGGCTTCGAGCTCCGTGTAGCCCGCACTCGCCTCGTCCCCGAAGGATTCGCGGAAGTTGCGATTGAGATCGACGTTGTTCTCGTTGACCCGCCGCAGCCAGGCGAAGCCATAGGGATTGAGGGCGTGCATGAGCAGCACCGCGGCGTCATCGGGCAGGCGCAGCGAGGCGAGGCGCCCGGCCAGCAGGCGATGCTGGATCGCAGCGCCGGCGAAGCCTTCGACCCCGTGCAGTCCGCTCGAGAGCACCACGGCGCGCCGCGGCCGGCGCGCGCCGAAGACGCAGCAGTCGATCGCCAGTGTTTCTCCCTCGGGGCCGCGAGCGTCGATCGCGCGCGAATCGATGACCAGCCCGTGGATGGCGGCCAGGGCGCGGGCGCGCGCGAGCAGCAGCTCGCGTGAGCGGCGGTAGGTGGCGGGGAAGCAGTCGGCGGGGGTTGCGGGCATGCAGACCTGCTGCGGGAATCAGATGATGTCGATCGCGAGGCCGTCCAGGCCGGCGGCGCCCTGCAGCCGGGTGCGCCAGCGCTGCCCGGCGACCATGGGCTGCGCGTCGACCAGGGTTCCGGTGCTGACGATGTCGCCGGCGGCCAGTCGCTGGCCCCGCTCGCGCAGCTTGCGTACCAGATGCGCCAGCGCCGCCACCGGGCCGTCGAGCACATCGGCGCCGACACCCTCGGCGACCAGGGTCCACGCGCCGTCGTCGGCCTCGCGTCGCTCGAGCGTCACGGTGAGCGCCGCCAGCCGGTCGGCCAGGGTGGCCGGGTCACCGGGCGCAAGCACCGGCCCGATGTGCAGGGTTCCGTGCATCGCCTGCGACGCCATGCTCTCGGCGGCCGAGAAGCGCCAGCCGGGGTAGACGCTCTGGACGACCTCGACCCCATGGGCGATCCATCCGATCGCCTCGGCGATCGCGGCCGGATCGTCGTCGGCCGGCACATGCGAGATGCCCAGCACGATCTCCGGTTCCAGACGCGGCTCGGGGTAGTGGTCCGCATCGAGCCGGACCCGCGGCGCATCGAGCCTTTCGATGCCGCCGGCGTAGATCGGTCCCCAGATCGGCGAGCTGACCCCATAGATGGGCCAGATCCGCCGGTTGGTGAAGCCGATCTTGTAGCCCACGGGCTGCTCGCCGCGGTTGATCCGGCGTTCGCGGATGGCATGCTGGATGCGCTCGGCGGCGTCCATCGTCAGCCCGGGTTCGCGAAACTCGTCGGTGATCAGGCGGGCACGATCGCTGCATTCGAGCAGGTGATCGGCGAGGCGCTTCTCGGCTGTTGTCGGCATGGCGTGTGCGTCGGTGGGGGCGACCCGGCGCTTGCGCCGGAGGGTCGGCAGCGTGGCGATCCGCCGGAAACCCTCCATTGTATGGATGACCCATGGACGATGCAGCGCTCATCGGGAATCGGCAGGTCGTGACCTGGTTAACAGCGCCCCGGCCGGGGCGCTGGCAGGATCGCGTTTCGTCGCGCGGCGTCAGGCCGATATCGCGGTGTAAGATTCACGGTTCACCGCGCAACATCCTGCGCGGTTTTCGGCATTCATTTTCACGGCCGCCGGAGCCCGCCACCGGGCTCGCGGACCCGGCCGCGACGACGGAATACAGGACGGTGTACGGGGTACGCATCCGAGACCGGTTCGATCGGGCCCCCCTGGCGGGTGGCCTCGCAGCCTCGTGCGCAACGGCTGCGGCATCGAACGGGGCTCGTCCGAGGCGATCCGTCCGTCCCGGGATTTCAATCATGGAGATGCACCTATGAACCGTTCCGTGAACGCCGCGGCCGGCGGGATCGCCGTCGATCCGCCGAAGCATGTACGGCACCAGGCGATCATCGACTGGGTCGGCTCGGTGGCGGCGCTCGTCCGTCCCGAGCGCATCGTCTGGGCCGACGGCTCGCAGGAGGAATACGACCGCCTCTGCCAGCAGATGGTCGACGCCGGCACGATGCGCCGGCTCAATCCGGCCAAGCGCCCCAACAGCTATCTCGCGTGGTCGGATCCCGACGACGTCGCCCGCGTCGAGGACCGCACCTTCATCTGCTCGCAGAAGGAGGAGGAAGCCGGTCCGACCAACAACTGGACCGAGCCGCAGGCGATGCGCGAAACGCTGACCGGCCTGTTCGACGGCTGCATGCGGGGGCGCACGCTCTATGTGGTGCCTTTCTCGATGGGGCCGCTCGGCGGTTCGATCTCGCAGATCGGCATCCAGCTGACCGATTCGCCCTATGTCGTCGTCAGCATGCGCAAGATGACCCGGATGGGCCGGGCGGTCTACGACGTGCTCGGCACCGATGGTCGTTTCGTTCCCTGCCTGCATTCGGTGGGCGCGCCGCTGGCGCCGGGCCAGAAGGACGTGCCCTGGCCCTGCAACAAGACCAAGTACATCGTGCATTTTCCGGAGACCCGCGAGATCTGGTCCTACGGTTCCGGTTACGGAGGCAATGCGCTGCTGGGCAAGAAGTGCTTCGCGCTGCGCATCGCCTCGACGATGGGTCGCGAGGAAGGCTGGCTCGCCGAGCACATGCTGATCCTCGGCGTGACCTCGCCGCAGGGTCGCAAGTACCACGTCGCGGCCGCCTTCCCCTCGGCCTGCGGCAAGACCAACTTCGCGATGCTGATCCCGCCGGCGGGCATGGCCGGCTGGAAGGTCACCACCATCGGCGACGACATCGCCTGGGTCAAGCCCAATGCCGATGGCCGCTGGTATGCGATCAATCCGGAGGCCGGCTACTTCGGCGTCGCCCCCGGCACCAACGAGAAGACCAACAAGAACTGCATGGACTCGCTGTCCGAGGACGTGATCTTCACCAACGTCGCGCTCACCGATGACGGCGACGTCTGGTGGGAAGGCATGAGCAAGGAGCCGCCGGCGCATCTCATCGACTGGCGCGGACAGGACTGGACCCCGGAGGACGGCAAGGCCGGTCGCAAGGCGGCGCATCCGAACGCGCGCTTCACGGTGTCGGCCACCCGCAACCCGGTGCTCGATCCCGACTGGGACTCCGACGACGGTGTGCCGATCGATGCCTTCATCTTCGGCGGCCGGCGCTCCACGACGGTGCCGCTCGTGACCGAGGCGCGCGACTGGGTCGAGGGCGTGTACATGGCCGCCACCATGGGCTCCGAGACCACCGCCGCGCAGGCCGGCGCGACCGGCGTGGTGCGCCGCGATCCCTTCGCGATGCTGCCGTTCTGCGGCTACAACATGGCGGAGTACTTCGGCCACTGGCTGCGCCTGGGCGCCGAGCTGGGCGCGGGGGCGAGCGCGGCTGGCGTGCCGCTGCCGCGGATCTTCTGCGTCAACTGGTTCCGTACCGACGAGAACGGCAAGTTCATCTGGCCGGGCTTCGGCGACAACATGCGGGTGCTCGCGTGGATGATCGGGCGCATCGAGGGCAGGGCCGAAGGCGTGGAGAATGTGTTCGGCATTTCGCCGCGCTACGAGGACCTCGACTGGACCGGGCTCGATTTCCCGGCCGAGCTCTACGAGCGGATCACCTCGATCGACAAGGCAGCCTGGCAGAAGGAGCTCGAGCTGCACACCGAGCACTTCGAGAAGCTGCGCCAAGGCCTGCCGGAGGAGCTTCGCCGGGTCAAGCTGCGGCTCCAGGAGCGGATCGCCGCCTGATCGGCTCCGCGTCCGGGTGCACGAGGAAGGAAGGGCCGGCTGCTGCGCCGGCCCTTTCCGTTTTGGCGCGCGCGGGCGCAAGCGGTGTGTGCACCGCAGCTTTGTTCGCGGGAGCGGAAGATGCATACTCGTGCAGGATGATTCCGGATCCCGAGTTCCTGCCGCGCTTTCGTTCGGTGCGCGCCGCTTCGCAAGGCCTGGTTGCCGGGCTGAGCGCCGAGGACTGCGCCCTGCAGTCGATGCCCGACGCCAGTCCGCAGAAGTGGCATCTCGCCCATACCACCTGGTTCTGGGAGACCTTCGTCCTCGGTGTCGCCGACCCCGGCTATCGGCCGTTCGATGCGCGCTACCGGTATCTCTTCAACTCCTACTACAACGCGATCGGCGAGCAGTTCCCGCGCCCCTCGCGCGGCCTCATCTCGCGCCCGTCGCTCGAGACGGTGCTTGCCTATCGGCGCCATGTCGACGAGGCGATGGATCGCCTGGCCGGCGGGTCCGTCGCCTGGCAGGGCGCCGATGCGCAGCGCTGGGCCGAGGTGCTCGCGCTCGGGCTCAATCATGAGGAGCAGCACCAGGAGCTGATGCTGACCGACCTCAAGCACCTGTGGTCGCTCAATCCGCTGGCGCCCGCGCTCGAGGGATCGCCGCCGCCGAATCCGCCCACGCGCGCCTTGCGCTGGCTCGGGTTCGATGGCGGTCCGGTGGACATCGGTCACGACGGGCGTGGCTTCGGCTTCGACAACGAGTTTCCCCGCCATCGGGTCTGGCTCGCGCCGTTCACGATCGCCGATCGGCCGGTGAGCAATCGGGAATACCTCGCGTTCATCGAGGCGGGCGGCTACGAGCAGCCGCGCTGGTGGCTCTCGGAGGGCCATGCCCACGTCCTTGCCAACGGCTGGCGCGCGCCGGGCTGCTGGCGGCGGGTCGACGGCGCCTGGCGCGAATACACCCTGCATGGCGAAGTGCCGCTGGATCCCGATGCACCGGTCTGCCATGTCTCGTACTACGAGGCCGATGCCTACGCGCGCTTCGCCGGTGCCCGGCTGCCCACCGAATTCGAATGGGAGCATGCGGCTGCGGGCGCGGTGCCGGCTGGCCAGTTCGCCCATGCGGACGGCCGGCATCCGCGCATGCCGCTGGCCGACGAAGGGCTCTATGGCGGCGTCTGGAACTGGACCTCGAGCAGCTATGGTGCCTATCCGGGTTTTCGCGCTTCCGACGATGCGATCGGCGAATACAACGGCAAGTTCATGGTGAACCAGTACGTCCTGCGCGGCGGCTCCTGCGCGACGCCGCCCGGCCATGTCCGGCGCAGCTATCGCAACTTCTTTCCGGCCTGGGCGCGCTGGCAGTTCACCGGAATACGGCTGGCCGCGGATCAGGCGCCCTAGCGAACCCCAGGCCCGCGGCCGCTGGCGCCCGCGGCGCCCGTCACGCCCGTCAGGTGCTGGTACTGGTACTGCAGCAATGCCGCCATGAACAGTATCGGCAGCAGCATTTCGGTGCCTTCCTCGAAGGCCGCGACGAAGCGCTGCAGCAGCAAGGGGAAGCCCAGGCCGAACCAGTCGGCGAGGACCGCTCCGGAGCGGTCGAGCATCTTGCTGGCGACGAGCAGGATCATCGCCAGCAACACCGTCTGGCCCCATTCGAAGCGCAGGGCATTCGATCGGTGGATGAAGCGGGCGCCCCCCACCAGGACATAGAGCACCAGCGCCACGAGGGGGAAGGTCACCAGGGCGACCAGCAGCCTCTCGAGCAACGGCGTCGACGAGTCGAAGTAGTAGGTGAACTTCAGGACGCTGCCTTCGGTGAACGCCTTGTGCAGGTCGGCTTCGCGCGCCGCCGCCACCATGGCGACGATGCCCTGTTGCCAGGGCCTGCGCGGCAGGCTCGGCAGCGAGAAGCACAGGGCGGCGAGCAGCAGCCAGAAGCCGAGGCTGAGCAGTTCGAAGGGCCCGGCTTCCGAGTAGAGCCAGACGAAGGTGTCATGGGAAAGATACAGGGCGATGACGCTCATCAGCGCGGAATAGACCACGACCAGCGTGAGCAGGTTCCGGTATCCCATCCATGATCGAGTCGCGAAGGGGACGGGATTCGAGGCGACCGTGGCATGGTCGTCTCCAGGGAAGTGACGCATGAGGGTCGATTCCTAGGACATCTGTCTCGATGCGGCGCGTCGCCTGCCGAGCTGCTGGGCGCGCAGCGAGACGATGAATGCGAGCGCCAGGATCGGCAGGCCGTAGAGCGACAGCCTGGCGTAGTCGGCCGCCGCCGGTGGGACGGACAATAGCAGAGCGCCGACAGGGATGCCGATCGCCTGCCCGAGGTACATGCCCGAAGAGTTCAGTGCGATCGTCACCGGTGCGAGTGTCGGCGATGCGGCGATGAGCCGCGCCTGCTGCGCGTTGTTGGTCGCGAACGAACCGAAGCCCCAGATGGCCATGGCGGCCGTCGCCCACGCGAGCGAGCCGTTGCCCAGGGGCCAGAGCAGCATGCCCAGGCCGACCACCGCGAAGCTGGCGTGGGCAACCCGGATCGGGCCGACGCTGTCCATGAAGCGGGCGCTGAGCAGCGCGCCGGTGAAGCCCATCGCACCGAACAGGAACAGCAGGCCACTGACGAGCGTCGGTCCGGCATCGAGGAAGGCCTGCAGCGCCGGCACGAAGAAGGTGAAGGTGGTGAACTGGGCGGCACCCTGGATCGCGGTGACCGCGATGGCGAGCTGCAGGGAGGGCCAGCGCAGCAGTTCGCCCCACATCGAACGTCCCGACATCGACACCTTCAGTCCGGAGGGCAGGACCCGATGGACGCCGATCGCGCCCAGCAGCGCGAGTACGCCCACGAGGGCGAAGCCGGCGCGCCAGCCGAACACCGCTCCGACGTAGGCACCGATCGGCATGCCGAGCACCGAGGCGACCGCCCAGCCGAGCAAGGCGAGCGAGACGGCGCGGCCGCGCTTTTCGGGCGGCACGATGAGCGCGAGCGCCGCGCTCGCCTGCGGGGTGAACAGCGCCGGGCTGACCGCGAGCAGGACCCGCAGGCCGAGCAGCGATTCATAGTTCGGCGCAAGCGCACAGGCGCCGTGCCCGATTGCGTAGACCAGGAGGGCGACGGTGAGCAGCAGGCGCCGGTCGAAGCGCGCCGTGAGCGCACCCAGCAGCGGCGCCCCGATCGCCATCGCGAAGGCCATCGCGGTGATCAGCTGAGCCGCGACCGGGATGGTGACTCCGAGGCCGCTGGCCAGGGGCGGCAACATGCCGCCGGCGATCATCACGCCGGTGCCGATGACGAAGTTGCCGAAGGCGATGACGGGAATGTCCCAGCGCATCGTCCGGACGATAGCACTGTCGCGGCGTCGGCGTGCCCGCGGCGAGATCCCGCCGCGGCGGGCGTCGCGCGGCGGGGCGGGAACGCTCAGTCGGGCGGGGCGATCATCCGTCGCCTGCCCGCATCAGGGAGCTGGCGCGTCGGCTTGCGCGGGGTCGGGCGCGAGCCGGTCGGCGAGGTGGATCGCGGCGAGCAGGCTGGCGGGGTCGGCTTGCCCCGTGCCGGCGATGTCGTAGGCGGTGCCGTGGTCGGGGCTGGTGCGCACGAAGGGCAGTCCCAGCGTGACGTTCACGCCGTCGTCGATGCCGAGGTACTTGACCGGGATCAGGCCCTGGTCGTGGTACATCGCGATCACCGCATCGAAGCGCTGGAAGCCGCGCGCCTGCATGAACACCGTATCGGGCGGCCAGGGGCCACTGGCGTCGATCCCGTCGGCGCGGGCGGCGGCGATGGCGGGGGCGATGCAGTCGATCTCCTCGCGTCCGAAGAGCCCGCCTTCGCCCGCGTGCGGGTTGAGGCCGGCGACCGCGATGCGCGGCTTCGCGATGCCGGCGCGGCGCAGGCCGGCGTCGGCGATCGCGATGGTGTCGTGGATGCCCTGCGCGTCGATCGCGTCGATCGCATCGCGAAGGGCGAGATGGACGGTGACGAGCACGACGCGCAGCTCCTGGTTGGCCAGCATCATGCGCACGTCGGCGCCGCCGGCGAGCTCGGCGAGCAGCTCGGTGTGCCCGGGCCATGCGTGTCCCGCCGACTGCAGCGCCGCCTTCGAGATCGGCGCGGTCACGAGGGCGCGCGCCGCGCCGCTGCGGGCGCTTTCCGCGGCCGCGACGATGTATCGGTAGGCGGCATCGCCGGCGACCGGGTCGGGTCGTCCCACGGTCGGCAGGGGATGCAGTCGGGTCACCGCCTCGATGCGCGGCGGCATCGGCAGCTGGAGCCATGCCGCGGTGGCCTGCAGCAGGCCCGGATCGCCGTAGACGATGCAGTCGACGCGAAGCGCGGGCGACGCGAGCGCCCGCACGACGATCTCGGGACCGATGCCGCAGGGATCGCCCATCGATATCGCGATCGGCTTGCGACCCGGCATCGCGTGCGTCGGTACCGCTTGAGGGCCTGTCGAGTCGGCCATCAGACGGCGCCCCGATCGAAGGCGAGCACGGCCTCGAGCAGTACGTCGGTGCCGGCGGCCAGGTGTTCGGGCTCGGCGTTCTCGATCTCGTTGTGGCTGATGCCACCTTCGCAGGGGACGAAGATCATCGCCGCCGGATGGCGGCGCGCGACGTAGACGGCGTCATGGCCGGCCCCGCTCGCAATGCGTCGGTGCGAGTGGCCGAGCCGGCGCGCCGCCTGCTCGACCATCCCGACCAGCGCAGGATCGAAGCGGCAGGGCGGGAAGTACACGACTTCCTCGAGTTCGATCCCGAGCTGCTCCCGGGCGGCGATCGCGGCGCATTCGGCGCGCAGTGCCTCGACCATTCGCGACAGCGTTTCGTCGCGGGCATTGCGCAGGTCGACGGTGAGCGCCACCCGGCCCGGGATGACGTTGCGGGAGTTGGGCGTGACATCGAGCTGGCCGACCGTGCCGCGGGCTTCGTCGGGATGCTCTTCGGCGATGCGGCGTACCGCCGCGATGAGATGTGCGGCGGCCAGCAGCGCATCGCGGCGCATCGCCAGGGGCGTGGGCCCGGCATGGGCATCCTGGCCGGTGATGAGGACATCGAACCAGCGCTGGCCGAGGGCGGTCTCGACGGTGCCGATGGTGATTCCCTCGGCCTCGAGGATGGGCCCCTGCTCGATATGGGGCTCGAAGTACGCTGCCAGTGCCGGCGCGGTATCCCGGCCGTCGAAGCCGATCGCGACGAGCGCATCGCCGACGCTGCGACCGTCGCGATCGTGCTGCGCGAGGCAATGCTCGAGAGTGAAGGCGCCGGCATAGACGCCGGAGCCCATCATCACCGGCGTGAAGCGGCTGCCTTCCTCGTTGGTCCAGATGGTGACGTTGACCGGATGGCGGGTGCGGATGTCGTGATCATCGAGGCAACGGAGGACTTCGAGTCCGGCCATCACGCCGTAGGCGCCGTCGAAGCGTCCGCCATTGGGCTGGGTGTCGAGATGGCTGCCGATTCCGATCGGGGCGAGGTCCTCGGTGCCTGGCCGGGTGGCGTGGATATTGCCGATGGGGTCGATGCGGATGCTGCAGCCGCAGTCGCGCAACCAGTCGATGACGATACGGCGTGCTTCGCCGTCGAGTTCGGTGAGCGCAAGCCGCCTGACGCCGCCCGCCGGCGTGGCGCCGATGCGGGCGAGCGCCATGAGGCTGTCCCAGAGCCGGGCGCCGTCGCAGCGCAGGATGTCGCGGCTTGCGGAATCGATCGATGCGGCGTTCGTCATGTGGCCTCCGGGTCGACATCGTGGCATTGGCCGGCGGCAGCCCGTCCGCTGCCCTATTATCGAAGGATAAGCCGGGCACGCGATATTCAGTGCATGATCAACGATACGGAAGAGGCAAGGACATGGCGGTCGAACTGAGGAACAAGGCGCTGTTGCGCCAGCAGGGCTACATCGACGGGCGCTTCGTCGATGCCGACTCCGGCGCCCGCTTCGGCGTCGATGATCCGGCGAGTGGCGAGCGCATCGCCGAGGTCGCCGACATGGGTCGCGCCGAAACGGTCCGTGCCATCGAGGCGGCCCATCGCGCGTTGCCGGCCTGGCGAGCGCGCACCGCGAAGGAGCGTGCCGCCATCCTGCAGCGCTGGAACGATCTGATCCTCGCCAATGCCGAGGATCTCGCGCAGCTCATGACCGCCGAGCAGGGCAAGCCGCTGGCGGAGTCCCGCGGCGAGGTCGCCTACGGAGCCTCGTTCATCGAATGGTTCGCCGAAGAAGGCAAACGCGCCTACGGTGACATCATTCCAACGACATCGAACGACCGGCGCCTGTTCGCCATGAAGCAGCCGATCGGCGTGTGTGGCGCGATCACGCCGTGGAACTTCCCGATCGCGATGATCACCCGCAAGGTGGGACCCGCACTGGCGGCGGGCTGCACCGTGGTCTGCAAGCCCGCCGAGGCCACGCCGCTGTCGGCGCTGGCGCTGGCGGTGCTCGCCGAAGAGGCGGGCATTCCGGCTGGGGTCTTCAATACCGTCGTCGGCATGGATGCCGCCGCCATCGGGCTGGAGCTTTGCACCAGCACACTGGTGCGCAAGGTGTCGTTCACAGGCTCGACCGAGGTCGGCCGGATCCTCCTGCGGCAGTCGGCCGACACCATCAAGAAGCTTTCGCTCGAACTCGGTGGCAACGCGCCCTTCCTGGTATTCGACGATGCCGATCTCGACGCCGCCGTCGAAGGCGCGATCGCCTCGAAGTATCGCAACGCGGGCCAGACCTGCGTCTGCGCCAACCGCATCTATGTCCAGGACGGCGTCTATGATGAGTTCGCTCGCCGCCTGGCCGAGAAGGTCCGGGAACTGAAGGTGGGGGCGGGCACCGAGGAAGGCGTCGCCATCGGCCCACTCATCGAGCCGGCCGCCATCGACAAGGTTCGCGAGCATGTCGCCGATGCCGTCGACAAGGGTGCACGGGTGGCGCTCGGTGGCAAGCCGCATTCGCGTGGCCCGCTGTTCTTCGAGCCGACGATCCTGGTCGATGTCACCCAGGACATGCGGGTTGCCCGCGAAGAGACCTTTGGCCCGGTAGCGCCGCTGTTCCGCTTCCGCACCGAGGAAGAGGGGATCGAGATGGCCAATTCGACGGAGTTCGGCCTGGCATCCTATTTCTATTCGCGGGACGTCGGGCGGATCTTCCGCGTGGCCGAGGCGATCGAGTCCGGCATGGTCTGCGTGAACAGCGGCATCCTGTCGAACGAGGTATCCCCGTTCGGCGGCGTGAAGCAGTCGGGTATCGGTCGGGAAGGCTCGCGCTACGGACTGGACGAGTACCTCGAGCTCAAGTACGTCTGCCTCGCGGGCATCTGAGCCCTTGTAGTCGGCCGCGAGTCGGGACAGCCAGCGGCATTCGGAATAAAGATGCCGTGTTGATGCAGCAAACCAGAATAGCAAGTAATCACTTATAACAGGGTCGGGGAGAGATGGAGACATTCGACTACATCGTCGTGGGCGCTGGAACGGCCGGCTGCCTGCTCGCGAATCGTCTGTCGGCCGATCCGGCCAACTCCGTGCTGCTCATCGAATCGGGCGGGCCGGACGACTATCGCTGGATCCATATCCCCGTCGGTTATCTCTATTGCATCGGTAATCCCCGGACCGACTGGCTGTACGACACGATCGCCGAGCCCGGCCTTGGCGGGCGGTCGATCAGGTATCCGCGGGGTCGGGTCTGGGGCGGCTGTTCGTCCATCAACGGCATGATCTACATGCGGGGCCAGGCGGCCGACTATGATCGCTGGGCCCGGCAAGTGCCTGGCTGGGACTGGTCCAGCGTCCTGCCGTATTTCAAGCAGCACGAGGACTATCACCGGCTCGATGGCGGCGGCAGCGATCCGCTGCATGGCCACGGCGGCGAATGGCGGGTCGAGCGGATGCGCCTGCGCTGGCCGATCCTCGAGGCCTTCCAGGAAGCGGCGGCACAGGCCGGTATCCCCCCGACCGAGGACTTCAATCGGGGCGACAATTTCGGTTGCGGCTATTTCGAGGTCAATCAGCGCCGGGGCGTTCGATGGAATGCTGCCAGCGCCTTCCTGCGCCCGATCCTGGGTCGGCCCAACCTGAAGGTTGCGAGCCAGGCCAATGTGGCGCGGCTGGTGTTCGACGAGGCATCGCCCGGTCGGGTGGCGGGCGTGGAGTTTCAGGCCTGTACGCCGAGACAGGCATTGAGCGCGGCCGGGCTTGGGCCGCTGACGCAGGCGCGCGCCCGGCGGGAAGTGATTCTTTCATCGGGCTCGATCGGCAGCGTCCAGATACTCGAGCGCTCGGGTATCGGAGCGGCAGAACGCCTGCGGGAGCTCGGGATCGAAGTACGGGCCGATCGACCGGGTGTGGGCGAGAACCTGCAGGATCATCTGCAGTTGCGCACGATTTACAAGGTGACGGGTGTGAGCACCCTGAACCAGACGGCGGGCTCGATCTGGGGCCGTGCCTGGATGGGACTGCAGTATTTCGGGGCCAAGCGTGGGCCGATGACCATGTCGCCCAGCCAGCTCGGTGCATTCGCCTATTCCTCCGAGGATGTCGAAACCCCGGATCTCGAGTATCACGTCCAGCCCCTGTCGCTGGACAAGTTCGGTGATCCCCTGCATCGCTTCCCCGCCTTCACCGCCTCGGTGTGCAATCTCCGTCCCGAAAGCCGGGGGAGCGTGCACATCGTCTCCGCCGATGTCTGCGAGGCGCCCCGGATCGCGCCCAACTATCTGGCGACCGAGCGGGACCGGATCGTCGCCGCCCGGGCGATCCGGCTCACCCGGCGGATCGTGGGCGGAAACGGCCTTGCGAAGTATTCGCCGGCGGAGTATCTGCCGGGCCCGGACTTCCAGACCGACGACCAGCTCGCGGAAGCCGCCGCACAGATCGGAACCACCATTTTCCACCCGGTGGGTACCTGTCGCATGGGTGCCCGGACGGATCCCCAGGCGGTGGTCGACGGGAAGCTTCGAGTCATCGGAATCGAAGGATTGCGTATCGCGGACGCATCCGTGATGCCGACCATCACGTCCGGGAATACCAACTCGCCGACGCTGATGATTGCCGAGCGAGCGGCGGAGTGGATACTGGACGGAAGGGAGTGAGTCATCGTGCCGCCGGATTGGCGCTGTTTCACGTGAAACAAGGGGAGAGGCGGGAACCCTCTCGCGCGGCCAGGCAGTGAATCCGGCCGGAAGGCCGCACACATCGAGGTAGCCGGCGCCCGGCCCGATTGATGCCGGCGCGGAGTTCATCCGGTGCGGAATCGATGCCGTGCTTGCTTCCAGCGTCGAACGGGAAAGCCGGCGCAGAACAGCGGATCGGGACCGATTCACCACACGCGACGTCATTTCCCGCCAACACCGGGAAACCATCCGCCCAGGCGCTGCCGCTGGCGCCGGAGCCGGAGCCGGAGCCAGAGCCGGGAGGGAGGCCAGAGCCGGGCCGGAGCCGGAGCCGGGGGCAGAGCTTGATCGTCCTTCGCCTCTTGCGCCGGCTTGCAACGCTGCGTATCTCGAGGGCACGCCCAGGAGTCGGTGAACCGCGCAGCGCGCCAG
>JBAYRO010000062.1:0-17508 GCA_041676645.1 Burkholderiaceae bacterium | reverse complement strand
GGCCCGCCAGAAGACGAAGCTCGAGGGCGACCCGAAGATCGAGGCCGATGTCTCGATCGGTCCGATGACCGACAAGGCCGGCGCCTTCGGCATCGCGGTGGCGATGCGGATCACGGTGCCGGGACTCGATCGCGATGCGGCCGAGAAGCTGGTCGCCGCGGCCCATGAGGTCTGTCCGTATTCGAATGCGACGCGCGGCAACATCGAGGTGACGCTCACCGTCGTCTGATACGGACACTCCCCGGACGGCGTCGAGCCGGGAATCGTCAGGACAGCTCGTCGGAACCGATGCAGCGCAGGCGTGGAAAGCGCCTGCGATACGGCCTCGCATCCCGACTGAGCACGCTCAGATTGGCGACGGCCGCGTGAGCGCCGATATAGAAATCCGGCAGTGGCGCGAGCCGTGCGCCGCCATCGCGACGGCAGCCCCGCCAGGCCATTGCCGCGAGCCCCGCGCAGGCCCACGGCAGCGGGCTGCGCAGCGTGTCGTAGACATCGAGCATCGCATCCAGCATCTCGCGATCCGGGCCGGGGATCAGCAGCTCGGTGTAGATCACCAGATTGACCCGGTGCGCGGCAAGCCTCGGCCTTGAGGCTGGGGAAGGATAGTGCAGACGGCGTAGCCGCCCTTGGCGTGAACTGGATAAAATAACAGTATGCAACGACTCCAGGCCTTCAAGTACGAACTGATGCCAGACGGCCAGCAGGAGCGGCAAATGCGTCACTTTGCCGGGTCGTGCCGGTTCGTGTTCAACAAGGCCCTGGCGCTGCAGAAGGATCGCCACGAGCGGGGTGAGAAGAAGCTCGGCTATGCCGGGCTGTGCAAGCTGCTCACCGAATGGCGCAATGGCCTGGAAACGCCATGGCTCAAGGATGCGCCGACCCATCCCTTGCAGCAGGCGCTCAAGGACCTGGAGCGGGCCTATGCCAACTTCTTCGCCAGGCGGACCGGCTTCCCGCGTTTCAGGAAAAAGGGGCAAGGCGACCGTTTCCGCTATCCCGACCCAAAGCAGATCAAGCTCGATCAGTGCAACAGCCGCATCTTTCTTCCCAAGCTGGGCTGGCTTCGTTACCGCAACAGCCGGGAGGTGCTCGGCACGGTGAAGAACATCACCGTCAGCCAGGCCTGCGGCAAATGGTTCATCAGTATCCAGACCGAACGTGAGGTCGAGCAACCCATTGCCGACGGTGACGCGGTCGGCATCGACATGGGTATCGCCCGCTTCGCCACGATGAGCGACGGCACCTTCCTTGCGCCGCTCAACAGTTTCAGGCGGCATGAAACCGCGCTGCGCAAGGCACAGCAGGCGATGAGCCGCAAGACCCGATTGAGCAACAACTGGAAGAAGACGAAAGCCCGAGTCCGGCGTATCCATTGCCGTATCGGCAACGCTCGGCACGACTTCCTGCACAAGGCCACGACCACGATCAGCCAGAACCACGCGATGGTGTGTATCGAGAACCTGCAGGTACGGAACCTGTCCAGATCGGCGGCAGGCACAACCGAAGTACCGGGAAAGAACGTTCGGGCCAAGTCCAGCCTGAACAAAGCCATCCTCGATCAGGGCTGGTTCGAGTTCCGCCGCCAGCTGGATTACAAGCTGGCATGGAACGGCGGGCATCTCATCGTCGTACCGGCGCGGAACACGAGCCGGACATGCCCGTGCTGCGGCCATGTGTCGGCGGACAACCGGCGCACGCAAGCGCGGTTCGCCTGTGTCGGATGCGGCTTCGAGGAAAACGCCGATGTCGTCGGCGCGATCAATGTTCTCAGGGCGGGGCACGCCCGTTGCGCCTGTGAAGTGAGCGGTGCCGTAATGCCGCCAGCAGCAGGAACCCACCGAAGCGACTCGTCCCGGCTCGATGCCGGGGTGAGCGCCGTAGGAATCCCCTGACTTCAGGTGGGGGAGGATGTCAAGTGCAGGGGCGCCTGCTCGCTGCAACTCTGGAGTCGATCGATGGACCATTCGCGCCAGCGGCTGTCGGGGTCCATGCAGTCGATCCAGATGTTGGTATCGACGAGGAAACCCGCCGAACCGTCGTATGTCGACAGATCAAGCATCGCTGTCGTCGTCCGGGCGCAGGAATGCCATGAT
This sequence comes from Burkholderiaceae bacterium, assembly GCA_041676645.1. GTDB lineage: Bacteria > Pseudomonadota > Gammaproteobacteria > Burkholderiales > Burkholderiaceae_E > JAMLIN01. The sequence continues at coordinate 15,412 of JBAYRO010000062.1, read as the reverse complement.
GGCCTCGCCATCCATCTGCCTGAACGGCGCGTCCAGGCTCTTGCGGACCCTGTCTGCGGCGACGCGCAGCGCTTTCCTTCGGTCGTCCGTTCCCGTGCCGGCTTTCCGGATGATGATCTTTCCGCCTTCCAGCGTGAAGGACACCCGGCTGCCGGGAAGAATGCCGGCGGCATCGCGAAGACGCTTCGGGATGGTGACTTGTCCCTTCTCGGTGACTTGCATCAGCGGCCCTCGATTCGGCAGGAACTCCAAGTTGGAACTCTATCTGATCGAGAAGCCACGCCCGGTGCCCGGGGAAACGGACAAGGGCCGGAGAACGAGACCGCTCTAGCGGACAGCGAAGCGGATGACGCCCTGCGCATCGACCTCGCGACGCAGCTCGCCCCGGTACCAGAGCGCATGCAGGTGGGCGAGCGCCTCGCCCAGCGCGAAGGTGAGCTCGTGGGTGTTGAAGCGCCGCCCGAAAAGGGCCGGCATCAGCTCGGCGGCCGAGATCGGCCCGCTGGCGCTGGCCTTGCGGGTGACCTCGAGGCGTTCGGCATGATGCGCATGCTGCTGGTCCAGGCGCACATGCAGCTTCGTGAAGGGCCGGCCGTGCGAGGGCAGCACCAGGGTGCCCGGCGCGCAGTCCTCGTAGGCGCGCAGTGAATCCAGGTACCAGTCGAGCGGGTTGGCCTCGGGCTCGATCTCGAACACCGACACATTGGTCGAGATGCGCGGCAGCACCATGTCGCCGGAAATCAGGATCGGCTGGTCGGCATCCTCGGTGTAGAGGGCGATATGCTCGGGCGAATGCCCCTTGCCGGGGATGAGGCGGAAGCTGCGCCCGCCGATTGCAACGGTCTCGCCACCGCTGATGCGATGGAACCACTCCGGCACCGAGGGCACCAGGCTGCGGAAATAGGTCCGGCCGCGGGCGCGCAGGGCTTCGAGCTGCTCCTCGTCGACCACGCCATGGCGCCGGTAGTGGACGATCTGCGATTCACTGTCCATCTCGGGCGTCATGGTGGTGAGCACGCGCGCCGTCATGTATTCGCCCTGGCTGATCCACAGCGGCGCATCGAAGCGCCGGTGCAGTTCGTGCGCCATGCCGATGTGGTCGGGATGCGAATGGGTGCACAGCAGTCGCAGGATCGGCAGGCCGTCCAGGCCCTCGGCGAACAGCTGCTGCCAGGCCTCGCGCACCGGCTCGGAGGCGATGCCGCAGTCGATCAGGGTCCAGCCGCTGCGGCCCTCGATCTCGTCGCGCAGCAGCCAGAGGTTGATGTGGTCCAGCGCGAAGGGCAGCGGCATGCGCAACCAGAAGATCCCCGGGGCGACCTCGATGCGTTCGGTGATCCGCGGCAGGCGCTCGGCGAAGGGATAGTCGAGCTGGTGTTCGAGGGGATTCATGCGGACTGCTCCGTCGCGAGCGGCTCTTCGCGCCGCTCGTCGAGAATTGACGTCTTGTTCGTCGGTCGCCGAAGATAGCATGGTCGGGGCGGCCGCCCCGGAGCCGCCGATGCGGCATGCCAACCAAGCAAGGAGCCAGCGATGCAGGAACTTCCCGGACTGGATTTCGGCCTGGGCGAGGATATCGAAGCCCTGCGCGACGCGATCCGCCAGTTCGTTTCGAAGGAGATCACGCCGCTGGCCGGCACGATCGACCGCGACGATCATTTTCCGCTCGAGATCTGGCGCGAGCTGGGCGAGCTGGGCACGCTCGGCATGACCGTGCCCGAGGACTACGGCGGCACCGACATGGGCTATCTCGCGCATATCGTCGCGATGGAGGAGATCTCCCGGGGCTCCGCGGCGATCGGCCTGTCCTACGGCGCCCATTCCAACCTGTGCGTGAACCAGATCAATCGCAACGGCACCGAGGCGCAGAAGCGCCGCTACCTGCCGAAGCTGGTCAGCGGTGAGCACATCGGGGCGCTCGCGATGAGCGAGACCGGCGCCGGCTCGGACGTGGTGTCCATGAAGCTGCGCGCCGAGTTCCGCGGTGATCGCTGGATCCTCAACGGCACCAAGTTCTGGATCACCAACGGGCCGGATGCCGACGTCCTCGTGATCTACGCCAAGAACGACATCGAGGCGGGCGCGCGCGGCATCACCGCCTTCCTCGTCGAAAAGGACTTCCCGGGCTTTTCGGTGGCGCAGAAGCTCGACAAGATGGGCATGCGCGGCAGCACCACCGGCGAGCTGGTGTTCGACAACTGCGAGGTGCCCGCCGAGAACGTGCTGGGCGGCATCGACGACGATCCCGCCACCGGCATCGGCCGCGGCGTCAATGTCCTGATGAGCGGGCTCGACTTCGAGCGGGCGGTGCTCTCGGGCGGGCCGCTGGGCATCATGAGCGCCTGCATGGACGTGGTGGTTCCCTATGTGCACGAGCGCAAGCAGTTCGGCCAGCCCATCGGCGAATTCCAGCTGATGCAGGGCAAGCTCGCCGACATGTACTCGACGATGATGGCCTGTCGCGCCTATGTCTACGCGCTCGGTCGCCAGTGCGACCTGTCGCGCGAGGGCAAGGTCGATGTACGCTCGCTGCGCAAGGATGCGGCCAGCGCCATCCTCTACGCCGCCGAGAAGGCGACCTGGATGGCCGGCGAGGCGATCCAGGCGCTGGGCGGCAACGGCTATCTCAGCGACAGCCCGAGCGGGCGACTGTGGCGCGACGCCAAGCTCTACGAGATCGGGGCCGGCACGTCCGAGATCCGGCGCATGCTGATCGGCCGGGAGCTCTTCGCCGAGACGATGTAGCCGGGGTGGGAGATGGGGAGGGAAATGGGGTCAGACACGATTTGCATGCGCAAATCGTGTCTGACCCCATTTCCCTTTCATTTCCCGCAGTACCGGGTCGAGGATCGCGGCCAGCAGCGGCGCCTTGTCCGCGTCGAGCATCTCCCGGTGGTGGCAGGCCATCTCGTGGCGCTCGATGCCGCCGGGTACGAGCGGGCCCCAGCCAAGCAACGGATCATCGTCGACATAGCTCTGGCGATGATCCCGCTGCGCGGTGGTGATCAGCACCAGGCGGCCGGATTCGCCGGGCGCGGGCTGGTAGCTGCGCCACAGGGCAAGCGTGGCCGAGGCATGCTCCTGGAGGTCGCGGGCAAGGGCGCTGTCGCCGATCTCGGCGCGTCCCTCGGCGGTGAAGATGCTCTCGTCGAGCCGGCCGCCGCGGCTCTCGCGCAGCCAGCGCAGGTGGGCGATCGACTGCGCGACCAGAGGCCGCGGCCCGGCGCGCAGCAGCTCGCCCGTCAGCCGGCCGATGCGACCGGCCAGCGAGCGGCGTCGCGGATAGCCGGGGGCGAAGCAGTCGAGCAGGCAGAGCAGCCCGACTTCGGCGCCCTGGACGCGCAGCTGGCGCGCGATCTCCCAGGCGAACTTGCCCCCGAGCGAATAGCCGGCCAGCGCGTAGGGACCCTGCGGGCAGGCAATGCGCAGTTCCTCGACCATCCGCGAGGCGATCTCCGGCAGGCTGGAGCTGCGCAGTTCGTCGACCGGGAAGGCGCCGACATCGAGCACGTAGAGCGGCTGCTCGGGACCGAGCGCGCGGGCGAGCGCTTCGAACACGATGACCGCGCCCCCGTAGCCGGACAGGAAGACGAGCGGCGGGCGGCTGCCGCCGGTCTGGATGGGCACCACGCAGCCGAGCCCGCTGGCCGCATCGCTGCGCAGTTCGTCGAGCAGGCGCGAGAAGCGACGCACGGTGGGTGCGTCGAACAACCTCGCGGTACGGACCCGCACGCCGAACACCTGCTCGACGCGGGCAAGCAGCTTGACCGCCAGGATGGAATGGCCGCCCAGCGCGAAGAAATCGTCATCGAGTCCGATCGCGGGCGCACCGAGCGCGCCGCGCCAGACCTCGAGCATGCGGGCCTCGGTGGGGCCGAGTTCCTCGTCGGGCGCGGCGACGGCCGGGGCCGCGCCCTGCTCGGCCGCCCGTGCGATGCTGCGCAAGGCATCGCGGTCGAGCTTGCCGTTGGCATTGATCGGCAAGCGCTCGAGCAGGCGGATCCGGTGCGGCAGCATGTAGGCCGGCAGCCGCTCGCGCAGGCGCGCCTCGATGCCCGCTGCGCCGCCCTCGGGCACGCCGGCCACGAAGGCGAGGAGCCGGCCCTCGCCGGCGGCATCCGGCTCGACCAGCACCGCCGCCGCCGCGACACCCGGGCAGTCGGACAGGGCATGCTCGATTTCGCCGGGCTCGATCCGGAAGCCCCGCAGCTTCACCTGGGCATCGCCGCGGCCGATGAACTCGATCTCGCCGTCATCGCGCCAGCGCGCCAGGTCGCCACTGCGGTAGAGGCGATCACCCGGCCCGCCGAAGGGATCGACCACGAAGCGCTCGGCGCTCAGCTCCGGCTGGCCGAGATAGCCGCGCGCCACGCCCGGCCCGCCGATGCACAGTTCGCCGACGACACCGATCGGTACCGGACGGCCCGCCGCATCGAGCACATGGCAGCGGGTGTTGGCGATCGGCTTGCCGATGGGGATGCGCAGGCTCTGCAGGTCGGCGTCGCGCGTCGCCGCCTGGTCGATCTCGTGCCAGGTGGCGAAGCTTGTCGTCTCGGTCGGTCCATACACGTTCACGAGCCGGGTCGGCGCACCGGCGCGTACCACGGCGCGCACCGCGGCGGGACTCGCGGCCTCGCCTCCGAAGAGCAGCAACCGCAGGCTCGCGAAGGTGCCGGGCTCTGTCATCGCGAAGGCGTTGAACAGGGACGTGGTCAGGAACATCGTCGTGATCCGGTCGCGCTCGATGCATTCGCGCAGCGCGGCCGCCGAGAGCAGCGCATCGCGGCCGACCACGGCGATCGTCGCGCCGTTGGCGAGCGCGCCCCAGATCTCGAAGGTGGCCGCATCGAAGGAGGTGTTCGATGCGAGGGCGATGCATTCGCCCGGCTGCGGCTGGAAGTAATCGGTGTTGCAGACCAGGCGCAGGACATTGCGATGCTCGACCATCACCCCCTTGGGCCGACCGGTCGAGCCCGAGGTGTAGATGAGGTTGGCAAGCGAATCGGCGGTGGCGCCCGATTCCGGCAGCGCGCCCGGCGACGCATCGGCCGGCGCGCGGCCGGACTGGCCGGGCGCCATGCCGGGCGCCAGGCATGACCAGGGGCGCGATCCCCGGGCGGCGGCCACGGCCGAATCGGCATCGTCACCGCCACCGCCACCGGCATCGGCATCGGCCCCGCCATCGCCATCCTCGTCGACATCGAGCGCGATCGCCGCTGCCCCCGGTGCGCCCAGGCTGGCCAGCGATGCGCTGGTGCCGACGAAGGCGACGGGGCTCGCATCCTCGATCATCAGGCGCAGCCGCTCGACCGGCCAGGACGCATCGAGCGGCAGGTAGGCGCCGCCGGCCCGGACGATGCCGAGCACCGCGACGACGAGATCGATGCCGCGCGGCAGGGCCATCGCGACGATGCCGTCCGGGCCGACGCCCAGCGCCCGCAAGCGATGCGCGAGCCGGGTCGAGCGGATGTCGAGTTCGCGATAGTCGATCCGCGATTCGCCATCGATCACCGCCAGCGCATCGGGCCGCTCGGCGAGGATGCCGGCGAACCGCCCGGCCAGGGTCGAATCGGCCGGGAACGGGCGCGCCGTGCGATTCCAGCCAGCGATCCGGTCCAGGTCCCGCGGCTCGACGATATCGAGGGCATCGACCAGGGTCGCCGGCGCCGCGACGATCGCTCGCAGCAGGCGCTCGAACTGGCCGCACAGGCGCTGGGCGGCCGCCGGATCGAAATACTGCCGGGCGTACTCCAGCTGGCCCGCCAGGCCGGCCCCCGAGCGCACCAGCGACATCGCGAGGCCGAACTTCGCCTCGGCGGTGCCGATCTTCTCGCCGCGGCAGGCGAGCCCGTCGAGTTCGAGGAAGGCATCGGGCCGGTCCTGCAGCGCGAGGCTCGCCTGGAAGACCGGATTGCGCCCGGGCGCGCGCGGCAGGTTCAGGGCGGCGACCACCCGGTCGAAGGGCACCGCCCGGTCGTCGAGCGCCGCCACCAGGCGTTCCCGGGTGCGATCGAGGAACTCGTCGAAGCCGACGCCCTCGGTGGGGGCCACGCGCAGCGCCAGCATGTTCACGAAGTAGCCCACCAGCGACTCGACCTCGATCGGTTCGCGCCCGGCCACCGGCGAGCCGACCGCGAAGTCGCGCTGGCCGCTGTGGCGCACGAGCAGGACCTGGAAGGCGGCGAGCAGGACGGCGAAGAGCGTCGCCTCGTGGCGGCGCCCGAGTTCGCGCAGGCGCTCGACCAGCGCCGGCTCGAGCATGAAGCCGGCGAGGCCGCCCTCGGGGTCGGATGCGCCGGCCGGCACGCAGGCCGGCGGCAGCCGCAGCGGTTCGACACCGTCGAGGCGCTCGCACCAGCGGGCCAGGGCGACATCGGCGCCGGCGTCGGCATCGATGCCGGCCCGCCAGCGGGCATGGTCGACGAACTGCAGGGCCGAGGCCGGGCCGACATGGCGACCGCCGCTGGCGGCGACCCGGTAGCGCGCGCCGATCTCGCGAACCAGCAGGTCCATCGACCAGCCGTCGGTGACGAGATGGTGGATGACCAGCTGCACGAAATGCACGCGCGGCGAGATCCACAGCAGGATGGCGCGCGCCAGCGGCGGCCGGGCCGGATCGAAGGGCACGCGCGCATGCTCGCGCAGCAGCTCCAGCGCCGCCCCGGAAATGGAAATGGGGTCAGACTCGATTTCCGAGACGGAAATCGAGTCTGACCCCATTTCCATCTCCTCGAGCGTCGGCGTGGCGGCCTCGTCGACCTGCTGCCAGGCCTCGCCATCGCGCAGGTGGAAGCCGGTGCGCAGCACCCGGTGCGCCGCCAGGGTGTCGAGCACCGCCTCGCGCAGGGCATCGACCAGCAGCTCGCCCTCGATGCGGGTCGTCATGACGACGTGGTAGCGCGCGCCCGGCCCGGCCATCGATTCGACGAAGAGCAGGGCCGCCTGGGCGGCGGTGGCCGGTGCCGGCGCCGCCGGATCGCCCGCCACCGGACCGGTGCCCGGTCCCGCCAGCTCGGCATCGCGACGCACGATCGCGGCCTCGACCCGGCTCGCGAAGGCCGCGACCGTCGAGGCATCGAAATGCGCCCGCAGGGGCAGGTCGGCGCCGAACCGCGAGCGCAGCAGGGCATTGGCCCGGGCGGCGAGCAGCGAATGTCCGCCGAGCAGGAAGAAATCATCGTCGGCGCGTGTCACCGGGATGCCGAGCACCTCGGACCAGACGCTTGCCACCAGCGCGGCGCATTCGCCGGTGAGCGGCGCCGCCGGGCGCGCTGGCGCCGGCGCCGGCGCATCCGGCAGGCGCAGGGCCCGCCGGTCGAGCTTGCCCGAGGGCAGGCGCGGCATGCGTTCGAGATCGACGAAGACCGTCGGCACCATGTATTCGGGCAGCACCCGCGACAGGTCGGCGCGCAGGCGCTCGTGGTCGGGCGTACTGCCGTCGGCCCAGGCCAGCCAGGCCACCAGCTGGCGACCGGCGACCGGATGCTCGACCAGGCCGACGGCCGCCGTGCGCAGCGCGGGCAGCTCGGCCAGCGCGGCCTCGATCTCGCCCGGCTCGATCCGGAAGCCACGGTACTTCACCTGGGTGTCGGCGCGGCCGAGGAACTCGATGCGCCCGTCGGCCCGCTGCCGGCCGATGTCGCCGGTGCGATAGAGCCGGGCGCCCGGCACGGACGAGAACACATCGGCCACGAAGCGCTGGTCGGTCAGCTCGGGCCGGTTGAGGTAGCCGCGGGCCACGCCCGTCCCCCCGATCCAGATCTCGCCGGACTCGCCTGCGGGCACCGGGCAGCGGCCGGCATCGAGCAGGTGGACCGTGGTGCCGGCCGTCGGCAGCCCCAGCGGCACGGGGCCCGGCTCGCCTTGTGGCGCGCAGCGGTGGAACAGCGAGTTCACCGTGCATTCGGTGGGACCGTAGAAGTTGTAGAGGGCGCCCGCGGCCAGTCGCGCCCAGCGCCGGGTGTCGACCGCCGGCAGGACCTCGCCGCCGGCGACCATCGCCCGCACCGGGAAGGGGCCGGGGTCGCGCTCGAGCTCGTCGAGGATGCCGGCCAGCAGGCTCGGCACCGCCGAGACCACACTCACCCGGTGCGCGCGGATCGCGGCGAGGATCGCCCGCGGATCGCGCAGCGCATCCTCGTCGAGCATGACGCCCATCGCGCCGGTGAGCAGCGGCGCCCACAGGCCCAGCGAGGCGCCGTCGAAGGACACCGGGGTGCGCATCAGGATGCGGTCCTCGGGCCCGATGCCGAGCGCCTCGATCTCCCAGCGCATCTCGGCAACCAGGTTGCGCCGCTCGACCATCACGCCCTTGGGCCGGCCCGTGGAACCCGAGGTATAGACGACGTAGGCGAGGTCGCGCGGTGCGATTGCCCAGGCCGGGTCGTGGTCCTCGAAGGCGGCGATCCGAGCCGCTTCGGCGAAGGGACAGATCGCCACGAGCCCCGGCGGCGCCGGCAGCGAGCGGACCAGCTCGGCCCGGGCCAGCAGCACCCGCGCACCGGCATCGGCGAGCACGAAGCGCAGGCGCCCAGCCGGCGTTGCCGGGTCCAGCGGCAGGTAGGCGCCGCCCGCCTTGAGCACGGCGAGCAGGGAAATCCACAGTTCGGGACCGCGCGGCAGGCAGACCGCGACGATCACCTCGGGGCCGACACCCTGCGCGCGCAGGTAGCGGGCGAGCCGGTTGGCCCGGGCGTTGATGGTGCCGAGCGTCCACTGGCCGGCGCCGAAACGCAGCGCGACCGCATCGGGGGACAGTGCGCTGCGCGCGGCGACGAGCTGCGACAGGCAGCCGGGAACGCTGGCCCCGGGCGCTGGCGGCGCCCCGCTCGACTGGATGGGGAGAGGGTCGTGCACAGTCCCGAATCCGCCTCTTGTGCCTCTTCTCATTGTCCGGAGCGCACGATCGCGACACCGCCGCCAGGCGCGGTCACCAGCGCACGGACGAGCGACCCTGCATGGCCGATCGTGAATTCTAGCCTGCCCGCCGGCGATGGGACCGCCGCGCCGGCGCCATCGGTTCGACCACGGGTCGGAGCGGCCCGCCGGGGTTTATCATGCGGGCATCGGGATGGCGCCGCGTCGTCGTCCCCGTTCCGCGGTCCGGACATCGAGCAATGAGAAGCGTCAGCGCCCTGCAACCCGCCCTGCCCCTGCCGGCAGACGGGCAATTCGATACGCAGTTCGAGCGGCGACGCACTCGGCGCGACGTCGATGTCGCCGATTCCATTGCGCGCACCATCCTCGCCGGCTTCGATCGCCACTACAGCCGCTTTCGCTACCATGCGCAGCTCGCCAAGGGCCGCTACGAGGCGGGCGACTTCCATGCGATCCGGCGGCTGGCCAGCGAACGCATCGCCTTCTACGACCTGCGGGTGCGCGAGGCGATGCACCGTCTCGAGCAGGAATTCCATGCCGAGGATCTCTCCGAGACGATCTGGGTGCAGGTCAAGCGCCAGTACGTCGGGCTGCTGCGCACGCATCACCAGCCCGAGCTCGCCGAGACCTTCTTCAACTCGGTGTGCTGCAAGATCCTGCACCGCAGCTACTTCCACAACGACTACATCTTCGTGCGGCCGGCCACCGCGACCGACTACCTCGAGACGGAGCCGGTCTCGTACCGTTCGTACTATCCGCTGGAAGTCGGCTGGGCCGAGGCGATGCGCCAGATCTTCATCGACATCGGCCTGGCCTGCCCCTTCGTCGACATCGAACGCGACATCGCGCTGGTCGAGCAGGCGCGGATCGCCGAACTGGGCCCGGACTTCGTCGCCGCGCCCGACTGCCAGTTCCAGGTGCTGCGCTCGATGTTCTTCCGCAACAAGGGCGCCTACCTGATCGGGCGCTTCGTCAACGATGGCGAGATCCTGCCGTTCGCGATGCCGCTGCTGCGCAACTCGCAGGGACGGGTCTATGTCGACACCGTGCTGTTCGGCCACGACCTGATCGAGTCGCTGTTCAATTTCTCGCGGGCCTACTTCATGGTCGACATGGACGTGCCGTCGGCCTATGTGCGCTTCCTGGTCTCGCTGATGCCGACCAAGCCCGAGGCCGAGCTCTACACCATGCTCGGACTGCAGAAGCAGGGCAAGACGCTGTTCTATCGCGACCTGCTCTATCACCTGCGCCATTCGCACGACAAGTTCGTTGTCGCGCCCGGGATCAAGGGTCTGGTGATGGGCGTTTTCACGCTGCCGTCGACGCCCTACGTGTTCAAGTTCATCAAGGACAAGCGCGGCAAGGACGTCACCCGCGACTTCGTGCAGTCGCAGTACACCCTGGTGAAGTACCACGACCGCGTGGGCCGCATGGCCGACACCTGGGAATACTCCAAGGTGCCCTTCCCCAAGGCGCGCCTGGATCCGGCGCTGCTCGCGGAACTCCATGATTCCGCCCCCTCGCTGCTCACGGATGAGGGGGATTCGATCGTGATCGAGCATCTCTACATCGAGCGGCGCATGACCCCGCTCAACATCCATCTGGAGCGGGCGAGTCCCGAAGAGCGCGAGCATGCGGTGATCGAGTACGGCGACGCGATCAAGGACATGGTCGCGGCCAACATCTTCCCCGGCGACATGCTCTACAAGAACTTCGGCATGACCCGCCAGGGCCGGGTGGTGTTCTACGATTACGACGAGGTCGCCTACCTCACCGACTGCAATTTCCGGCGCATCCCGGCACCGCGCACCCCGGAGGACGAGATGGCCTCCGAGCCCTGGTATCCGGTGGCGCCCAACGACATCTTTCCCGAAGAGTTCGGCACCTTCCTGCTGGGCAACCCCGGGATCCGCAAGATCTTCCTCGAGCACCATGCCGACCTCCTCGACCCGGCCTACTGGCAGGAAAAGCAGGCCCGGATCCGGCGCGGCATCCTCGACGACGTGTTCCCCTATCCCGCCGCACTACGCTTTCGACATCCCGAGAGCGAGCAACGCGGCCGGCATTCGACGACCCCTGACGGAGATAGACCATGAGCGATCCCATCGTCATCGTATCCGCTGCCCGCACGCCGATCGGCGGCATGCAGGGCGAGCTTTCCGCGCTGGCCGGCCATGAGCTCGGCGCCACGGCGATCCGCGCCGCGGTCGAACGCGCCGGCCTTTCGGCCGACCGGATCCAGGAAGTGATCATGGGCTGCGTGCTGCCGGCCGGCCAGGGCCAGGCGCCGGCGCGCCAGGCGGCGATCGGCGCCGGGCTGCCGGTGTCGGCCGGGGCGACCACGATCAACAAGGTGTGCGGCTCGGGCATGAAGGCGGCGATGTTCGGCCACGACCTGCTCGTCGCCGGCAGCCAGGACATCGTCGTGGCCGGCGGCATGGAGAGCATGAGCAACGCGCCATACATGATGCTCAAGGGCCGCGGCGGCTATCGCTACGGCCATGGCACGCTCTTCGACCACATGGCCTACGACGGTCTCGAGGACGCCTACGACAAGATGCCCAATGGCGGCGGCAAGTCGATGGGCATGTTCGCCGAGGACTGCGCCTCGAAGTACAAGTTCAGCCGCGAGGAGCAGGACGCCTACGCGATCGAGTCGGCGCGCCGGGCGCGTACCGCCAACGAGGACGGCAGCTTCCAGTGGGAGATCGCGCCGGTGAAGATCGCCGGGCGCAAGGGCGAGGTCCTCGTCGAGCGCGACGAATCCCCGTTCAAGACCAATCCCGACAAGATCCCCTCGCTGCGGCCCGCCTTCCGCAAGGACGGCACCGTCACCGCCGCCACCTCCTCGTCGATCTCCGACGGCGCCGCCGCGATGGTGCTGATGCGCGAATCGATGGCGAAGGAACTCGGCTGCACGCCGATCGCCCGCATCGTCGGCCACACCACCCATTCGCAGGAGCCGAAGTGGTTCACCACCGCGCCGGTGGGTGCGATCGAGAAGCTCTATGCGAAAACCGGCTGGGACAGCAAGACGACCGATCTCTACGAGATCAACGAGGCCTTCGCGGTGGTGACCATGGCGGCGATGCGCGAGCACGATCTGCCGCACGAGAAGGTCAACGTCCATGGCGGGGCAACCGCCCTGGGGCACCCGATCGGCTGTTCGGGAGCGCGCCTGATCGTCACGCTGCTCGGGGCCCTGCGCAAGTCCGGCGGCAAGCGCGGCATCGCCTCGCTGTGCATCGGCGGCGGCGAGGCGGTCGCGATCGCGGTCGAAGCGCTCTGAGCGGCATGGGAGCCGGAGCGCCCCCAGGGCTGGGCTGCGCCCAGCCCGCCCCCCGAGGGGGTCAAGGAAACCTGGGGCGGCCCGGCGTTTCCTCGAGAGACCGGACCGGGCGATGCCGACCGCACTGATCGTCGGCGCCTCCCGCGGGATCGGCCTCGAGTTCGTGCGGCAGTACCGCGAGGCCGGCTGGAACGTCTTCGGCACCCACCGCGGCGAGGACGACCGCATCCGGCTGCGCGACCTCGGGGCGCATACGCTGCGCCTCGACGTCCTCGAGCCGAATGATCTCGCCGGCATCGCCTGGCAGCTCGACGGCGAGCGGATCGACGTCGCGGTGGTCAATGCCGGGGTCTACGGGCCGCGCACCAGCCATATCGCCCAGCCGCCGACCGACGAGGAGTTCGACCTGGTGATGCGCACCAATGTGCTGGCGGCGATGCGGCTCATCCCCGTGCTGGCGCCGCTGCTCGCGCCGGCGCGCGGCACGCTGGCCTTCGTGTCGAGCCGGATGGGCTCGATCGCGGAGGCGGGCGCCGCCTACGGCATGCTCTACCGGGTGTCGAAGGCGGCGGTCAACATGGCCGCCCGGCTCGCCCATGCCGAATACAGCGGCCAGGGCCTGCGGGTGCTCTCGCTGCATCCGGGCTGGGTGCGCACCGACATGGGCGGACCCAACGCGGAGGTGGATGTGGATGCGAGCGTGGCCGGATTGCGCCGGGTGATCGCCGATCCGACCGCCTGGCCCGCGGGCAGCTTCTTCGACTATCGCGGACAGTCGCTGGCCTGGTAGGCTCGGCAAGGAGCAGCCCATGCAGGGACAACGCATCGGTTCCGGATCCTCCTTCGAAGCGCTCGCGGGCTTCTCGCGCGCGGTGATCGAGGGCAACCGGATCCATGTCTCCGGAACCACCGGCTTCGACTACGCCACGATGACGATAGACCCCGATCCGGTGGCGCAGACGCGGCAATGCTTTCGCAACATCGATGCCACCCTGCGCCAGGCCGGCGCCAGCCTCGCCGACGTGATCCGGGTGCGCTACCTGCTGACCGATGCGGCGCTCTTCGAGCAGCTCGCGCCGGTGTTCGCCGAGCATCTCGGTCGAGCCTCGCCGGCGGCCACCGCCATGGTGGTCGGCCTCATCGACCCGCGCATACGCATCGAGATCGAGGTCACCGCGCTGCGCACCGATCCCGGCACGTATTCCGCATAGGACGTCACCATGATCCTCGATGAAGACAAGCGGATGATCCGCGATGCGGTGCGCGAATACGTCGCCGCCGAGATCACGCCGCATGCGGCGCAATGGGACCGCGAGCATACCTTCCCGGCGCAGGCGCTGGCCGGCCTGGCCGCGCTCGGCGCCTACGGCATCGCCGTGCCGGCGGAGTTCGGCGGCGCCGGCCTCGACTATGTCTCGCTCGCGGTGATCCTCGAGGAGATCGCCGCCGGCGACGGCGCAACCTCCACCATCATCTCGGTCAACAACTGCCCGGTCTGCTCGATCCTGCTCATGTGGGCCAGCGAGGAACAGCAGCGCCAGTGGCTGCGGCCACTCGCCCAGGGCACGATGCTCGGCGCCTTCTGCCTGACCGAACCGCATGTCGGATCGGAAGCGGGCGGACTGCGCACCCGCGCCCGGCGCGACGGCGACCACTATGTGCTCGACGGCATCAAGCAGTTCATCACCTCGGGCAAGCACGGCGACGTCGCCATCGTGATGGCGGTGACCGACCCGGAAGCCGGCAAGCGCGGCATCAGCGCCTTCATCGTGCCCACGGACACGCCGGGCTACCGGGTGGCCTCGCTCGAGAACAAGCTCGGCCAGCATGCCTCGGACACCGCGCAGATCGCGTTCGAGTCCTGCCGGGTGCCGGCCGCCAACCTGATCGGCGCCGAAGGCGAAGGCCTGAAGATCGCGCTCTCGGGCCTGGAGGGCGGGCGCATCGGGATCGCGTCGCAGGCGGTCGGCATGGCGCGGGCCGCCTTCGAAGCGGCGCTCGCCTACGCCAAGGAGCGCACCGCCTTCGGCCAGACGATCTTCGAGCACCAGGCGGTGCAGTTCCGGCTCGCCGACATGGCGATGCGCATCGAGGCGGCGCGCCAGCTGATCTGGCATGCGGCGAGCCTGAAGGACGCCGGCCTGCCCTGCCTCAAGGAAGCCGCGATGGCCAAGCTCTTCGCCTCCGAGATGGCCGAGCGGGTCTGCTCGGAGGCCATCCAGACCTTCGGCGGCTACGGCTACGTGGCCGACTTCCCGGTCGAGCGCATCTACCGCGATGTGCGGGTCTGCCAGATCTACGAGGGCACGAGCGACATCCAGCGCATCCTGATCGGACGGGCGCTGGCGACCGGGAATTCAGCGTAGCGACCCGCGGGCCGAGGAGCGGACCGAACGCGTCCTGGTCGAGCGGGTTGGCGCAGTCGCCCTTGACGAGGCGATGGCGCCTTGTCCACTGACTCACCCCATCAGACTTCTGTCCCAGGCCATAAGAGGCAGTGGGTGGCTACTCGCCGCCTCATGATGAACAGCATGCGCAGATCTTCCGCATCTGCTACCATATTGTACATACAATTTAGTCATGAACATCGAATTCGATTCGTCGAAGAACGAACGCAACCTCTTGGAACGCGGAATTTCATTCGACCGGACGCGGGATTTCGAGTTTGAGACTGCGCTGTTCGTCATCGACGATCGTCAGGACTATGGCGAGACAAGGATCAGGGCATTCGGGATGCTGGGCGGTCGCCTCCATGCGCTGGTTTTCGTCGAAACCCGAAGCGGAATCCGGGTCATCAGCTTGCGCAAGGCGAACGTGCGGGAGGTCAAGCGATATGAGCAGGAAACCGAAGGCTGAAGAAGCCGACCGCGACAATCCGGAGTGGACTACTGCCGACTTCGAGGGCGCCAAGCCGTTGGCGGCATTGCCGGAATCGCTGCGCGAGAAACTTCGGGGGCGAGGCCCCCAGAAATCGCCGACCAAGGAGCGCGTCACCATCCGGCTGTCGCGCGAGGTCGTCGAAGAGTTTCGCGCCACTGGCGTGGGGTGGCAGACGAGGATGGACCTGGCCCTGAAGGAATGGCTGAAGGGCCGCCGGGCCGCGGCGGCAACGGCGTATACCGCCGAGGAGCGGAGCGGGCCCAGCGCGCGTAAGCGATAAGCCTGCGAGCGTGCCCGCCGGGCTCGCTCCGCTCCTCGGCGCCCCTTTCGGTTTCGCACCCGTTCGGCTACGCACCCCGTTCGCTC
>JBAYRO010000061.1:0-17829 GCA_041676645.1 Burkholderiaceae bacterium | reverse complement strand
GGTGAGGACCGCCTGGCCGTTGAAGCTTGTGTTGTCGATCGTGCGGGTGATCTCCTGGGCGAGCTGCTGGTACTCGGCATTGAGATTGGTCCGGTCGTCGTCGGTGTTGGTGGCGTTGCGCGACTGGACGGCGAGTTCGCGCATGCGCTGGGCCATCTCGGTGATCTGGCCGATCGCGCCTTCCGCCGTCTGCGCCAGCGAGATGCCGTCGTTGGCATTGCGGATCGCAACGTTCATGCCGCGGATCTGGGTGTTCATGCGCTCGGCGATCGCCAGGCCGGCGGCGTCGTCCTTGGCGCTGTTGACGCGCAGGCCGGAGGACAGGCGCTGCACGGCGGTCGCCAGCGAGTTCTGGGTCGCCGACAGGTTGCGCTGGGCGTTCAGCGACATCAGGTTGGTGTTGATGACTTGGGACATTCCAGACTCCTTGAGTTGATTCCCTTGCGGCCTTGTAGCCGCTTCGCCGGGGCCCCATGCCCTGGCTTGCCGAGAGCCCGTGAGGCTGCTCTTCGAGCCGCGGGGCGACGGGTGCTTCCCGTTGCCAGCGGTTAACGGTCGGCATCGGCGCGGCTTTAATCGAGGAGCCGAACGGCGGTCGTGGGGAGGTTCGCCGGGGGATAGGAAGACTTCCTACAGGCGTAGGAATTCGGCCCAGCCGGGAATCGGAAGGAATCGGATTCAAGAAGAACGGGGCTCGGCCGACACTGCGTCCCACGTGTCCACCACAGCCCAGGGGAAAGAATATGTCGGTCGAAGCGAAACTGGCCCACGAAATTACCGAGATCAACCTGTCCTATTTGATCCTCGCGCAGCAGCTGATCCGTGCCGATCGTCCCACCGCGCTGTTCCGGCTCGGCGTGACCGACGAGGTCGCGGACCTCATCGACAGCCTCAAGCCGAGCCAGATGCTCAAGGTGGCGGGCGGCAATACCCTGATGTGCCGGCTGCGGGTCGATGATGCGATGGTCTGGGGCCTGCTCGCCGAGCATGCCCGCGCCGACCAGCCCGGCCAGGAAAAGACGGCCGAGCGACTGCATGCCAGCATCCTGATGGCCGGTCGCTACGAGGAGTCGGTCGAATGAGATCCCCTCGCAGCCTTCTCAAGGACAATCGCCAGACCCTTCGGGCCATCTCCCTGATCGAGCTCGGCGCCCGGCTCCAGGTGCTGCAGTCGGAAACCGACCTGCCCTACGAGCGCCTGCTCAAGCTCTACAAGGAAGTGACGGGGAGGTCGCCGTCCAAGGGCCAGCTGCCGTTCTCGACCGACTGGTTCATGGCCTGGCAGCCGAACATCCACGCATCGCTGTTCTACAACCTGTACGAATACCTGATCAAGACCAGCGCCATCGACGACATCGAAGCGGTCATCCGCGCCTACGAGCTCTATACCGCCGAGACCGAGCAGGCGGGCATCGAGCCGATGCTTTCGGTGACCCGGGCCTGGCGGCTGGTGAAGTTCGTCGATGCCGGCATGCTTTGCACCACGCGCTGCACCCGCTGCAAGGGCAGCTTCGTGAACCACGCCTACGAGCTCGACCAGGATTTCGTCTGCGGCCTGTGCCGCCCGCCCGCGCGGGCCGGCAAGGCGAAGCGGCGCGGCGCCATCCACTAGGGGGCAGGGGCGAGACACGGTCGAAAAGCGGGGCATGGCCCCGCTTTTCGTCGTCTGGGGAGCGGTGTCTCCCGACGATCATTGCCCCGCTGACAAGCACCCACCCATTTCCGGGTAGGCGGTAGCAAGCGACCGCTCAGCCGGCTTCCCTCAAGGCGAGCGGTCGGCAGCCGAAATAGGGTAGGTACTAGCCAGACCGTGTTCGGGGCCTCATGTTCGTCATCATTGGTTACATCGTCGTGATCCTCGCCGTCTTCGGGGGCTATGCAATCGCCGGCGGCCACTTCGGGGTCCTGGCGGTGGCCGCCCCGATCGAGATGCTGATCATCGGCGGCGCCGCTTTCGGCGCCTTCCTCGTCGGCAACAACCAGAAGGTCCTCAAGGCGACGTTTGCTGCCATCCCGACCTTGTTCAAGGGTTCGCGCTACACCAAGGCGCGCTACATGTCCCTGCTCGCGCTGCTCTACGACATCCTCCAGAAGGCCCGCAAGGAGGGCCTGATGTCGATCGAGCAGGATGTCGACGAGCCGCAGGAAAGCGCGCTGTTCGCCAACTATCCCGAGATCCAGGCGGACCACCACCTGGTCGAGTTCATCACCGATTACCTGCGCATGATGGTCTCGGGCAACCTCAATGCCCACGAGATCGAAAGCCTGATGGACAGCGAGATCGAGACCCATCACCAGGAGCAGCATGCCCCCGCCGGCGCGATCCAGAAGGTCGGTGACGGCCTGCCCGCCTTCGGCATCGTCGCCGCGGTGCTCGGGGTGGTGAAGACCATGGCCTCGGTCAACCAGCCGCCGGCGGTCCTCGGGCAGATGATCGCCGGCGCTCTGGTCGGCACCTTCCTCGGGATCCTGCTGTCCTACGGATTCGTCAGCCCGCTCGGCGGCCTGCTCGAGCAGAAGGGCGAGGAGGCGACCAAGGAACTGGTCTGCGTGAAGACCACCCTGCTCGCCAGCATGCAGGGCTACGCCCCGGCCATCGCGGTGGAGTTCGGGCGCAAGGTGCTGTTCTCGACCGAGAGGCCGAGCTTCAGCGAGCTGGAAGACGCCGTCAAGCAGCGCAAGACGGCCTGAGCGGGCGAACCGGGCCAGAGGAGGAAACACGCCATGGCGGCGTCCGACAAGAAGATCCAGCCGATCATCGTCAAGAAGGCGCGCAAGCCGGCGCGCGGCCATGCGCACGGCGCCTGGAAGATCGCGTATGCCGACTTCGTGACGGCTATGATGGCCTTCTTCCTGCTGATGTGGCTGCTCGGCTCGACCACCAAGGGTGACCTCAAGGGCATCGCCGATCATTTCTCCACGCCCCTGCATGTGGCGCTGAACGCCGGCTCGGGCAGCGGTGACAGCTCGAGCATCATCAACGCCGGCGGCACCGATCTCACCCGCAGCATGGGCCAGGTCAAGCGCGGCGAGAGCGAGGTGCGGGAGCGGGCCGTCAATCCCCATGCGCTCGCCCGCGAGAACCGCCGCATCGAGTCACGTCGCCTGCATGCGCTGCGCGAGAAGGTCGAGTCGGTGGTGGCGAGCGACCCGACCCTGGCCGACATGCGCAAGCACCTGCGCATGGATCTCACCAGCGATGGCCTGCGCATCCAGATCGTCGATGACCGCCGCCGGCCGATGTTCGACTCCGGGGGTGCGGAGGTGAAGTACTACATGCGCGACCTGCTGCGCGCGATCGGCAATGTGCTGAACGAGGTCGAGAACCGCGTGTCGCTGGCCGGCCATACCGACGCGGCGCTCTATGCCCACGGACCCGGCGGCTACACCAACTGGGAGCTGTCGTCCGAACGCGCCAATGCTTCGCGCCGCGAGCTGATTTCCGGGGGCATGCGCGAGGAGAAGATCATCCGGGTGGAGGGGCTCGGCTCGACCCAGTTGTTCGACCCCGAGAATCCGCTCAATCCGATGAACCGGCGCATCTCGATCGTGGTGATGACCAGCGAGGCGTCGGAACGCATCCTGCGTGGACCGCAGGTCGAGGACGAAGACGATATCTACGGTGACGACGCCTTCCAGGGCGCGCCCCGACCGGCCGACGAGCGGCTATCGATGCCCGGGCCGGTCATCGAGGAGACGGCCCGCTGAAGGAGCGGGGCATCGATGCATCAGGAGTACCGATGAGCAAGGACCTACGCTTCCTCATCGTCGATGATTTCTCGACGATGCGACGTATCATCCGCAACCTGCTGAAGGAGCTCGGCCACGGCAGCGCCGATGAGGCCGAGGACGGCCAGATCGCGCTGCACATGCTGCGCCGGAGCGAGTTCGATTTCGTGGTCTCGGACATCAACATGCCGAACATGAACGGTTTCGAGCTGCTGGCGGCGATCCGCGGCGATGCCGCGCTCAAACACCTGCCGGTGCTGATGGTCACCGCCGAGGCCCGCAAGGAGGACATCATCCTGGCTGCCAGGGGCGGCGCGTCGGGCTATATCGTCAAGCCCTTCACCAAGGCAACGCTCGAGGAGAAGCTCGTCAGGATCCTCGACAAGATGGCCTCCGCCTGAGGAATCCCCATGAGCGAATCCCGACAAGCCGTGCAAGCACCCGATTCCGAGGAAGTCTATCGATCGATCGGCGCCCTGACGAGAACGGTGCACGAGGGATTGCGCCAGCTCGGCCTCGATCGGGCGATCGAGGGTGCGGTGGCCAGTCTTCCCGATGCCCGCGACAGGCTCGAGTACATCGCCCGGATCAGCGGGGAAGCCGCCGAGAACGTGATCGGGCAGGTCGAGGCGGCCAAGGGCGGCCAGGCAACGCTGGCGCGGGATGCCGCGGACATCCGCCAGCGGCTGCTCGCCGATCCGGTCGCGGCGGTCGCCAGCGGTGATCTGATGAACTTCATCGGCCGGGTCGATGCCGCCTGTGCAAGGACCGATCTCGTCCTTACCGAGATCCTGGTCGCGCAATCCTTCCACGATCTCTCCTCGCAGGTGATCTCGAAGGTGGTCGACCTTGCCCGGAACCTCGAGACCGAACTCGTCAGGCTGCTCATCACCGTCACACCGGAGGACCGGCGCGAGGCCCTGGAAGCGGACTGGCTCGACGGTCCGGTCGCGCCCGGCCTCGAGCGGACCGGCGCCGAGGTGGTCACCAGCCAGGCACAGGTCGACGAACTGCTCGAGAGCCTCGGCTTCTAGACCGGGCCCGGCGGCGCACCGCTGCCGGCAGGGACGGACGGCCGGCGCGCCTGGTGTTGCCGGCGGCCTGCAGTTTCGAGAACGGGCGGATTCGCCCGCCTGATCGGGGCTTAAGTTTTCCGGGCGGCGCCAATAATCGATTTCGTCACCAGGGCGAAATCAATGTCCGAGCAGGAAAAGTCACGAGAGGACAAGAAGCTACCGGCGTCCGAGAAGCGGCTGCGCGAAGCCCGGGAGGAAGGGCAGGTCGCGCGATCGCGGGATCTCGGCCATGCGGTGCTGTTCGGGCTCACCGGCCTGACCATGGTGGTGTTCGCCGGTTACCTCGGCAGCCGCAGCGTCGAGCTGGTCGGCCGCGGCCTGCGCTTCGATCGCACGCTCTCCTTCTCTTCGGAGGCGCTGGCCAACTGGATGGGTGAGCTCGGCGCCCTGGCGCTGTCGATCTGCCTGCCGATAGGCCTGGCCGGCATGGTCGCGGCGGTGGTCGCGGCAGCAGTGCCGGGCGGTTTCGCCTGGACCGGCAAGACGCTCGGGCCCAAATGGTCGAAAATCAGCCCGCTTGCCGGCCTCAAGCGGATCTTCTCGCGCGACCACCTGGTGGATTCGATCCGCCTGTCCCTGCTGGTGTTCGGCCTTGCGGTGATCGCCGCCGCCTATGTCTGGTGGCGGGGCGGAAGCTTCGCCGCGCTGCTCACGATGGCGCCCGAGCATGCGGTGCGCATCGCACCGGACCTGGTGATCCAGGGCGCCGGCTGCTTGCTGCTGATGCTGCTCGTGGTCGCGACGGTCGATGTCCCGATGCAGTGGTTCCGCCACCGCACCAATCTCCGGATGACGCTCGAGCAGGGGCGCCGGGAGCACAAGGAAACCGAGGGCGATCCGCTCATCAAGTCGCGGCGTCGCCAGCGCCAGCGCGAGATGAGCACCGGCCGGATGATGATGCGGGTGCCCGCGGCCGATGTCGTGGTGACCAACCCCAGCCACTATGCGGTCGCGCTCAAGTACGACGAGGCCGCCGGCGGCGCGCCGCGCGTCGTCGCCAAGGGCGCCGACCATGTCGCCGCGAGGATCCGCGAGATTGCGATCGAGTCCGGCGTCCCGATGCTCGAGGCGCCGCCGCTGGCCCGTGCCCTGTATGCCCATGTCGAGGTCGACGCCGAGATTCCGGCGGCCCTGTACAACGCCGTCGCCCAGGTGCTCGCCTATGTCTACCAGCTGCGGGCCGCGGTGGGGCGCCGGGCGCCGGAGGCGCCGACCGACCTGCCGGTGCCGGCGGAGCTCGATCCGCATCCGGATGCCGGTCATGACGGAGCGCCGCGATGAGCGCCCTGTTGCGAGCCCCCGCCCAGGCCGCCGGCCTGAAGCTGAGCGTCGCCGGCGTGGAACTCCGGATGCCGCCGCTGCAGTCCCTCGCGGTGCCGGTGATCATCCTGATGATCCTGGCGATGATGATCCTGCCGCTCAAGCCGATCGTCCTCGACCTGTTGTTCACTTTCAATATCGCGATGGCGATCGTGGTCCTGCTGGTCGCGACCTACACGGTGCGGCCGCTCGATTTCGCGATCTTCCCGACGGTCCTGCTGGTGACGACCCTGCTGCGGCTGTCGCTCAACGTGGCGTCGACGCGCGCGGTGCTGATGCACGGTCACACCGGAACCGATGCGGCCGGCCAGGTCATCGAGGCCTTCGCGAGCTTCGTGGTCGGGGGGAATTTCGCGGTCGGCATCATCGTCTTCGCGATCCTCACGGTGATCAACTTCATCGTCGTCACCAAGGGCGCGGGGCGGATCGCCGAGGTCTCGGCGCGTTTCGCCCTCGATGCGATGCCCGGCAAGCAGATGGCGATCGATGCCGACCTCAACGCCGGCGTGATCGACCAGGAGGAAGCCAGCCGGCGGCGCGCCGAGGTCGGCCACGAGGCGGATTTCTTCGGGTCGATGGACGGTGCTTCGAAGTTCGTTCGGGGCGACGCCATCGCGGGCATCCTGATCCTCGCGATCAACGTGGTCGGCGGCCTGGTGATCGGGGTCGTCCAGCATGATCTCTCGATCTCGCATGCCGCCAACAACTATGTGCTGATGGCGATCGGCGACGCCCTGGTGGCGCAGGTGCCGGCGCTGGTGATCTCGGTCGCCGCCGGCATGATCGTGTCGCGGGTCGGCAGCGAGGACGATGTCGGCGGCCAGCTCGCCAAGCAGCTGTTCAATGCGCCGCGCGCGCTCGGCATCGCGGGGTTCGTCGTCGCCCTGCTCGGCAGTGTGCCGGGCATGCCGCACCTGCCGTTCTTCCTGCTCGCGGCGGGCTGCGCCTATCTTGCCTGGCGCCTGCAGCGCAACCAGGCGCGAGCCAGCCAGGCGCCGGCGCCCGTATCGAGCGAACCCGCCCGGGATCCGGCCGAGGCGAGCTGGGAGGATGTCGCCCCGGTCGACGCCCTCGGGCTCGAGGTCGGCTACAAGCTCATCACGCTGGTCGACAAGGAGCGCGGCGCCGAGCTGCTCGCCCGGATCAAGGGGGTTCGCAAGAAGTTCGCCCAGGAGGTCGGCTTCCTGCCCCCGGCGGTGCACATCCGCGACAACCTCGAACTGCGCCCGAGCGCCTATCGATTGACCCTGAAGGGTGCGGTCGTCGGCGAGGCGGAGGTCTATCCGGGAATGCTGCTGGCGATCGATCCGGGCCAGGTGACGCAGAAACTCAGCGGGCCCGGCACGACGGATCCCGCCTTCGGCCTGCCGGCGGTCTGGATCGAGCCCGGTTCCCGCGAACAGGCGCAGGTGGCCGGATACACGGTGGTCGATGCCGCCACGGTGATCGCCACCCACCTCCATCACTTGATGCAGCTGCATGCCGCGCGGCTGCTCGGGCGCAACGAAACCCAGCACCTGCTCGACCATGTCCGCGAGTACGCGCCGAAGCTGGTCGAGGAGGTGGTGCCCAAGCTGGTACCGGTAGCGATCTTCCAGCGTGTCCTGCAGAACCTGCTCGACGAGGCGGTCCATGTCCGCGACCTGCGCAGCATCCTCGAGTCCCTCGGCGAGCATGGGCCCCGGACCCAGGAAGCCGGTGAGCTCACCGCGGAGGTGCGACGCGCCATCGGTCCGGCTCTGGTGCAGCAGGTGTTCGGGCCGGCCCGCGAGCTCGACGTCATCGCGATCGATCCGGCGCTCGAGAACCTGTTGCTGCAGGCGCTCGGCCCCACCGGCAACGGGGCGCTCGAGCCCGGGGTCGCCGATTTCCTCGTGCGTTCGGCGGCGGGCGCCTGCGAGGAGCATGAAAGCCAGGGCGTTCCCGGAGCCTTGCTGGTGCCGGATGGGATCCGGCATGCCGTCGCAAAGCTGATGAGGAAGGCCGCGCCCCGCCTGCGGGTGCTCGGCCATTCGGAGATTCCTGAAACCCACACCATCCGGATCGGCAGGATCATCGGAGAAGCACAATGAGAACGCAGCGATTCTTCGGCGCCACGGCGCGCGAGGCACTGGCCAGGGTCAAGGCGAGCCTGGGCGAGGACGCGGTGATCCTGCGCAATCGCCGGATCGACGGCGGCGTCGAGATCCTGGCGAGCGCCGACATCGGCTGGGGCCATGATGAATCCGACGCGGCGAGCGTGCCCGCCGGGCATCCGCCGGCGCAGCCGGAGCCGGCCGGACCCGCCGCCGACAGTCGCCGGCCCGCGCGACCGCCCGAGATGAGCACGGTCTCCTTCGAGCGCTATGCCCGGCAGCGGGGTCGCCCGGCCGATGCGGCTTCCAGCCTGGCGGATCCGGTGTCCGACGCGCCCGCTGCGGCGCCGGTCGCGGCCCTGCGCGTCGATGGCCATGGCGAGCAGGCCACCGCGCAGGCCAGCCAGCATCTGGTCGACGAGCTGCGGCGCATGCGTGCCTACATCAGCCAGCAATTCAGCGCGCTGTCCTGGGTCGACGGGGTTCGTCGCTCGCCGGTGCAGGCGAAGCTGCTGCGCCTGCTGATCGATGCCGGTTTCTCGGCGCGCCTGTCGCGGCTGCTGGTGAGCCGGGTGCCGGCCGACTACGACGACGACGAGGCGCTCGTGTGGCTGCATTCGGCGCTGGCCCGCAACCTGCGCTGCGCAACCTCGCTGAACGGTCCGCTTGCCGAAGGCGGCGTCTTCGCGCTGGTCGGCCCCACCGGCGTGGGCAAGACCACCACGACCGCCAAGATCGCGGCCCGCTTCGCCTTGCGCCACGGGGTGCAGTCGGTCGGGCTGATCACCATGGATGCCTACCGGATCGCGGCGCAGGATCAGCTTCGCGCCTTCGGGCAGCTGATCGGCGTGCCGGTGCTGGCCGCCCATGATGCGGACGAACTCGGACGGCATCTCGCGACGCTGGCCGACCGCCGCCTCGTCCTGGTCGATACCGCCGGTGTCGGCCAGCGCGATGAACGGGTCGCAGCCTGCCTCGGCATGCTCGCCGACAAGGGGGTCCAGCCCCTGCTGGTACTTGCGGCCACCGCGCAGGAGGGGGCGCTCGAAGAGGTGATCCGGGCGTATCGCGCCCGCGAGGCGGCTGGTGTGGTGCTCTCGAAGATCGATGAAGCGCCCCGTCTGGGCGGGGCCATCGACGCCCTGGTGCGCCATCGCCTGCAGCTGGTCGGCGTCGCCGACGGGCAGCGGGTGCCGGAGGACTGGCACGAGGCCGACGCCGCGAGCCTGGTCGCGACCGGGCTCGAGCCCCGCGTGCACGAGGATTTCGTGCTCGACGATACCGAGCTGATCATGCTGATGCAGCGTATCGACGGAATCGGCGGCGATCCCTTCGCACGGGAGGCGCTCCATGCCTGAACCCGGGATCGACCAGGCGAGCGGCCTGCGTCGCCTGTTCGGCGCCGCGCCCCGGCACCGCCCGGTCTGCTTCGTGGCCCCCGAGCCGGCGCTCGCCCGGGTCGGCATGCTCAGCCTCGCCGATGGCCTGCGGGCCCATGGCATCGATGCGCATGTCGATGGCGACCGGTGCGCGGCGCGGTCGGGCGTATTGCGCCTGTTCGACGATCCGCGCCAGCTCGGCGATTCGTCGCGGATCGCAGACGGCATCGACCTGGTGGTGCAGGGCGTGGCGGGACCGGCCGGGCTTACCGAGCTGTATCGCCGGATCAAGCAGCTCGCTGCCAGCCATCGGGTCGAACGACTCGGCGTGGTGCTGGTCGGTACGGTCGAAGGCGGCCTGGCCGATCGCTGTCGAAGCAATCTCGCCGATACGCTCGATCGCTTCATCGGGGCGCGGGTCGACATCTGGGGATCGCTCGGCACCGGGCGCACGTTCCGACGGGCCGCGATGGCCGGAACGAGCGTGCAGGCGCTCGAGCGCGATGGCGAGGAGGGCAGGGAATTCGATCGCCTCGCCGGCCGGCTCGCCGGCGGGTTCGAGCCGCGGGCCGAGCGGCTGACGCACTGACGACCGAGATCGCGACAGCATGTATACCGCACAAGGAACGCTGGATCGCAGCGAAGCGATCGAACGCTACGGGGCCATGGTGCGGCGGGTCGCCCACCAGATGATCGCCCGCCTGCCGCCCAATGTGGACGTCGATGACCTGATCCAGGCCGGGATGATCGGGCTGTTCGACGCGATGTCGCGCTACGACGCGGCGGGCGGAGCGCAGTTCGAGACCTTCGCGGTGCAGCGGGTGCGCGGGGCGATGCTCGACGAACTGCGCGGCGCCGACTGGATGCCGCGTTCGGTGCGCAAGGCCCAGCGCGAGATCGAGCAGGCGATGCGCCGGCTCGAGCAAAGCCTCATGCGTCCGCCGTCGGAGGCCGAGGTCGCGGCGGAACTGGGCCTGGACATCGGCGCCTACCACCGGATGCTGGGCGATGCCCGGGGCTCGCAGCTGCTCTACCTCGACGATCTCGGCGACCGGGACGGCGAGGACTCCTGGCTCGATCGCAACGAGGTCGGCGATTCCGATGACCCGGTCGGGGTCGTGCATGACCAGCGCTTTCGCGAATCCCTGGTCGCCGCGATCGAGAACCTCCCCGAGCGCGAGAAGTACGTCATGTCGATGTACTACGAGCAGGACATGAACCTGAAGGAGATCGGCGCCGTGCTCGGTGTCACCGAGTCGCGGATCTCGCAGTTGCACAGCCAGGCGGTCGCGCGAATCCGCGCGAACCTCAAGGAATGGATCTGAAGTGAAACAGCCCCCACGCTCGCCGTCGCTCGCTTCGGCCGCGCTCACAGGCGCGGCCGGTCTCGCCGGCGCGAAGCAGTGCTTCGCGAATTCCCGGCTCGACCCCGCCCGAGGGGGCTATCAGTGGCTTCGGGCGGCCGGGCGCCACTGATATCCGGAGCATCCAATGAAGCAGGCATTCTGGAAGACTCGCCGCAACCACGTTCCCGTCGCCGCCAATGGCGACATCGCGCCGGAGCGGCCCGGGCGGGTCGACTTCGCGGGCGATGTCGCGAGGATGGCGCATGATGCCGCCGCCCTGGGCCGTGATGCGGCGGAGCTGAACGGCGCCTTCGAGGATCTCACGCTCACCGTCGACAACCAGTCGCGGATGATGGCCGACGTCACCGAAAGCCTCGGGCGCGTCGTGGGCGCCAACGCCACCATCGGCAGCACCACCGAGGCGGCGGCCAGGCAGGTCGGTCAGGCGCGCGCCGCCGTCGCCCGGGTCGGCGACGGCGTCGCCGGCGTGGTCGACACGCTGCGGCAGGTCACGGAGGCGGCCGGCGAGATCACCAGGATCGCGCTCCAGACCCGGCTCGTCGCCTTCAACGCCTCGGTCGAGGCGAAGCGCGCCGGCGAGGCCGGGCGTGGCTTCGCGGTGGTCGCCGAGGCCGTCAAGGATCTCGCCGCCAAGGTCGAGGATTCCTCCAAGCTGATCATGGCGACGACGACCCGGCTCGATGCCAGGATCGCCTCGCTCGCCCAGGACATCCGCTCGGATTCGACCGTCGATGCGTCCACCTTCCAGGGCGCGCTGGCCCGTACCGAGGCCGGGATCGGCGAGATCGCCGCGGCGTCGCGCGATGCGCTCCTCACCTGTGAAGGCGTGATGGGCGAGGTGACCGAGCTCGGGCGGATGTTCGAGAAGACCCGGTTGACGCTGGGCGCATCGCGCGCGCGCACCGAGAAGTTCCTGACCATGTCCGAGAGCCTGATCGAGACGGCGGCCGCCAGCGGCGCGCAGACCGAGGACACCGCCTACATCGAGGCAGTGTCGGCGGGTGCGGCGCAGGTGGCGGCGCTATTCGAGGATGCCCTGGCCAGTGGGCGGATCCGTGCGATCGATCTCTTCGACGAGCACTACGTGGCGGTGCCCGACACCGATCCGCAGCAGTTCACCACGCGCTTCGCAACGCTCACGGATGCCTTGCTGCCGGCGGTCCAGGAGCGACTGCTCGGCTTCTCGCCGAAGGTGGTGTTCTGTGTCGCGGTCGATCGCAACGGCTACCTGCCCACCCACAACGCGAAGTTCTCGCAGCCTCAGCGTCCCGGGGATCCGATCTGGAACGCGGCCAATTCGCGCCAGCGACGCATGTTCAACGACCGTACCGGCCTGTCGGCGGGGCGCAGCACCCGTCGCTTCCTGCTGCAGACCTATCGTCGCAACATGGGAGCGGGCAGCTATGTCCTGATGAAGGACCTCTCGGTCCCGATCCATGTGAACGGGCGCCACTGGGGCGCGCTGCGCATGGGCTACCAGTTCTAGGCCCGGCGAACCCAGGCCCTGCGAATCGCGGATTCCGGGTTCAAGCGGTGATGCGGGTGGCGGCGTGTGCCGGGCTCTGGCCCGCAAAACGTGCCCGGCGGCCGGGGATCGCGACGGGATCGAGGCCCATCGCCTGCAGGCCCCGGTCGACCCGGGCGCTGGCGGTGGCGAGCAGGCGGGCGTGCTGTTCGAGCGCCGATCGCAGGCTTGCGAGCAGTTCCGCCGACAGGGCGGGGGGCGTCGGGCCCTCGAAGAGACGCAGGACCCGTTCCTCGACATCCTGCGCGTAGCGGCGGATCGTGTCGCCGTCGGCATCCATGAAGCCGGCGCGCTGGCCCTGGAGCGTCTCGAGCAGGGCGAGGCCGGCGATCTCGTGATCGGTCGTCATTTCGTCGTGTCCGCCGCCGGCGGCACATCGGTCTGGCCTACGCCCTTGCCCCCGCTGGACAGGGTTTCGAGCAACTGGGCGCTCTCCATGATCAGGCGCTCCGCAACGACGGCGGAGTCGACCCGGTATTCGCCACGGGCGATCGCTTCGCGGACCTCGCTGACCTTGTCGGCGCGAATCGCCTCGTCGGCGCGGGTTTCGCCGCCGGCCAGGCTACGGGAAGTTTCGGAGAGATCGATGCGATCGCTCGCCTCGACCGGCGACACCGGGCGCGAGGACGAGGCGCCGGGTCGGCTGGCGCCGGGGTTGACACCTTCGGATTTGAAGGTTTCTATGGAATTTCCGATCTTCATTGGACCCTCCTTCAGGAGGAAACACTTTTCCTGTGCCAGCTATCGGCTTGCGCCATTCGAACTTTAGTCGATCGGCCGATCAGCGGGCCTTTTCCGGTCATAAGTTCACATCCACGGTCCTGCCGTTCACCGTACCGAGCATGACCTTGCCGCCCGGGGTCCGGACCCGGACCGCCTGGCCGTCACCTGCCGAGGCCATCGCCGATCCCTCGGATGTGACCACGAAGCCCTGGCCGATCATCCGCAGCCGCACCGGATCGCCGGGGCGCACGGTCGGCATCACCCGCAGGTGATAGTCGCGCAGGGTCTGTCCGGGACGCAGCGCCCGGGTGCTCATCCGTCCCTCGAGCTGGGCCGGGTCGGTCACCGCGGGTCGGTTCTCGCTGCTGAGCTCGACTTCCTGGACCTGGACATCGGCCTGGGTGAGCGGAGTGTTCGGCGGAATCGGCCGGTTCGTGACCAGGCCCGGGCCGAAGACCGCGACCGTCATCGGCACGGCGACCGACCAGCTGGCGCCGTCGACGCAACGCACCCCGATCGAGGTGCGGCCCCAGAGGCGAGCGCCCGGCGACATGAAGGGTTCGATCCGGGAGCAGGCATCCAGCTTCAGGTTCGGGTTCAGCTGTCCGAAACGCAGTTCCACCCGGTACTCGGGGCCGAACTGCGTCCTGACGAACTCCTCGATCCGGGCCTCGGCGGTGTCGACACGGTCGGCAGCCGGTCCGGTCGGGGCCGGCCTGGCGGCTACCGGCGGCGACAGGCCGGCGAATGCGAGGGCCGCCACCGCCGCGATGCGTGCGATGGCATGGGTCCGTCGACGGCGGCGCGGGGCGGGCGCCGGATGGCGAAGCGGTTCTCGGTGACTTGCGTGCATGACGCCACTCTAGACGCAAGCCCGCGCGCGGAGGGCCGGAACATGGCGGCGAAAAGGCGGCTTATCCGGTCTTCCGGATCGGGGCCCATCCACATAATCGGCCCGTTACCGCAGAACTTTAGGGGGATCGACATGTCGAACCCGTTCACCGGGATGATCGAGTTCCACTCCCAGGCACTGGCCCTTCGGGCCGAGCGCCAGAAGGTGCTCGCCTCGAACATCGCGAATGCGGATACGCCGGGCTTCCAGGCCCGCGACTTCGATTTCCAGGCGGCGCTCAAGGCGGCGGTCGGCCCGCAGTCGGGCCAGGCCGCGCACGTGGTTTCGACGAATCCCAAGCACCTGCCGATCGCCCACCGCGGCGTCGATGGTTCGCTGACCCTCTCGACGCTGTCCTGGCGCCGGCCCGAACAGGCCTCGGCCGACGGCAATACCGTGGACATGGATCGCGAGCGGGCGAACTTCGCCGACAACGCCCTGCGCTACGAGGCGTCACTGCGATTCATCAACTCGAACGTCCGGACCATGGTCTCGGCGATTCGGGGTGAATGAGGAGAGGCGACATGTCACTGGACCGGATCTTCGATATCGCGTCGAGCGCGATCTCGGCGCAGGGCAAGCGCCTCAACGTGGTGGCGTCCAACCTCGCCAACGCCGACAGCGTCGCCGGCCCCGACGGCGAGGCCTACAAGGCGCGCCAGGCGGTTTTCCAGGCGATCGCCAGGGGGCGGGAGACGGCGGGAGTCCGGCTGGCGGACATCGTCGAGGACCAGTCGCCCGGCAAGCGGATCCATGATCCGGCGCACCCGCTGGCCGACGCCGAGGGTTATGTGACGCACAGCAACGTGAGCGTCGTCGAGGAGATGGTCAACATGATCTCGGCCTCGCGTTCGTACCAGAACAACGTCGAAGTGATGAACACCGCTCGCCAGCTGATGCTGAAGACGCTGCGGATGGGCGAATAGGAGCCGCGATGTTCACCTTTCCGAAGTCGATCGCGGATCCGTCGGCCGCCCCGGTGGCGGGGTTCGTGGCGAACAAGACCACGGTTCCGGCCGCCGCCACGAGCTCCGGCGACGATGGATCCTTCGCCCGTGCCCTCAAGGACGCGTCGGGCGGATCCGGCGCAGCGCGGGGCAGCGGCTCCGCCGCCGATGCCGGCAAGACGGCAGCGGCCGCATCGAGCGCAAACGCGACGGCGCCGAGCGAGGTGGCGGTCGACAACGAGAACAGCGAGGACAAGTTCCTCACGCTCCTGGTCGCCCAGATGCGCAACCAGGATCCACTCAATCCGCTCGACAACGCCCAGGTCACCAGCCAGCTCGCACAGATCAATACCGTGCGCGGCATCGAGAAGCTCAATACCTCGATGGGTACGCTCGTCGACCGACTCGGCGCCCAGGGCGCTCTCGATGCCGCCGGCCTGATCGACAGGGAGGTGCTTGCCGAGGGCGATGCGATGACGATCGGCGAGGAAGGAGAACCGTCCTCGCTGGCCGCCGCCTTCGAGCTGCCGGCCGCCGCCGCCGACGTTTCGCTGCAGGTCTTCGACGAAGCCGGCCTGGTGGTGGCCGACATGCCCCTGGGCGGCATGCCCGCCGGGGTGCATCCCTTCGAGTGGGACGGCCGCGATGCCGATGGCGAGGCTCTCGATCCGGGCACCTACTACTTCCAGGTTTCCGCGATGAACGAAGAGGGCCAGGTCAATGCGGTGCCGCTGGCTCCCTCGCGGGTGGTCGGTGTCACGCGCAACGGCAGCAGCTTCGACCTGGAGCTCGCCTCCGGCCTGCTGGTCGATCGTGATTCGGTACGAGGCGTCAGGTAAGGGCCGGCGCCCGGCGGTAGCGGCAGCAACGAAAACTTCACCAGGAGCAGACGATGGGTTTCCAGCACGGACTTTCAGGGCTCAGCGCCGCGGCGCGTAATCTGGACGTCATCGGCCACAACGTGGCCAATGCCAACACGGTGGGCGCCAAGGCGTCACGGGCCGAATTCGGCGACGTGATCGCGAACACGGTCTATGGATCGGGCGCCCAGTTCGGCGGGCTCGGCGTCCAGGTCGACCGGGTTGCGCAGCAGTTCTCGCAAGGCGATCTCTCGTCCACCGCGAATCCGCTGGATCTCGCGATCAACGGCTCGGGTTTCTTCCGCCTGTCCGACAACGGCATGACCACGTATTCGCGCAACGGGCAGTTCGGGCTCGACAAGGACGGCTACATCGTCAACAGCGCCGGCTCGCGGCTGACCGGCTATCCGGCCGACGGCAACGGCGTGATCCAGCCGGGCGTCCCCGCCGACCTGCGGATGGTGACCGGCGACATCTCGCCGCGGGCGACCTCCTCGGTCGAGGCGATGCTCAATCTCGATTCCAGGGCGGAAGAGCGGACGACCGCCTTCGACCTGAACGACCCGACCACCTACAACTCGGCCACTTCGCTGGGCGTGTTCGATGCCCAGGGCGGCGATACCACCATGGCGCTGTACTTCCAGAAGACGGCGGCGAACACCTGGAACGTCTTCGCCGCCGCCGATGGCGAGCAGATCGGCACCGACCCGGTGGCCGAGCTGACGTTCGCGGCCAACGGCACGGTCCTCAGCCCGGCCGACCCGATCTCGATCGCGGTCCCCGGCGGTGTGGGCGACCTCGAGGTCGACCTCGGCGCATCGACCCAGTACGGCTCGGTGTTCGGCGTCAATCATCTTTCGCAGGACGGCTTCACCACGGGCCGGCTGGCGGGTTACTCGATCTCGGACGAGGGCATCATCACGGCCCGCTACACCAACGGCCAGACCCGGGCCCAGGGCCAGGTGGCGCTGGCGAACTTCACCAATCCGCAGGGGCTGGTCTCGCTGGGCGGCAATGTCTGGGCCGAGTCGGCCGAGTCCGGGGTGGCGATGGTCGGCAGTCCGGCCAGCGCCAGCCTTGGCGTCATCCAGTCGGGCGCGCTCGAGCAGTCGAACGTCGACCTGACCGCCGAGCTGGTCAACATGATCACCGCGCAGCGCTCCTACCAGGCCAACGCGCAGACGATCAAGACGCAAGACCAGATCCTGCAGACGATCGTCAACCTGCGTTGATCGCGGGCGCATTGACGGACTGAACCGGGAGGGCATTCGCGATGGACCGCATGATCTACCTCGCCATGAGCGGCGCCAAGGCCATGGAGGAGCGCCAGACGGCGCTCGCCAACAACCTGGCGAATGCCTCGACCGATGCCTTTCGCGCCGATCTCGCGGCGTTCCGCTCGGTGCCGATACGCCAGGAAGGCACCGCGACCAGCCGGGTGTTCGCCCTCGAGGCGACCGCCGGCTTCGATGTCTCGAGCGGTCCGCTGCGCCAGACCGGCAGGCCGCTGGACGCGGCCATCCGTGGCCCCGGCTGGTTCATGGTGCAGTCGCCCCTGGGCGACGAGGCGATGACGCGCGACGGTGCGTTCGAGGTGGATGCCGACGGCGTGCTGATGACCCGCCGCGGCATGCCGGTGGTCGGCGACGCCGGGCCGATCATGATTCCGCCCAACAGCCAGGTGCTGATCGGCACCGACGGAACCATCAGCGCCCGGACCGGCAACGAAGCCCCGGTCCAGGTCGGCCGCCTGCGCCTGGTCAATCCGCCGCCCGGGGATCTCGTCAAGGGCGACGACGGCCTGGTGCGGACGCGCGACGGCATGCCGCCGATCGAGGATCCGCAGGTCACCGTCGTCGACGGCGCCCTCGAGGGCAGCAATGTCAACGTGGTCGAGTCGATGGTCGGGATGATCCAGCTGGCGCGCCAGTTCGAG
>JBAYRO010000060.1:0-18020 GCA_041676645.1 Burkholderiaceae bacterium | reverse complement strand
CCGGAAATCGTTGACGAAAAGCGGCGCCGGGAAGCCCTGGCCCCAGATGCCCGCATCGATCGCATCGAGCAGTTCGAAGTCGATCTCGGCCGGTGCCAGCGGTCCGTCGTGGAGCAACACTTCATCGAAGGCATGCTCCTCGGCGAGCTCGGCGACCGCCTCGTGCAGGGCGGCGGTGAATTCGTCGAGTCGTTCCGCCGCGAGGCTCAGGCCGGCTGCCATCGCATGCCCGCCGTAGCGCGCGATCATCCCGGGATGGCGATTGGCGACCGTTTCGAGCGCATCGCGCAGGTGCAGTCCGGGGATCGAGCGGCCCGAGCCGCGCAACATGCCGGTTTCGCCGCGCGCGGGCGCCAGCGCGATCGTCGGCCGCCAGTAGCGATCCTTGAGGCGACCCGCCACCAGGCCGACGACGCCTTCATGCCAGTCTTCCCGGCAGACGACCAGCGCCGGCGCATGCGCATCGGGCAGGCCGATGCCGGCAAGCGCCTGCGTTCGCATGTCGAGCTCGATGCGGCGCCGCTCCCGGTTGATGGCATCGAGTTCGCCGGCGAGCCTTTCGGCCTGCGCCGGATCATCGGCGAGCAGGCACTCGATGCCGGTCGATATCTCGGCGAGCCGGCCCGCCGCGTTGATCCGCGGCGCGATCCCGAAACCGATGTCGCGCACGCTGGTGCGGGCCGGCTCGACACCGGCGATCCGCAGCAAGGCCGCCAGTCCCGGCGACGCGAGGCCGGCGCGGATGCGCCGCATGCCGGCGGCGACGAGGCGGCGATTGTTGGGATCGAGTCGCACCACGTCGGCGATGGTGCCCACGGCGACGAGATCGAGCAGGTCGACGAGATCGACGCGCGCCGCGTCGGGGCTTGTCTGCAGCTCCGAGCGCAACATGCCGAGCAGGTAGAAGATGACGCCGACGCCGGCGAGGTGCTTGCTCGGGAAGGCGCAGTCGCGGCGGTTGGGATTGACGATCGCGGCGGCCGCGGGCAGGGCGGGGCCGGGCAGGTGATGGTCGGTGACGATCACCCGCATGCCCGCGCGATGGGCGGCGGCTACGCCTTCGATGCTGGCGACACCGTTGTCGACCGTGAGCAGCCAGTCGGGACGGCCGAGCCTCGGATGGCGGCTGGCCAGTTCGACGACCGCCGGGCCGAGCCCATAGCCGTGGACGAAGCGGTTCGGCACCAGGTAGTCGACGTTCGCGCCGAAGCGGCGCAGGCCGCGGATCGCCACCGCGCAGGCGGTCGCGCCATCGCAGTCGTAGTCGGCCACCACGCAGATGCGCTCGCCGTCGGCGATCGCGCCGGCCAGCAGCGTGGCCGCGCGCCGGGCGTCGGCGAGCGCGTCGGGACTGGCGAGTCCGGCGATCCCCATGTCCAGCTCGGTCGCATCGCGCGCGCCCCGGCTTGCCAGGATGCGGCAGAGGACCGGATGGAATCCCCGGCGGACAAGGGAATCGGCCACGTGGGCGTCGACCTCGCGCTGTTGCAACTGGCGGATCCGGGTCATCAGCGGGTGGCGGCGCGCGGCCCGTGGTCGGCGCTGCGCCACCATTTCCAGCGGTCCCGCGCCGACCAGCCGAGGTGGATCGATGCGTATTCGCCGGTCAGGATGAATTCGAGCCGGGCCCGCTGCGGCGCCTTGCGCAAGGCCGGCGCCACCAGCTTGCCGAAATCGCTCCATGCATCGCGCCAGGCGGCGGCATCGCCTTCGATGACGGGTCGACGCCAGCCCGACAATTCGATGAGTCGTGATTTTCCATCGAAGAGTTCGATGAGTTCGGCGGCCGCCCGTGGCGCGGGCCCGACTTCCTCGGCGCCGGCCGCGCGAGCCAGGGCTCCCAGGCCCCGTCGATCGGAATGCACCGCGGCGAATGCGCTTCTGCCCGGCTCCGGCAAGGGACCTTCCACCCAGAGCCAGTTGACCGGGAGATGGCCGGTGGATTCGCGCTCCTCGTTGACCGGATGGCCATGCCAGAGCATCTGGATCTCGTTGACCCAGGCAGCGAGCATGCGGGCATCGGGGCCCTCCGGGAGATGTTCCCGGACGTCACGACCCACCGCCACGCTCGCCGGCCGGGTCCGCAGCGCCAGCGGCCGGGGCGGCAGCAGCAGCCAGCATCCGGGCGCCAGGACCTCGAGTCGCGGGCCTTCGCTGCCGAAATGGGCATTCGCCGCATCACGCAGTGTGCCGGCGGCGGCCGGCGACAGGCAGATGGCATGTGGCGGCAGCAGGAGCAGCTGGTCGAGCCCGACATGCAGGTGGACCGGCCGCACCACCAGGGCATGCGGTGGCCTGTCATCGGCGAGCAGGCCGAGCGCATCGCCGGCGTCGGGATGGACATCGTCGGCCAGCCCGAAGCGTTCGCGCAGCCATCGGTCGTGGGGCCAGTCGCGAAGCGGCGCCTCGCCGGTTTCATGGAGCAGGATCCGGCCGCGGCGCAGCCGCGTACCACGCACGGCCGCCGCCGCGGCGGCCGGCCAGTCGGTGGAATCTTGCGCGGGACCGTGCGCATCGGGATCGGCGAGTGCGCCCGGGCACAGGATGCAGGCAGTCACCCGGCGATTCTATGGCAAACTGCCGGCGCACTCATGAAACTCCCATACGAATACTTCATCGGGCTGCGCTATACGCGGGCGGGCCGGCGTACCGGTCGCCGCAACGGTTTCATCTCGTTCATCTCGGGGCTCTCGGTGGCCGGCATCGCGCTCGGTGTGGCCGCCCTGATCATCGTCCTGTCGGTCATGAACGGCTTCCAGAAGGAAGTCCGCGACCGGATGCTGTCGGTGCTCTCGCATATCGAGGTGCACGCCGGCAGCGCACCGATCCACGACTGGCGGAGCCTCGTCGAGCTGTCGACGCAGCGGCCGGACATCGTCGCCGGCGCCCCGTTCGTCGCGGGCCAGGCGATGCTGACCCGCGACGCGAGCGTGCGCGGAATCCTGGTGCGCGGGATCGATCCGGCGAGCGAGCCCGCGGTGGCGGACTACGCCAGCCAGCTCGCCCTCGGACGGCTCGATTCGCTCGAACCGGGCGAGTTCCGGATCATCATCGGCAAGGAACTCGCCAACCAGTGGCTTCTCGACATCGGCGACCGACTCACGCTGATCGCGCCGCAGGGCAGCCCGACGCCGGCGGGCATCATCCCCCGCCTGCGCCAGTTCACCATCAGCGGGATCTTCGCCTCCGGTCACTACGAGTACGACAGCAACCTGGTGCTGGTCGATATTTCCGATGCCGCGAAGCTCTTTCGCGTCGACGGCGTGAGCGGGGTGCGCCTGCGCACCACCGACATGATGGCCGCCCCGGCGATCGCCGATGCGCTGGCACGGGAATTGCCGCCGGGACTGTATGTGCGCGACTGGGCCCAGGAGAACCGCAACTGGTTCGCCGCCACCCAGATCGAGAAACGGATGATGTTCGTGATCCTGATGCTGATCGTGGCGGTGGCGGCATTCAATCTCGTCTCGATGCTGGTGATGACGGTGACCGACAAGCTGTCGGACATCGCGATCCTGCGCACGCTGGGGGCGAGCCCGGCGAGCATCATGCGCATCTTCATCACCCAGGGCGCCTCGGTCGGCGTACTGGGCACGCTGGCGGGAGTCGTCCTGGGCGTGGTGGTGGCGCTGAACATCGGTCCGCTCATGAGCGCCATCGAAAGGGCTCTGGGATTCGAGGTGTTGCCCAAGGGCATCTATTTCATCAACTACCTGCCGAGCGACCTGCACATGCGCGACGTCGTCGTGATCGGCGTCGCCGCCTGCCTGATGGCCTTCGCCGCGACCATCTACCCGAGCTGGCGCGCGTCACGGGTCCGGCCCGCCGAGGCGCTGCGCTATGAGTGAGGACACCGCGGCCGGCCGGGAAGCCTCCGCGAGCCAGGGCCCGGTGCTTGCCTGCACGGGACTGCGCCGGGTGTTCGGTGATGGCGATTCCGCGCTCACCGTACTCGATGGGGTCGACCTGACGGTGGCCGCCGGCGAGATCGTCGCGATCGTGGGCTCCTCGGGTTCGGGAAAGAGCACCCTGCTGCATCTGCTCGGCGGCCTCGACGAGCCCAGCGACGGTGCGGTGAGCCTGCTCGGCCAGAGACTCGACAGCCTCGGCGAAGCGGCGCGCGGCACGGCGCGCAACCGGCTGCTCGGTTTCGTCTACCAGTTCCATCACCTGCTGCCGGAGTTCACCGCGCTCGAGAACGTGGCCATGCCGCTGCGGATCCGCCGCCTGCCGGTGAAGGCCTGCGAGGAGCAGGCGGCCGGCATGCTCGAGGCGGTCGGCCTCGCCGCCCGGCTCGGCCACCTGCCCGCGCAGCTTTCGGGCGGAGAGCGCCAGCGCGTGGCACTGGCTCGCGCCCTGGTGACGACGCCGCGCTGCGTGCTCGCCGACGAGCCGACCGGCAACCTCGACCGCCACACCGCGGCCCAGGTCTTCGGCCTGATGCGCTCGCTGTCGCAGCGCATCGGCACGGCCTTCGTGATCGCCACCCATGACCTCGAGCTCGCCGGTCGCGCCGACCGGCTGCTCGCGCTGCGCGACGGCCGCATCGCCGAGGGGTAGGGCGATGGCGGTGCGCCTGGTCGATACGCATTGTCATCTCGACGCCCCCGAACTCGCGGCGATCGGGCTCGATGCCGTGGTCGAACGGGCCTGGCGGGCGGGCGTCGAACGGATCGTGGTCCCGGCGATCGATCCGGGCAATTTCGATGCGGTGCGCGAGCTGGCGGCGCGATTCGATGGAGTGTATTTCGCGCTCGGCATCCATCCCCTGTGCATCGCTGCCTGCGACGACGACGCTCTCGACCGGCTCGATGCGGCGCTGGTCGATGCCCGGGACGATCCGAAGCTCGTTGCAGTGGGCGAGATCGGCCTGGACTTCTTCGTGCCGGGATTCGACGCCGGGCGCCAGGAGCACTTCTACCGCGCCCAGCTCGAGATCGCCCGGGCGCACGAGCTGCCGGTGCTGCTCCATGTCAGGCGTTCGCAGGACCGCCTGCTGAAGTACCTGCGCCAGATCCCGGTGCCCGGCGGCATCGCGCACGCATTCAACGGGAGCCGGCAGCAGGCCGACAATTTCGTCGCGCTCGGCTTCGCTCTCGGCTTCGGTGGCGCCATGACCTGGGAGCGGGCCCGCAACATCCGCCGCCTCGCGGTGGGCCTGCCCCTCGATGCGATCGTGCTCGAGACCGATTCGCCCGACATCCCGCCGCCGTGGCTGGCCACGGGCGAGCCCAACCAGCCGGCCGAGGTCGCCGGGATCGCCGCGGAGCTCGCCCGCCTGCGTGGGACGGACATCGAGGAGATCGCGGCGGCAAGCAATGCCAATGCGGAACGGGTGATGCCCCGCCTGGGACCGGCGCACCCGGCCTGAGCCCTGGCAAGGGGCCAGCCGAAGGGTTCGGGGCCAGCCGAAAGGCTCGGGCGGACGACGGGCGCGCGCATCCCGGGCCAGCCCTAGGCTGGTGGCATGGATCATGTCGCCAGCGCCGGTGCGCGCAGCGTCGCGCCTGCCGGCGGCGGGCCGGCCCGGTCGCGCTGGCCGGTGCTGTGGCCGGTGGTTCCGGCCGCCTTGCTCGCCCATCGCCTGCCGGAACTGCCAGCGTCGGCCTGGGTGCTCGCGCTGGCGGTGCTGGGTTGTGCGGCGCTGGTGCCGCGCCGGCCGCCGTGGCGCTGGCTCGGGGTGGCGGCCCTGTCGATGGCGTTCTGTTTCTGGCGCGCGGGCATGGCGCTCGAAGCCCGGATCGATCCGGCCATCGAAGGGGTCGATCTCGCGGTCACCGGCCATGTCGAATCCATGCCGGTCGCCGGCAGCTTCGGTCCCGTCCTGCGATTCCGGATCGCCGATTGCCGGCTGTCCGAGCCCCGATCCGCCGCCGATCCTCTGGGCAGGCTATGCCCGGCCGGTGGGCGGGTCGTGCTGCGCTGGTTCGGTGGCGCCGATGCGCCGATGCCCGAACCCGGCAGCCGCTGGTC
The DNA here is from genome assembly GCA_041676645.1 of Burkholderiaceae bacterium. Lineage (GTDB taxonomy): Bacteria > Pseudomonadota > Gammaproteobacteria > Burkholderiales > Burkholderiaceae_E > JAMLIN01. The sequence goes on along the minus strand of JBAYRO010000060.1, from coordinate 12,047 downwards.
GCTCACGATCCGGCTCAAGCGCAATCATGCCGTCCTGAACCCGGGTGGCTACGATGCCGAGCTGGCCGCACTGGCCGAAGGCGTCGCGGGACGAGGGTATGTGCGCGCGGGAAGCACGGCGTCCGGGCCACCCGTCCGCCTTGCGGACGACCAGGCCGGCATCGGCATCGCCTTCGAATGGGCGCGCACCTGGGTCCGCGGTCGCCTCGGCGAGGTCCTGGCGAAGCGCGACCCCGAGGCCGTCGGCACCCTCGTGGCGCTCGTGGTGGGCGACCAGTCGGCGATACCGCCGAAGCTCTGGCAGGTGTACCAGCGCACCGGCGTTGGCCATCTCATGTCCATCTCCGGCCTGCACATCACGATGCTCGCCGCGATGGCGCTGTGGGCCTGCCGCAGGCTTCTCGGCGCCTGTGCGAGGCGGGCGCCCGCGCTGTTCGAGCGCTGGCCGGCGCCGATGCTCGCCTGGTGGCCGGCATTGGCGATGGCCTTCGCCTACAGCGTCTTCAGCGGCTGGGGCATCCCGGCCCAGCGTACCTGCTGGATGCTGGCGGTCGCTGCCTGGGCATCGGCCACCGGACGCGCGGGCCGGATCACGGAGGTGCTCGCGCTGGCCGCGGCCGTCGTCGTGGTTTCCGACCCGTGGGCGCCCCTGTCGGCCGGCTTCTGGCTGTCCTTCGCCGCGGTGGGCGCCATCGTGCTCCACGGCGGCGCCGCCGGCCAGCGTCCGGGCTGGTGGCGCCAGGCGGTGGGTACGCAGTGGGCCGCGACCATCGCGATGTTCCCGCTGGGCGCGGTGTTCTTCGCGTCGGTGAGCCTGGTCGGCCCGCTCGCGAATGCGTTCGCGATTCCGGTGGTCTCGGCGGTGGTCACGCCACTGGCGCTCGCCGGCGCCGGTATCGCCACGGTGGCGCCGACGATCGGCGAACTCCTCCTCTGGCCGGTCGCCGTCCTGACCAGCCTGCTGATCGCAGGCCTGCGGCTGCTGTCGAACGGCGCCGGCGCGATCGCGGTCGTGGCATCGCCGGGCTTGCCGGTCCTGTTCGCCAGCATCGCCGCCGGCTACTGCCTGCTGGCGCCGGGCCGGCCGATCGCGCGTCGCCAGGCCTGCGTCCTCATGCTGCCCCTGCTCGTCGGCACCGATCCGCGACCACCGGCCGGGCACTGGCGACTGACCGCGATCGACGTCGGACAGGGCAATGCGGTGCTCGTCGAGACCCATCGGCATCGATTGCTCTACGACACCGGCCCCTCCTACGGACCGGGCAGCGATGCCGGCATGCGACATGTCGTACCCTGGTTGCGCCGCCGCGGGATCGCCGATATCGACCGGCTCATCGTCTCCCACGAGGATGCCGATCATGCCGGTGGCGCCCGGTCCGTGCTCGATTCGATCCGGGTGGGAGATATCCTCGGATCCCTCGGCCGAGCCCACCGGCTCGCGCCGGACCCCCGCTTCGCGCCATGCGCCCGCGGCCAGCGCTGGGTGTGGGATGGCGTCGAGTTCGAGATGCTCCATCCCGGTCCGGACCGGATCGAGGCGCGCAGCGCCGGTGGTCCCCGGCGGGTCTATGGAGGCAACGGTTCGAGCTGTGTGCTGCGGATCCGTTCGGAGGCGGGCAGCGCGCTGCTCGCCGGTGACATCGAGGCGGCCGGGGAACGCGACCTGGTCCGTGTGTACGGCGATGCCGGCCTGAGGGCCGATGTGCTGCTGGTGCCGCACCATGGCAGCGCCACCTCGTCCAGCGCCGCATTCATCATGGCGGTGGCGCCGTACTTCGGGGTGGTGCAGATCGGCTACCGCAATCGATTCCGGCATCCGAACGCCGGTGTGATGGAGCGCTATCGACGGCGGGGCATCGAACTGCTGCGCAGCGACGCGCTCGCGACGATCCGGATCGATTTCGCGCCGGGCTGGATGCCCGCGGTCGCCAGCTGGCGACTGTCCGATCGGCGCTACTGGCGGATCGATGTCGAGACCGATGCGGATCCGGCCGCGCCGGCGGCCGTGCCCGCATCGGCGCTCGCGCCGACGCCAGGCCGATTCCTACTGGGCCGTCCAGCCGCCGTCGATCGAGAAGGCCGCGCCCCGCACCTGGTCCGCCCCGGGGCTGCACAGGTAGACCGCCATGGCGCCGATCTGCTCGGTGGTCACGAACTCGATCGAGGGCTGCTTCTCGGACAGCAGGTCGATCCGCGCCTGCTCGCCACTGATGCCTTCGCGCTCGGCGCGGGCGTCGATCTGCCGCTGCACCAGGGGGGTGAGCACCCAGCCGGGGCAGATCGCATTGCAGGTCACGCCGGTGCGGGCGGTCTCGAGGGCGATCACCTTGGAGAGGCCGACGACGGCATGCTTGGCGGCGACATAGGCCGACTTCTGGGCCGAGGCCACCTTGCCGTGGGCCGAGGCGATGTTGATGATGCGGCCCCAGTTGGCGCGCTTCATGCCGGGCAGCGCGAAGCGGGCGGTATGGAATACCGCCGACAGATTGAGCGCGATGATCGCGTCCCAGCGCTCGCGGGGGAAGTCCTCGACGTTGTCGGTGTGCTGGATGCCGGCGTTGTTCACGAGGATGTCCACCTGGCGTCCCGAATCCGTGATGCGGGCGAACATCCGTTCGATCGCGTCGGCGTCCATCAGATCGGTGCCGTCGTAGCGGACGTCGACATTGAACTCGGCCGCGATCCCGGCCCGCTCGCGCTCGATGTCCTCGTCCTTGCCGAAGCCGTTGAGGATGATGTCCGCACCCTCGGCCGCCAGCGCGCGCGCGGTGGCCAGTCCGATGCCGCTGGTCGATCCGGTCACCAGCGCGAGCTTGTTCTTGAGCATTCGAATCCCCCTGCTAACATGCATTGAACGATGCCCCATTGTATGTGCGCCCACGGATGCCCATGATGAACGAACCCCGGTTGCGATACGTCACCTGTCCCGATCCTCGCGGACTGCACCGCATGGCCTACTGGGAGTGGGGAGCCGGCAACGAGGGCCCGCCGGTGGTCTGTGTCCATGGCCTGACCCGCAACGGGCGCGATTTCGACGCGATCGCCCAGCGACTCGCTCAGCGCTTCCATGTCGTCTGTCCCGACATGATCGGGCGCGGCCGCTCCGACCGCGTCGCCGATCCGGCCCTGTACGTGGTGCCCCAGTACATCTCCGACTGCGTGACCCTGGTGGCGCGGCTCGACACCGACAAGGTCCACTGGGTCGGGACCTCGATGGGCGGCCTGATCGGCATGTCGATGGCGGCCCTGCCGGGTAACGCGATCGCCTCGCTGGTGCTCAACGACATCGGCCCGGCCATCGATCCGGAAGGCCTCGCCCGGATCGCCGACTACGTCGGCCAGGATCCCCGTTTCGAGAGCTTCGAAGAGGGCGAAAGGGCCTTGCGGGCACTGATGGTCGACTTCGGGCCGCATACCGACGAGCAGTTCCGCCTGCTGTCGCGCCACTTCGTGGTCAGGCGCGGCGACGACTGGGGCTATCACTACGATCCGGCGATAGCGATCCCCTTCCGTTCGGCGCCGCCGGCGACCGACCTCTGGCCCTTCTACGATGCCATCAGCGCTCCCACGCTGCTGCTGCGCGGTGCGCAATCCGATGTCCTCGCCGAGGATGTCGCGGCGCAGATGCAGAGTCGCGGCCCGGCGGCGCAGCGGGTCGACTTCGAAGGGGTGGGGCATGCGCCCACCCTGATTGCCGACGACCAGATCGAGACGGTCGAGCGATTCCTCCTGGAGCAGAGCCAATGACGATTCAGCGCATCAAGCCCGGCCCGCGATTCTCCTCGGCCGTGATCCACCAGGGCGTGGTCTATCTCGCGGGGCAGGTGGCGGGCGATCCGAAGGAGGATGCGGGCGGCCAGACCCGGCAGATCCTCGCCACGATCGATCGCCTGCTCGCCGACGCGGGAACCGACAAGACGCGCATCCTCCAGGCGACCGTCTATCTCGCCGACATGGGCGACTATGCCGCCATGAACGCCGTATGGGATGCCTGGGTGGTGCAGGGCAAGCTGCCCACGCGCGCCACCGTCGAGGCGAAGCTCGCGGCGCCGCAGTATCTGGTCGAGATCGTCGTCATCGCCGCCCAGGCCGATTGAGATGCGAATCGGCCTGGCGTGAGCAGCGGGTGTAGAAGTCCTTAGCGCCAGCCGACGCGGTCGACGATTCTCGCGGCCTCCAGCTGGGCCTTGCCGATGCGGCCGATCTCGAGCGGATCCGGTTCGAAGTCGCCCAGGGCCTCGAGCGCCGGGTTGTCGATCTTCACGCTCGCCACTGCCGGCCATTCGTTGTTGCCGGCGGCAAGGAATCGCTGCGCCTGGTCGCCGGTGAGGTACTCGATGAAGCGCACCGCCGCATCGCGATGGGGCGCATGCCGGAGCACCCCGATCCCGGTGATGTTCATGTGGGTGCCATTGCCGCCCTGGTCGGGCCAGACGGCCTCCACCTTGGAGGCGATCTCGCGATCGACATCGTTCGAGGAGCGCATCAGGCGCGCGAGATAGTAGCTGTTGGTGAGGGCAACGCCGCATTCCCCGGTGGCGGTGGCCTTGATCTGGTCGGTATCACCGCCCCTGGGCGAGCGGGCGAAGTTCGCGACCACCCCGGCGGCCCATTGCTCGGCATCTTCGGCGCCGAGATGCTCGACCATGGCGCCGATCAGCGAAAGCATGTAGGGATGGGTGCCGCTGCGCGTGCAGACCATGCCCTTCAGGGCGGGATCGGCGAGGTCGGCATAATTGCGGACCCACTCGCCATCGACCTTGTCCGGGTTGTAGACCATGATCCGGGCGCGACGCGAAACCCCGAACCACTTGCTGCCTTCGCCTTCGTCGATGCTGCGCAGGTTCTCCGGAATCCTTTCGGCAAGCACTTCGGAGGCGACCGGCTGGAACAGGCCGGCTTCCTCGGCCTTCCAGAGCCTCGCGGCGTCGACCAGGATCAGGACATCGGCGGGACTGTTGGCGCCCTCGCTCGCAAGCCGCTCCATCAGCGCGCTGTCGCCGCCTTCGATCAGGTTGACCTTGATGCCGGTCTGCTGCGAGAAATCATCGTAGAAGCGCTGGTCGGTCTGGTAATGGCGGGCCGAATACACGTTCAGTTCGGTGTCGGCCGCGTGAGCCGGCAGGCCCGCGAACAGGCCGGCGGCGAGCAGGGTGGCGCCACGAAACTTTGTCATCGGATTCCTCGGCAAGGAGTGCACGCCGAGATTAGCACGATGCGCGAATCGTTCTCAATTCGATTGTCAATAGCGATAGAAGGAAGCGACGCTCGGCGCCTGGGCCATGGCAGCCCGGGCCGACGGGTTCGCCGGCGCTGCGGCGACGGCGGCGCGTTCCTCGTCCGGCGGGGCGGAAGTCGTGGCGGAAGCAGGGGCTGACGCAGGAGCGGAGGCGAGCCGTGTCCGCTGGGCGGGCGCCGTATCGTGGGCCGGCACGAGTCGGCGTGCGCCGTTGTAGCGCTGTCGCCAGTAGGCGGTGTTCATCGACTCGATCCGCACGACGGCCCCCGACGACGGGGCATGGACGAAACGGCCGTCGCCGAGATAGATGCCCACATGCGAATAGGCCCGGCGCAAGGTATTGAAGAACACCAGGTCACCGGGGGCGAGGCCCTTGCGCGACACGGTGGCGCCGCTGCGGCTCAGGCCCCGGGTATCGCGGGCCGTGCTCAGTCCGATCTCGCCGAAGACGTGATGCACGAGGCCGCTGCAGTCGAGCCCGGTGGCGGGGTGGCTGCCACCCCAGCGATACGGCACCCCGACCAGGGCGACGGCGCGAATCACCGCTTCGGATCCGATGGCCTGGGCAGCCGGGCCCGGGACCGCATGCCCGGCGACGGGGCGCTTGCCGGGCCGGCCCGCTTCGGCCGGGGAGCCCTGCAACATGGCAAAGGCGAGCAGCAGGCCGCCGATGGCCCTGCCGGCGGTGCCGGATCGATGGGAGGCGGAACCGCGTCCGAGGCGCATTCGATACATGGGCGAAAGATAGCGGCTGATTTGTGAAAAATCAATGAAAGCAGGGACTTGGATCTGGTATTTGAGATCATCCCTTGCATCGCCTCCAATGGCTCTTGCGGCGACGCGCAGGATGCGTCAGGCTCGGATAAGAACCCGATGCTTGGATCGACGAGAAGGCGGGCGGCAGCAGCCGCCGCGCGGCACTGGAGGAGGACATCGCATGGCTGAAACACTTGCGCAGTTTCATGCCCGGTCGATCGACGACCGGGAAGGCTTCTGGGCCGAGCAGGCCCGGCTGATCGACTGGCACGAGCCCTTCGGCGAGGTGCTCGACTATTCCAGGCCTCCGTTCGCGCGCTGGTTCGTCGGTGGCACGACGAATCTCTGCCACAACGCGGTCGACCGCCACCTGTCCAGCCTCGGCGACAAGCCGGCGCTGATCTACGTGTCGACCGAGACCGGCCAGGAGCGTACCTACACCTTCACCGAACTGCATCGGGAAGTGATGCGCATGGCCGCGATCATGCAGGCGCACGGTGTCGGTCGTGGCGACCGGGTGCTGATCTACATGCCGATGATCGCCGAGGCGGTGTTCGCGATCCTCGCCTGCGCGCGGATCGGTGCGATCCATTCGGTGGTCTTCGGCGGCTTCGCCTCGAATTCGCTCGCGGCCCGCATCGACGATGCCACGCCGAAGATGCTGGTCAGTGCCGATGCCGGGTCGCGCGCCGGCAAGATCATCGAGTACAAGCCGCTCATCGAGCGGGCGCTGGGCATGTCGGCTCACCAACCCGACAAGGTCCTGATGGTCGACCGCAAGCTCGCGCCCTTCGAGCCGGTTCCCGGCCGGGATCTCGACTACGCGAGCGAACGCGAGGCGCACCTGGATGCCGAGGTGCCGGTGACCTGGCTCGAGTCGAACGAAGTCAGCTACACCCTGTACACCTCCGGCACCACCGGCACCCCCAAGGGGGTGCAGCGCGATGTCGGCGGCTATGCCGTTGCGCTGGCCGCTTCGATGGAGCACATCTTCAGGGGCAAGGCGGGCGAGACCTACTTCGCCACCAGCGACATCGGCTGGGTCGTCGGCCATTCCTACATCGTGTATGGCCCCCTGATCGCGGGCATGGCGACGCTCGTCTACGAGGGCACGCCGGTGCGTCCCGATGCCGGCATCCTCTGGCGCCTGGTCGAGAAGTACCGGGTCACGGTGATGTTCTCGGCGCCCACCGCCATCCGGGTGCTCAAGAAGCAGGATGCCAGCTGGCTCACCAAGTACGACACTTCGTCCCTGCGCACACTGTTCCTGGCCGGCGAGCCGCTCGACGAGCCGACCGCGCGATGGATTTCCGATGGCATCGGGCGGCCGGTGGTCGACAACTACTGGCAGACCGAAACCGGCTGGCCGATCCTGTCGGTCGCCCATGCGATCGAGGACACCCCCGTACGCCACGGCAGCCCCGGCAAGGTGCTCTACGGCTACGATGTGCGCCTGCTGCACGAGCAGACCGGCGAGGAAGTCGGCACCAACGAAAAGGGGGTCATCACGATCGTCCCGCCGCTGCCCCCGGGGTGCATGCAGACGGTCTGGGGCGACGACGACCGCTTCGTGTCGACCTATTTCCAGTCGATCCCGGGTCGCCTCGTCTATTCGACCTTCGACTGGGGCCTGCGCGACGAGGACGGCTACTACTTCATCCTCGGGCGGACCGACGATGTCATCAACGTCGCCGGTCACCGGCTCGGCACCCGGGAGATCGAGGAGAGCATCTCCAGCCATCCCGCGGTGGCCGAGTGCGCGGTGGTCGGCGTTGCCGATTCGCTCAAGGGCCAGGTGGCGACGGCCTTCGCGGTGCTCAAGGACCCGGACGCCTACGCGCAGGCCGAGCAACGCCTGGCGCTCGAAGGCGAGATCATGGCGGTGGTGGACAAGTCCCTGGGCGCGGTGGCCAGGCCCTCGCGGGTGCATCTGGTGCAGGCCCTGCCCAAGACCCGCTCGGGCAAGGTGCTGCGGCGCTCGATCCAGGCGCTTTGCGAAGGGCGCGATCCCGGCGACCTGACCACGATAGAGGAACCGGCGACCCTCGAGCAGATCCGCGATGCGCTGGAACGCTGACACCGACGGACCGTGAGCCGCGCGGACACTGCCGGCGCTGGCCGCCGGGGCCGATCCCGCCCGGCCGCGGGCCTTGAGCGGCGCGGCGAATCGGGCGGGGATTCCTGCCGATGAGCGCGGAAGAGTCGCTCCTCCTTCGCCAGGCCCTGTCGGTCCTGCTGCTGCCGCCGCTGGGCCTGGCATGGCTCGCCCTGTTCGCCATCCTGCTGGGCCTGGCCTGGCGGCGATTGCGGGTTGCCGCCGGCGTCGTCGCCGGCCTGGCGCTGGCGGGCCTGTTCGTCCTCTCGACGCCCTGGGCGGCGAGCGCGCTGGTCGACAGTCTCGAGCGCCGGGCCGGGCCCGGGCTGGACCGGGACGCCGTGCGGCGACTGGTTCGTGGGGCGCAGGGGCCCCGGGCGGTGGTCGTGCTCGGCGGCGGCATCCGCAGCGACAGCCGCGAGGCCTTCGGTCCGCAGGTGCCGCGCGAGCGCACTCTCGAGCGCCTGCGGGCGGCGGCCCGGATCGCCCGCTGGGGCGCGCTGCCGATCGCCGCCAGCGGCGGCGCTCCGCCCGGTGCGCCGCGTCCCGAGGCGGACGTGATGGCCGAAACGCTCGCCGCGGACTTCCGCAGCCGGCCGCGCTGGGTCGAGAGCAGTTCGCTCGATACCGCCTCCAACGCCCAGCGCACCGCGAGGATGCTGGGCGAGAGCGGCATCGAGCGCATCATCCTGGTCACTCACGCCTATCACATGCCGCGGGCCCGGGCGGCCTTCGAGACTGCCGGCCTGCAGGTGGATGCGGCGCCGATCGGCTTTCTCGCCGGCCGGGGAGCGTCTCGGCCGCTCGCCTTCGTTCCCCGGACGCGGGCGCTGGAGCTGGCGAACCTCGCGATCCATGAATGGGTTGGTATCGCCTGGTACCGGTTCACGGGCCGGATCGACGCAACGCCCTGACATTCAGCCCCTACAATCGCCACACTGAATCCGGGGAAGGCAGACATGGCCTTGTTCGATCGCTCGGCGCTGAATCCGGGTGTCCGCGGGCGCGAGGTGTTCGCATGGTCGATGTACGACTTCGCGAACTCCGGCTACACCACGGTCGTCCTGACGGCGGTGTTCAACGCGTACTTCGTCGGTGTCGTCGCGGGCAACGCCGCCTGGGCGACTTTCGCCTGGACCGCCGCCCTCGCTTTGTCGAGCCTGCTGGTGATCTTCACGGCCCCGACGATCGGTGCGCGTGGCGACCTGCGCGGGGACAAGAAGACCATGCTCGCCGCGGTGACGGTGGTCTGTGTCGTCGCGACGGCCGGGCTCGGCCTGGTCGGGCCCGGGGAGATCGCCTTCGCCCTCGCCCTGGTCATCGTCTCCAACTACTGCTATGCGATCGGCGACATGCTGATCGCCGCCTTCCTGCCCGAGCTGGCGCGGCCCGCCGCCATCGGCAAGGTGTCGGGCTGGGGATGGAGCTTCGGCTACTTCGGCGGCATGCTGACCCTGGGCCTGTCGCTTGCCTGGGTGCTCGGCGCCCAGAAGGCGGGAGCGGAGGCGACCGAGTTCGTCCCGGTCACGATGTGGATCACCGCCGCGGTCTACGCACTGGCGGCGATTCCGGTGTTCCTGATCCTGCGCGAGCGCGCCGGGGGCGCCGCGGGGCCCCGGGCCATCGTCCCGATGGCGCCGATCGGCCGCATCCGGCATTACTGGCAACGGGTAAGGGGCTTCGATGATTTCGTCAGCCTCCTCTATTGCGGCTTCTTCTACCAGGCGGGAATCGCGGTCGTGATCGCGCTTGCGGCGGTGTATGCCGAGCAGGCGATGAACTTCTCCCAGGTCGAGACGATGAGCCTGATCTTCCTGGTGAACATCGCCTCGGCGCTGGGAGCCTTCGGCTTCGGTTATTTCCAGGACCGGATCGGTCACCGGCCCGCGCTCGGCCTGACCCTGGTCGGCTGGATCCTGATGAGCCTGCTGGCGGCCATCGCGACCGACCGGGCCACCTTCTGGGCCGCGGCCGGCCTCGCCGGGCTGTGCATGGGATCCTCGCAGTCGGCGGGCAGGGCGATCGTCGGCCTGCTTGCGCCGGCGCGCCGGATCGCCGAGTTCTACGGGATGTGGGCCCTGGCGACGCGGGTGGCCGCCATCGTCGGCCCGTTGACCTACGGCGCGGTGACCTGGGTCACGGCGGGCAACCATCGCCTGGCGATCCTCGTGACCGGCTCGTTTTTCGTGGTCGGACTGCTGATACTGCTGCGTACGGACATCGAGCGAGGCCGGGCCGCCGGACTTGCCTGCGTGGATTGAGGACCGGGGCGGACGCGCCCGCGGGCCCGCGACCGCCGAAGGAGGGGACATGGACGACGAGACGATCGGCTATCTTGGCGCGGGCGAGCTGGTCGCGGCTTACGCGGCGGGAAGCCTCTCGCCCACCGAGGTCGTGGCCGCCGTGCTGCGCCGGATCGAGGCGGTCGATCCGCTGATCAAGGCCTTCTGCCTGATCGATGCACAGGGCGCGATGGCGCAGGCGGCCGCTTCGACCGAGCGCTGGCGCCGCCACCAGCCGATGGGTCCGCTGGACGGTGTCCCGGCCACCATCAAGGACCTGATCGACGCCCGTGGCTGGCCCACCCTGAAGGGTTCCCTCGCCATCGACCCGGCGGGACCCTGGGACAACGATGCGCCGGTCACCGCGAGGCTGCGCGAGGCCGGCGCCGTGCTGCTGGGCAAGACGACCGTGCCCGAGCTCGGCTGGCGCGGTTCGACCGATTCGGCCCTGAGCGGGATCACCCGCAATCCCTGGCGGCTCGATCGCACGCCGGGCGGCTCCTCGGGCGGTGCGGTCGCCGCCCTGGCCGCCGGGCTCGGCCCGCTCGGCCTGGGGACCGATGGCGGCGGCTCGATCCGCATTCCGGCGGCGTTCACCGCGACGGTCGGCATCAAAGCCCATTTCGGACGGGTGCCGGCCCATCCGCATTCACCCATGGGCACGGTCGCCCATGTCGGGCCGCAGACGCGCAATGTGCGCGACTGCGCGCTGATGCTGGGCGTGCTCGCCGGCGCCGACGATCGCGACTGGCTGGCGCTGCCGGGTCCGGCGCCGGACTGGGTCGCCGCAGTCGACCAGGCGCTGGCCCGCAGCGGCGATACCCGCCCGCTTGCCGGCATGCGGATCGGCTTCAGTCCGCGCCTCGCGCATGTGCGCTACGTCGACCCGCGGATCGAGGCGGCGGTAGCGGCGGCCGCGGCGCACTTCGCCCGGCTCGGCGCAAGCGTCGAGCAGGCCGATCCGGAGATTCCGGATGGCGAGCATGCCTTCCGGGTCCACTGGTTCTCGTCGGCGCGTCATCTCCTGCATCGGCTGCCGCCGGCGAAATTCGCGCTGCTCGACCCCGGCCTGCGCGCCGTCGTCGAGCAGGCCGGCGCCTACACCCTGGCGGATTTCCTCGATGCGCAATCGGTCCGGGCGGCGATCGCCCTGGGCATGGCGCGCTTCACCCGTCGCTTCGACCTCTTGCTGACGCCGGCGACCGCGGTGCTGCCATTCGAGGTCGGCCGGTACGCGCCGCCGCGGCCACCCGGAATCGGCGCCGGGCCCGAGCACGACTGGACCTGGTGGGCGCCGTTCTCATGGCCCTTCAACCTGAGCCAGCAGCCGGCGATCGTGCTGCCCTGCGGCTTCAGCGACGACGACCTGCCGATCGGCATGCAGTTGGTGGCGCCGAAGCATCGGGAAGATCTCTGCTTCCGGGCAGCCGCCGCCTACGAGGCGTCGACAGACTGGAGTCGCCGACGCCCACAGTTCACAGCCTAGTCATACGGGTTCGCCTGCGGGCGCAGGGCAAGGCGGGGCGACGTAGACAGTACGAGAGGTACGGCAAGGAGCCTCAACGCAGCCATGCGCCCGCAGGCGAACCCGCTTGTATCTTTAGACCAGACCGGCACGGTAGAGTCCGGAGGCCGAGAAGGCGTCTGGACCGGACCGTGCAGCCTGGTATCCGCT